>JAQXXN010000115.1 GCA_029226085.1 Thermoflexaceae bacterium
CCTTTGCCGATTCTTCCACCGGTTCCTTGGTCATCTGCAGCATAATCAGGTCTGCCAGCGGTTCCAGTCCCTTTTCTTTTGCAATGGTTGCCCTGGTTCTTCTCTTAGGCTTATATGGGCGGTATAAATCTTCCACAAGAACCATTGTTTCAGCCGCAAGTATCTGCTCCTTTAATTCCTCACTGAGCATTCCCTGTTCTTCAATGCTGGAAAGAACAGCCTGTTTTCTTTCTTCCAGACTACGCAGATATTTTAACCGTTCATCCAGATTCCTTAAGACTTCATCATTTAAGGAGCCTGTAACTTCTTTTCGATATCGTGCAATAAACGGAATCGTATTGCCTTCATCAATTAATTGAACTGCTGCTTCTGCCTGGGAAACCCTGATATTTAATTCGTCTGCTATTTTTTTAATAATATCCATTATTTACCTCATTACTCTGTTTTCATTCTTTCGAATCTAAATAAACATTATAATTGATTATTGGGATTGTCGCAAGGCTTGGATTATGATAATATTGAAAAGAACCTGAATTATTAATTGGATATAGGAGTTTACATAATGGAAGAACAATTTTATAACACAGAAAATCAAAATACCCGCCCGTCTCTATATCGTGACAAGGTTGCCCTGGTTGCCCTGATTGCAGGAGTCATCGCAATTCCAATGAGCATGTTTATCATTCCGGGCATTCTTTTTGGCATTGCTGCAATCACCTTAGGAATTATATCAAGAATTAATTTTGAAAAATTTCATCTTCAAAATGTACTGGGTATTACATTTGGCGGAATTGCCATCTTTTTATCCGGCATCATGTTTCTCGGAACAGTCCTGCTTTTACGGGATCCTGAAACAATGGCGCAGTTAAAAGAAATCATGGAAATGTATTACGGTTACTAATTCTATTCCCGTAAATTCTTTTAATGAAAATGCCGCACTGGCTTAGTGCGGCATTTTATTATAAGAATATGTTATTCTCCCAGATATGCTTTCTTAACGGAATCATTATTAAGAAGTTCTTCAGCTTTTCCCTCAAGAACAATCTTGCCTGTTTCAAGTACATATGCACGGTCAGCAATGGACAGGGCCTTTTTTGCATTTTGTTCTACAAGAAGCACTGTCGTTCCGCTTGCAGATATTTCCTTAACAATATCAAAAATCTCATTAACAAATATCGGTGAAAGTCCCATGGACGGTTCATCCATTAAAATAATTTTCGGATGAGACATCAGTGCACGTCCCATGGCAAGCATCTGCTGTTCGCCGCCGGAAAGTGTTCCGGCAACCTGATTTTTTCTTTCTTCCAGCCTTGGGAACCTTTGATATACCTTTTTTAACGTCTCATTAATTTCATTGCTGTCTTTTCTGGTATATGCCCCCATTTTAAGATTCTGATATACCGTAAGATTTGCAAAAACTCTTCTTCCTTCCGGAACATGTGCCATTCCCATGGAAACAATCTTATGTGCCGGTACTTTTGTAATATCCGTTCCTTCAAAGATTACGGAACCCTTCTTCGGTGAAAGAAGGCCGGTGACTGTATGAAGAGTTGTCGTCTTTCCTGCACCGTTTGCACCAATGAGTGCAATTACTTCTCCCTGATTAACCTCCAGAGAAATTCCCTTGATAGCCTGGATCATACCATAGTAAACTTCCAGGTCATTAATTGTAAGCATTGCCATGATATTTCCTCCTATTCACCAAGATATGCCTTTATAACCTCAGGGTCATTTAAAACATCACTTGTTTTTCCCTGTGCAAGTACTTTACCAAAATTAAGTACCGTCAGTTCCTCACAGATTCCCGATACCAGCTTCATGTCATGCTCAATCAGAAGGATTGTCATCTGGAATTTATCACGAACAAACCGGATTGTATTCATAAGCTCCATTGTTTCATTTGGATTCATTCCGGCTGCCGGCTCATCTAACAAAAGCAACTTTGGATTTGTGGCAAGCGCTCTTGCTATTTCCAGTTTCCTCTGCTTTCCATATGGCAGATTCTCAGCGGTTGTCTCTGCATCCTTATCAAGATCAAAAACCTTAAGCAGTTCCATTGCTTTTTCGTTCATCTCCGCTTCCACTTTCCTGTACTTTGGCAGACGGAATATTCCGCATAATGTAGAATAATGATAACTGTTGTGAAGTCCGACTTTGACATTATCCTTCACGGAAAGTTTTTTAAACAACCGGATATTCTGAAAGGTTCTTGCAACTCCGGCTTTATTTATGTCAATGGTTTTCTTCCCCGTGATATCTTCTCCGTCCAGAAAAATCTTTCCCTCACTAGGCTTATATACACCGGTAAGAAGATTGAAAATTGTTGTCTTTCCGGCACCATTCGGGCCAATCAGTCCATAAAGCTGTCCCTGTTCAATTTTAATGTTAAATCCATCCACTGCCCTGAGTCCGCCAAAAGAGATTGCCAAATTTTTTGTTTCCAGTAATGCCATAACTACTCAACCTCCTTGGATACTCTTTTGTTAAACCTTGGTCTGATATATTTTTCCATGAATATATCTCTCCATTCAAGACATTTCGGACTCCAGTTAAAGAGCATGATAACAATTAATACAATTGCATAAATAAGCATACGGTAATTATTCATTCCACGAAGCATTTCCGGAAGAATGGTCAAAAGAACAGCTGCAATTACCGAACCCTTAATATTTCCGATACCACCCAGTACAACATAGACCAGTATCATAATGGACATATTATAACCGAAATTCTTCGGTGTTGCCATGAGACTGTTCAGATTATGGGCATAAAGCACGCCTGCCGCCCCTGCCAGTGCTGCTGAAATGGAGAATGCCATTAATTTGTACTTTGTAATATTAATTCCAACCGATTCGGCAGCAATGAGATTATCACGAATTGCCATGATTGCACGTCCGTCTCTGGAATTAATCAGATTCAGTACGATGAATAACGTAATAAATATGAGAATTACACCTACAAAGAAATTAGAATCCTGTGGTGTACCGGTAATTCCCTGCGCACCTTTAACAATTACTTCACCGTCTTCTTCCAGCCCCAGTGACAAGGTATCCTTCATGGAAAAATGAAGTCCCCTGCTGTCAATACCTATGTATAATACATTAATAACATTTTTAATAATTTCTCCGAATGCAAGAGTTACTATGGCAAGATAATCACCCTTCAGACGAAGAACCGGCATTCCAATGAGAATTCCCATCAGACCTGCAAAAGCAGCACCGATAATAATCGCAATCACAAACCGTAATGCATCAACCGTAATGATATTTTGTGTTATTTTAGAGAAAAAAGCACTTGTAAAGGCGCCCACGCACATAAATCCCGCATGTCCCAGACTGAGTTCACCCAGAATGCCAACCGTCAGATTCAGTGATACTGCAAGAATAACATACGAACAAATCGGAACCAGAAGTCCCTTCATGAGACTCGACATATTTCCCGTCATTAAAAGAAATCCCGTGATTAATGAAACAATCAGGACGATTCCATATGTCCACAAATTGTCTTTTGTTGCCCTGCTAAAATTGAATTTCTTCATGCTGCCTTCACCTCCTATACCTTTTCCTGTATTTTCTTACCGAGAATACCCGTTGGTTTTACAAGTAGAACAATAATTAATACTGCAAACACTATGGCATCCGATAACTTGGATGAAATATATGCTTTACTCAGAATTTCAATAATACCCAGAATAATTCCACCAATAAATGCTCCCGGAATGGAACCAATTCCACCAAACACCGCTGCAACGAATGCCTTGATACCCGGCATGGAACCCGTATATGGGGTAAGCTGCGGATATGCAGAACATAACAGTGCACCTGCTATTGCTGCAAGTGCAGAACCAATTGCAAACGTAAGAGAAATTGTTGCATTTACATTGATACCCATAAGCTGTGCTGCTCCTTTATCTTCAGAAACAGCAAGCATTGCCTGACCAGCCTTTGTTTTATTTATAAACAATATCAGTCCTGCCATAATAATAATACAGGAGATAATTGTCACTATTGTCTCACCTGAAATCGTAATACGTCCATCAAATAATTTGATGGTTTGAAGAGATACAACGGAAGTGAATGTCTTTGGATTAGAACCAAAAATCAACAACGCTGCATTTTGAAGAAAATAGCTTACACCGATGGCAGTAATCAGTACTGCAAGTGATGATGCAGCATTCCTCAAAGGTTTGTATGCAATTTTTTCAATTGTAATACCCAGAATGGTACATAACACCATCGCCAGAATAACACTTAAGACCGGTGGAAGCCCCATGTTGCTAACCGCAACAAAAATCACATAGCCTCCTACCATAATTACATCCCCATGGGCAAAATTCAACATTTTGGCGATACCATACACCATTGTATAGCCCAGTGCAATAATGGCATATATACTTCCCAAACTTAAACCGTTAATTAAATATGCTAAAAAATCCATTCTTTTACCTCGTATATAGATACGTATTTACAAAACATTTCAATAAGTTAAAAAACAAGGGGGTTTTAATAACAAACCCCCTTTGGTTCATTGGATTTCCAATATTCAGATTAATTCATAAAAAGCATTACTGAATTAATGAGTAAGCACCGTCCTTAATAACCATTGCCTTTGGCTCTTTGTTTACCTCACCGGTAGCTTCCCATGTCATACCGGCACCAGTAAGACCGTCAACAGTAATTTCTGTCATAGCTCCTTTAAGCTTGTCGCAGATTCCTGATACGCCATCAGCCGGAGTAGCACCGCTCTTTTCAATAGCTGCCTTCATGATGTAAATTGCATCATATGCATCTGCTGCAAACTGATTTGGAGTAGAACCATAAGCTGCTTCATAGTCTGCAACGAATTTCTGTGTCTTTTCATCTGCTGCATCTGCTGCAAAAGGTGTCAGAAGAATAACGCCCTCTGCCAAAGACTTATCAAAATTCTCCACAGAAAGAATACCGTCAAGTCCGTCACATCCAAAGAATGTTGGTGCATATTCCATAGAAGCTGCCTGATTTAAAATTAGCGTTGCTTCGCTGTAATAAATCGGTAAAAATACCAGTTCAGCACCTGCTGTCTTTGCATTCTGTAACTGAACGGAGAAATCTGTCTTATTATCTGCTGTAAAGCTCTCTGTTGCAACGATTTCAAATGGCTGGTTTGCTGCTTCACCGGCAAACTTCTCGTAAATACCGGATGAATAAACATCGGAACTGTCATAAATAACTGCTACCTTGGAAGCCATGCCATTCTGTCCAATATACTGGGCAGCTGCAATACCCTGGTTAGGGTCAGTAAAACATACCTGGAAAGCATTATCATTTGCTACACAATCTACTGCTGAACCTGATGGTGTAAGCTGGAACATGTTATCTTCTGCTGTCTTTGCTGCAACTGCAACACAGGAACCGCTTGTTACGGAACCAAGAAGAAGATTCATTCCCCAGTCCTTTAATGTATTATATGCATTAACACCCTTTTCCTGATCAGCTTCATCGTCCTGGAAGTTTAACTCAACCTGATATCCGTTGATACCACCGGCTTCATTAATTTCCTTAATTGCTAACTCTGCTGCATTCTGAACAGCGATTCCGTAAACGGATGCACTGCCTGTTGTAGGTCCGATACCACCAATCTTAAATGTAGCAGTTGAATCAGAGCCTGCACTGTTTGTCTGCTTGCTTCCACATGCTGCAGTTGATAAAGCCATTACTGCAATAAGTGCAAGAGACACAACTTTCTTAAATGTCTTTTTCATAAAAATTCCTCATTTGCCTTTACGGCTTTTTACTGTCACATAATAACCTTATGATGGAATTTTGTCAAGATATTCTCACTTTAGATTGTTCAGTTTTATGGAAGACTTTATAGAATTTCTGCCAGCTTCATCGCTTTGTCAATCACCAGATCGGCATTATGATGCTGCCACTCTCCCCATCTTCCAAGTCCATATACCGAGTTTTGCCCGGCTTTTTCAAGAATTTCCTGCATGATTTCATTTTTCCCGATGGTATTTAACGGATACGCATATTCATTATAAAACGATGTATCCGACTGTAATCCCATCTTCTCTCTCCGACAGGCATTAGTTTCTGTCCAGTAACCTTTTGCTCCCGGAAGGAAATTATGTCTTGCAAGAATTCTGTGATAAACAATGTTCTCATCCGGATAATAAATCCACTGCGCATCCGAATCCATTTTTTCCGGAAAATAATCCACGTAGATTTCGATATGTTTTAACTGTCCTATCTTTTCCAGGATAGCATCGGAAAGACCCTTTATCTGCTTTATTCCTGTCCATGGAATTGTGGTAACAATGACATCCGCTTCCAATGTCTCATTTACTTTACGCTGTGCGATATCCAGACTCTCAACCGCCACATTATACTGGATTCTGTCCCCAAGTTCCTGAGCCATTCTTCGAAACACTTCGCCAAATCCATATTGTTTCGGATAGTAAAATCTGGCATGACCCGGCTGAGTTCCGTATGCCTTATGTTCCTTACAGCTTAACAAAGTCTCTTCATAAGACACATTCGGTAATTTTTCAAGCCAGTATGTTCCCAGTTCATCCAGTGCATCCCCATACATTTTACGATTGTATGGCAGCATGTAATTATCTGCAATTGCCGTTCCCAGTTTCCAGTATATCCATTCGGTAAATTTCTCCGGCTGTTTCTTATGATTATTACATCCGGCTGCCTTAATTGATTCCAGATACATCTCCTGCAGCGTTTCGTTGAGTTGCCAGATATTTGCCTCAAATGGATGACCAATGTAAGTATCGTGTATATAAATTCTGGAATCCCTGTCAAACTGGTTCCACTCTTCCTGTGGCATAAAGGAAAACAGAAAATCAACTACCTGCGGTCTCCTTACATCCAGAAAATGTCCTCCTCCGGTATCCAGTTCCTGTCCGTCCACCATTGTACTTTTACATAATCCGCCTGCCTGCGGTTCCTTTTCCAATACCAGAAAAGAGTTCTCCCCTTTTCTCATAAGGCAGTTGGCAAATGTCAGACCTGCAGGACCTGCTCCAAGAATTAAATATTTAACCTTCATCTCTACATCCTGTCTTCTTTTTCACTTCTTTTTCGTATTCCTTTAAACGGAATAAAATATCCAGTGCTTCCGTAACCGATTTAAACTTCAACACCGTATCCGACCCCTGATAGACAATGGGAACTTCCACTGACTTTTCATTTCTGCAATAATAGCGCATCTCCGTCTGATACATATGTCCTCTTGAAAGGAACATATCCAGGTTCATCTGCTTTAATACATCGGCCTTAAATGCTTCAAATCCACTGGTCATATCCTTTAAATGTGTACCAAGAACCGTATTGGATAAAATAGTTCCTCCACGGCTTAAAAACAACCGGTAAAGCGGAAGATCCTTTACCCCGCCTCCCTTGATAAAGCGGGAACCCCAGACACAGCTGTATCCCTCATCCAGTTTTTCAAGAAATTTAGGAATATCCTTAACATTATGACTTCCGCCGGCATCCATCTCAATAATAAAATCAGCACCCTCATCAATTGCTACCTGAAATCCATACAGATAACATGTTGCCACACCTTTCGATTCTTTATAATAAACCAAATGCAGCCTGTCATAAGTTTTCATTGCCTCACGAATAATCTGCTCCGTGGAATCCTTGGAATAATCATCCATTACAACATAGAGATGAAGCGGTCTGCCTTCCATGTTCATGATCTGTTCAATGGTTGACTGAATTGTTTTTTCTTCGTTTGCTGCAGGCATTACGATTGAATATTTACTCATTGGGAACTCCTTTATCGTCTGATTCATATCTCTTCTTCCGTATTCATCAGCTTTCTTTAATGCATAATATATTTATTATACATTAATTCTTTCAATACAACAATCGTCAGCTTCTACTTTTTCAAATATTTTTTCAGATACCGTCCCGTATAGGACTGCTCAACCATAGCAACTTCCTCCGGCGTTCCCTTGGCAATTACCGTACCTCCGCGGTCTCCTCCTTCTGGTCCCATGTCAATGATATAATCGGCTGTTTTAATCACATCCAGATTATGTTCAATCACAACAACCGTATTACCGCCCTCTGCAAGTTTCTGAAGAATCTCTACTAATTTGTGCACGTCTGCAAAATGCAGTCCCGTTGTCGGCTCATCCAGAATATATATGGTCTTTCCCGTACTTCTCTTACTAAGCTCCGTTGCCAGCTTGATACGTTGTGCTTCTCCACCGGACAGCTCCGTGGAAGGCTGACCCAGTTTAATATAGGAAAGTCCCACATCATTCATGGTTTCAATCTTTCTCTTAATGGAAGGAACATTTTCAAAAAACCTTACTGCTTCTTCAACGGTCATGTCCAATACATCATAGATACTTTTATCCTTATACTTTACTTCCAGCGTTTCACGATTATACCGTTTCCCATGGCACACCTCACACGGCACATATACATCCGGAAGAAAATGCATCTCAATCTTAATAATACCGTCACCGGAGCATGCTTCGCATCTTCCACCCTTCACATTGAAGGAGAATCTTCCCTTCTGATAGCCTCTTGCCTTGGCATCCGATGTATTGGCAAATAAATCCCTGATCTGATCGAACACGCCGGTATAGGTTGCCGGATTAGAACGCGGTGTTCTTCCAATTGGCGACTGGTCGATATCTATTACTTTATCCAGCTGATCAATTCCGAGAATATCATCATGATCACCGGAAATAACTCTTGCCCTGTTTAGATCTTTTGCAAGATGCTTATATAAAATCTCATTTACCAGCGAACTTTTACCGGAACCTGAAACACCGGTTACACAGGTAAATACTCCCAGAGGAATATCCACATCTATATTTTTTAAATTGTTTTCCCGGGCTCCTTTTATGGTAATAAAGCCAGTCGGTTTTCTCCTTTTCTCAGGAACCGGTATCTTAATTCTGCCACTCAAATACGCTCCCGTAATGGAATCCTTATTCGCCATGATTTCCTCGGCAGTTCCCTGGGCAACCACTCTTCCGCCATGTTCTCCCGCCCCAGGTCCGATATCTACGATATGGTCTGCTGCAAGCATGGTATCTTCGTCATGTTCCACCACAATTAATGTATTGCCAAGGTCTCTGAGGTGGGTCAGGGTATTTAACAGCTTATCATTATCTCTCTGATGAAGACCGATACTCGGTTCATCCAGTATATATGCCACTCCCACAAGTCCCGAGCCAATTTGTGTTGCCAGTCTGATACGCTGTGCCTCACCGCCTGACAGTGTTCCCGTTGCCCTGGAAAGACTGAGATAATCCAGTCCCACATTCATCAGGAATCCGATACGTCCTTTTATTTCTTTAAGAATCTGTCCACCGATTAACATCTGCCTGTCCGTAAGTTTCATTTCATCCATGAATTTTACCAGATTCCTTATGGACATGGATGTAATCTCATGGATATTCTTACCTGCAACGGTAACCGCCAGTGCATCTTTCTTTAGCCTCTGTCCGTGACATTCTTTACAAGGTGTAATCTGCATGAAAGACTCATATTCCTGTTTTGTTGATTCACCGGATGTTTCCCTGTATCTTCGCTCCACATTCCGGAGCAGGCCCTCAAATGCCACATCATATACGCCTTCTCCACGCTGTCCTTTATAATAAACCTTAACCACATGTCCATTGGTACCATTGACGATAATATCCCGGATATGCGGTGGATAGTCTTTAAACGGCGTACTCAGTGAAAAATCATACTCCTTTGCCAAAGCTTCCATGATTGCCCGTGTATAACTGGTCTTCTCCGTAACTGACTGCCATCCCAGCACTACAATTGCTCCCTCGTCAATACTCAGTGACTCATCCGGTATCATCAGCCTTAAATCAAATTCCATCTTATAACCAAGACCGAAGCATTCCGGGCAGGCACCGAAAGGATTGTTAAAGGAAAAGCTGCGCGGTTCCACTTCCGGTATACTAATATTGCAGTCCGGGCAGGAAAAACTCTGGCTGAAATGAAGCTCCTTTCCGTCAATTACATCCACAGTCATTAATCCATCCGATAATTTCATGATATTTTCAATGGAATCCGTAAGACGCTTTTCAATTCCCGGCTTAATAGCTATTCTGTCTACCACGATATCTATATTATGCTTTTTGTTCTTATCCAGTTTTATTTCTTCGGATAATTCATAAATACTTCCGTCCACTCTGACCCTGACATAACCGCTTTTCTTCGCCTGTTCAAAGAGCTTTACATGTTCTCCCTTGCGCCCTCTTACAACCGGTGCAAGCAGCTGTATTCTGGTTCTTTCCGGCAAATCCATAATCTGGTCTACCATCTGGTCAATGGTCTGTTTCTTAATCTCCCTGCCGCAGTTCGGACAGTGCGGAATACCGATTCTTGCATATAGCAAACGCAGATAATCGTAAATCTCCGTTACGGTTCCCACCGTGGAACGCGGATTTCTATTCGTTGACTTCTGGTCAATGGATATTGCAGGTGATAAACCCTCAATGCTTTCCACATTGGGTTTTTCCATCTGTCCCAGAAACATCCTGGCATACGAGGAAAGAGATTCCATGTACCGTCTCTGTCCTTCCGCATAAATAGTGTCGAATGCCAGGGAAGATTTTCCCGAACCGCTTAAGCCTGTTAAGACCACCAGCTGGTTTCTTGGAATGTCAACGGAAAGATTCTTTAAATTATGCTCATTGGCTCCCCTGATTCTTATATATTGTTTTTCCTTATCATATTCAATCTGTTTCTTTGCCATTTCTCCACCTTCAACTTATCTCTTCTAAAATCTTCATAACTCCTGAAGCTGTTTCTTTACTTCAATCATACGGTCTCTTAATTGTGCCGCCTCTTCAAAATTCAACTCTGCAGCCGCCTTATGCATCTTCTTTTCAATTTCCCGTGCAAGCTTTTGCAGTTCTTTTTCGCTCATGGATTCCAGTTCTTTTTCATTGCTTTCTGTCTCATCCGCCGCCCTTGATATGCTAATCAGATCTCTGACAGCCTTCTTGATGGTTGCCGGCGTAATTCCATGTTCTTCGTTATATTTCTGCTGGATTTCTCTTCTTCGGTTGGTTTCCTCAATGGCGTTCTTCATGGAATCCGTCATGTTGTCTGCATACATAATGACGTGTCCGTCCACGTTACGCGCAGCCCGCCCGATTGTCTGAATCAGTGAGGTCTCTGAACGAAGAAATCCTTCCTTATCCGCATCCAGGATTGCAACCAGGGTAATCTCCGGAATATCCAGCCCTTCCCTTAAAAGATTAATGCCCACCAGTACATCAAAGACATCCATTCGCATGTCGCGGATTATCTTCGCCCGTTCCAGCGTATCAATATCCGAATGAAGGTACTTTACACGAATGCCAAGTTCTTTCATGTACTGAGTTAAATCCTCTGCCATCTTCTTGGTTAATGTGGTAATAAGCACTTTATTTTTCGCTGCGACCTCACGGTTTACCTCCGATACCAGATGATCAATCTGGCCTTCAACCGGCATAACCGTAACCTTCGGGTCCAAAAGACCGGTCGGACGGATAATCTGCTCAACCCGCATCATTTCATGTTCCGCCTCATAAACAGACGGAGTTGCCGATACAAACATCATCTGACTGATTTTGCTCTCAAATTCCGCAAAATTAAGCGGTCTGTTATCCTTGGCAGACGGCAGCCGGAATCCATAGTCCACAAGTGTTGACTTTCTTGACTGGTCGCCTGCATACATTCCGCGTATCTGTGGTATGGTTATATGGGATTCATCCACTATAATCAGAAAATCATCCGGGAAATAATCCATCAATGTATACGGCGGTGTTCCCGGTTTTAATCCCGACAAATGTCTGGAATAGTTCTCAATTCCGGAACAAAACCCTGTTTCCTTCATCATCTCCATGTCAAAATTCGTTCTTTCTTCAATACGCTGTGCTTCAATCAGCTTGTCTTCACTTTTAAAGTAGGCAATTCTCTCCTTTAATTCCGCCCGGATGCTTTCTATGGCTGCATCCATCTTTTCCGGAGCTACCACATAATGGGAACCCGGAAAAATAGCCACATGGTCTACGAAATTCTTGATTTCTCCGGTCAGCACATCCACCTCGGCAATACGGTCAATCTCATCTCCGAAAAATTCTATCCGGAACGCCGTGTCCCCGGAATACACCGGAAAAATTTCAATCACGTCCCCGCGTACCCGGAAGGTTCCCCTCTTAAAGTCCATGTCATTTCTGTCGTACTGGATATCGATCAGTTTCCGGATTAATTCATCCCGGTCCTTTTCCATGCCCGGTCTGAGGGAGATTACCATTTCCTTATAATCGATAGGCGCACCGAGACCGTAAATGCAGGATACACTGGCTACAATAATCACGTCACTCCGTTCCGATAATGCTGCTGTCGCGGAATGTCTTAATTTGTCTATTTCGTCATTAATTGCCGAATCCTTTGCAATATACGTGTCTGTGGATGGCACATATGCCTCCGGCTGATAATAATCATAATAGGATACAAAGTATTCTACCGCATTATTCGGGAAAAATTCTTTCATTTCCCCATAAAGCTGTGCTGCCAGTGTCTTGTTATGAGCTATGATTAAAGTTGGTTTATTTAATTGTGTAATCACATTCGCCATGGTAAAAGTCTTACCGGAACCGGTAACTCCAAGCAGTGTCTGAAACTGGTTTCCTTCCTTAAAACCATTAACCAATGCCTCAATTGCCTCCGGCTGATCTCCTGTGGGCTGATATTCCGATACCAGTTCAAAATGATCCATGAAAGTGTCCTCCTTTATGAACCTGCTTCTCTTATTGTCTGCAATCTATATGACATTATAACAGAATAAACTTAAATTGTACAGAACAAATGTTCTTTAGATATAAAAACCTCCGGCCATTAGAACCGATCTCTAATCATTAGATTTCTAATCTAACTTTTGGGCGGTTCACTCCGGCTGGAGGTTCTTAATTTAAAAATCCATACTATTTTACTGATTCATCTGTTCTGTTAATATTTCCACTGCCTTCTGAAGCTGCTCATCATCCTCATATTCAACGGTTGACGGATACTCTCCTTCATCCAGCTCTACTACCACATCCGGCTCAATTCCCGTCTTATGAATGCATACACCATTCGGGGTATAATATTTTGCCATGGTAACTTTTACACCGCTTCCGTCCCTTAACGGGAAAATCTGCTGTACAATGCCCTTTCCAAATGTAGTCGTACCCACAACTGTGGCCCTTTCATAATCGTGTACCGCACCGGTAAATAATTCCGATGCACTGGCACTGTTTTCATTTACAAGAACTACCATAGGATAATCATAGGTAGCAGCATGAGCTCCTTTATAATTCTGCCGGTTACCGTTTTTGTCCACCAGGTATGTGTAGATTCCTTTTGGCAGAAACTCATCCAGAACATCAACAACCGTATCCAGACTTCCACCCGGGTTATCCCTCAAATCTACAATCAGTCCTTTAATTCCACATGATTCCAGTTCTTTCATGGCATTCTTAAATTGTTCCGTGGTTATGGTATCAAATTCCGATATCTGAATATAACCAATATTATTCTCCATAACCTCATATTCTACCGTATGTGTTTCAATCTGACGCCGTTCCACAACAAGATCCGATAACACATCTGCGCCTTCGTGAATAACCGAAATATCAACCGTAGTTCCTTCTGCTCCACGTATCAATGCCACAACCTCATTCAGATCCATGCCGGTTACTTCCACATCACCTACACTGTAAATAATGTCTCCCGGGCGAATCCCCGCCTCAAAACCCGGACAGTCCTCATATGGATTAACCACATATACCTCACCGGTTTCGATGTTCTGTGATACCACAACCCCGATTCCGTAATACACACCCTGACTGGATTCCATGAGACTGGAATAGCTTTCCTTGTCATAATATCCGGTATAAGGATCACCCACCGCTGCCAGCATTCCTTTTAGCAGACCGTCCAGCATCTCATCCTCATCGTATTCCTCCAGATAATACGCATCTATTATTCTCATTACAGAATGGACCTTACTCTGAACTTTTTTCTCAAAATCATCTTCGTTCTCCTTGGATTCTTCAGAAGAAACATTATTTTTCATTAGACTTCCGCCATTTATCGTAAACAGTCCGCCCCATGTCCCGGCACTAAACAATACCAGAACAACCAGTAATGTAACAGATATTCCTAATATTATGCCTTTTTTAAAACTCTTATTATTATTTTCCATATCTATTTACCTCGAAAAAAACTGCATCGGATCAACCGGTGTATCATTTATCCTTACCTCAAAATGCAGATGTGGTCCTGTTGACCATCCTGTACTTCCCACATAACTGATTGTCTGTCCTGCCTTAACCGACTGCCCTGCACTCACCGCCAGACTGGAGTTATGGTAATATCTTGTAGTAATTCCGTCACCATGGCTTATAACAATATAATTTCCCATGCTGGCAGAAAATCCTGCCGCAGTTACCAGCCCGGAAGCTGCCGCAATGACCGGAGTACCTGTGGAAGCCGCAATATCTGTACCCTTATGCGGGGCTGAGTAGCTTCCCGTTACCGGGTCGACTCGATTCAGAGAAAAATGGGAGCTGATTACATAGCTGCTCGGGCACGGCCATAGCAATAATGAATTCGAATACAATGCCTCCTGTGTGGCAACAGCATTGGCTTTTGCCAGCTGTTCTGCATTATACTGGTTTGTCAGCTTTGTAATCAATGCATCCAGAGCATCCCTGTCTTTTTCCAGTTCCTTCTGCTTTGCCTCATAAGCCTTTGTATCTGCCTGAAGCTTATTCATCTCTTCCGTCTTGGCATTAAGAAGCAGTTCAACTGCCTCCTGCTCTCCTTCCAGCTCTGTCTTATAATACTGGAGTTCCTGTTCTTCCTGTTCCAGCTGCAGCTTATATTCTGCAATGCTCTCCTTGACTGCAATGTATTCATCCAGCTTAACCCTGTCGTACTCATACACCTTCGAGGCATATTCTGAACGGTTTAAGAGATCCGAAATACTTCCGGCTGTCAGCAACAAATCAAAATAGCTTTCATTACTGTTCTCATACATATATTTTATGCGCAACTTCATTGCTTCATACTGTTCTTCTTCCGTAATCACTGCTTCTTCTAATTTTTTGGTTGTTTCGGAAATTTCATCATTCTTAAGGTCAATCTGGCCATTCAGTTCGACAATATCCTGTGTGATACTGTCCATTTCCTTGTCCAGTTCTTCGATATATTTTTCCGTATCGGCAATATCCTCTTTCAGACTGTCAATGGTTGCCTGTACCGCCTCAAGCTTTTTTTCTATTTCTTTTTCCTGATCCTGTGCCTTGTCCAATTCTTCTTTTGTGCTGCCGGCATACACCACTGCCGGCACAAATACCAGCAATATGCATACAACTGCCACAAATTTTTTTATGAACACTTTTACCATAATGTACCCCTAGATTTTAATATGCTTGCGAAGTGTAATATGGCTTCCGATAAAACCTATTCCTATTCCCAGGATAATGGATACCGGAAGAAGAACCTTAAATATATCATTCACTCCCAAGAACCACGTCGTATTGCCAAAAAGCGTAAAACGATTCATGACATACTGAATCACATACTCATATGCAAAATATATGATAACCAATGGAATAATCGAACCAATCACTCCAATTGTAATACCCTCCACAACAAATGGTGCCTTAACAAAAGAGTCTGTTGCACCAATAAGTTTCATAATGGAAATTTCCTCTCTTCTCACCGAAACGCCGATTGTTATGGTGTTACTGATGAGGAAAATGGATACTGCCAGCAAAATGATAATAATGGCAGCTGAAATATATCCTATCATGACAGCAATATCCGTGAGATTACTAGCCGTTGATGCCGAGTACTTTACATCACGGATACCTTCCAGACCACTCAGAAAATTAACAAGTTCTGTCTGTCTGGACGCATCCTTCAAATATATCTCATAAGATGCTGAACCTGCAAGCGGATTATCATCTCCAAAGCTTTCTACTGCATCCTCGTATCCTTTAAAATAGTCTTTTTTATACTGCTCCCACGCTTCTTCCGCAGATGTATAATGGATACTGTCCACTTCCTCTCTCACGCGGATTTCTTCTCCCAGCTGGGCAATTCTCTCTTCCGTAATCCCCTCATCAAAGAATACCGTAACACATAGATTTTTCTCTAATTCCTGAAACATATATTCAAAATTCATTAAAATCGAGATAAAAATACCAAATAAAAAGATACATGCAGAAATAGTTGCAACCGATGCAACAGAAAACATCCTGTTTCTGCGGATGTTTTTAAATCCCTGTTTCATGCTGTATCCCAAGGAACTAATCTTCATAGTATACTCCACCACCTTGTTTTACATCACTGATAATTTTGCCATTATTCATTGTAACCGTTCTCTTTTTCATTGCATCGACAATTTCCATGTTATGGGTAACCACTACAACCGTTGTTCCACGCCTGTTTGCCTCTTCGAGAACTTTCATGATTTCCCACGAATTTTCCGGATCTAGATTACCGGTCGGTTCATCACACAAAAGAATGGATGGATTATTTACCAGTGCCCTCGCTATTGCAACTCTCTGCTGCTCACCTCCGGACATCTGGCTCGGAAAATTCTTGTACTTATCCAAAAGTCCTACCATGGAAAGCATCGAAAGAACCTGTCCCCTGATTAAGCGGTTCGGTGCTTCAACAACTTTCATTGCAAAGGCAACATTATCATAAACATTACGATCCTCCAGAAGACGGAAATCCTGGAACACAACTCCGATATCCCTTCTTAACTGTGGAAGCTTTCTTCTTGTAATTTTATTTAAAAATCTTTTGTTGACATAGATTTTACCTTCCGTTGGCTCCAATTCTTTTAAAAGCAGCTTAATTAAAGTCGATTTACCTGAGCCGCTGTTGCCAACGATAAATACAAACTCGCCTTTTTCCACACGCAAATCAATACCATCAAGCGCAGGCACACCCGTTGAATATGTTTTGCTCACATTTTCAAGTATAATCATATGAACTCCTTACTACACTAATTTTCTCTTGATTCCATGTACTTCATGTACTTTACAACCATAAGTGCAATTTTGAATGTAATTGCATCATCAAAAACACGAAGATCCAGACCGGTGCTTTTTTCCAGCTTATCCAGTCTGTATACCAGCGTATTTCTATGAATGTACAGCTGCCTTGATGTTTCTGAAACATTCAGGCTGTTTTCGAAGAATTTGTTAATCGTTGCAAGTGTTTCATCATCAAATTCATCCGGTGATTTTCCATCAAAAATTTCCTTAATAAACATCTGACAGAGAGGAATTGGCAGCTGATATATCAATCTTCCGATTCCAAGATTGCTGTAAGCAACCACATTCTTGTCACTGTAAAAAATCTTTCCCACATCCAGTGCAAGCTTAGCCTCCTTATAAGACTTGGATACTTCCCGGATATCATTTACGATTGTTCCAAAAGCAATATGAACCATGCTCATAGCTTCCGTATTCAGCATGTCGAGAATCACATTTGCCGTCTTATGAAGATCATCATAAGTCTCTCCCGGCTTTACTTCCTTGACAATTATAATATTTTTTTCATCAACTGCGGTTATGAAATCTCTGGTTTTGGTGGCAAATAATGTTCGGACGGTTTCAAGAGCATTCATGTCCTTTTCATTTTTCGTTTCTATTAAATATACGACACGCTTCACATCAATGTCGATATGAAGTTTTTTTGCCCTTGTATAAATATCCACTCTCAACAGATTATCCAGAAGCAGATTTTTTATAAAATTGTCTTTATCGAATCTTTCCTTATATGCAACCAGCAGATTCTGAATCTGAAACGAAGCAATTTTTCCTATTGTAAATACATCATCCCCTGTTCCTCTGGCAAGCAGCACATATTCTAACTGCTGGTCGTCATACACCTTAAAGAAATGACACCCCTGGACTACCTGACTGTCAGCGGGTGAATTTACAAAATTCAGGGCCGCCTCCTTATAGTTGTTGCCATCTCCAAAGGTTGTTGCCAGCACAGCTCCATCTGTATCAATAATGCAAAAATCCATTCTGGCAATGGATTTCAATCCATCTATTGTATTCTGTAAAATCTGATTTGATATCATCCGCTTTCTCCTCTCGACAAAATAATACATTCATACCTTTTCTTATTTTATAGCAAAATTTGCAAAAATAAAAGAGGAAATGTACTTTTTAGGTACATTTCCTCAAAAATTCACAGAATTTTCAAAAATTATCTGCCGATAACCTTCTCTGTTTCCTTATCAAAGCAATGAATCTTAGTTAAATCTAAAGCAAACTTAACTGCATCGCCAGGTCTTACTGTTGTATGAGGGTTAACTCTTGCTGTACAGTTATACTGGTCAATATCAAAGTATAAGAATACTTCAGCACCTAACATTTCATATACTCTTACAGTTGCATCAATTACACTGTCTGGAGAATTCTTAATGAATTCTTCTTCATCATGTAAATCTTCCGGTCTAATACCAAGAACAATTGTCTTACCTACATAACCGCCATCAACAAGTGCCTTAGCTTCCTTCTCAGGAACAGTAATCACATTCTCACCAAATGTTAACTTAACAGCTGCGCCTTCCTGGCTTACCTTAGCATCGATTAAGTTCATCTGAGGAGAACCAATGAATCCTGCTACGAATAAGTTCTGTGGATAGTTGTATAAGTTATGTGGAGAATCTACCTGCTGGATAACACCATCCTTAAGTACTACGATTCTTGTACCAAGTGTCATAGCTTCTGTCTGGTCATGTGTAACGTAAATAATTGTTGTTTCAAGTCTCTGATGAAGCTTTGAAATCTCAATTCTCATCTGTACTCTTAACTTTGCATCCAGGTTTGATAAAGGCTCATCCATAAGGAATACCTTAGGATTACGAACGATAGCACGACCCATGGCAACACGCTGTCTCTGACCACCGGAAAGAGCCTTTGGCTTACGGTCAAGAAGATGTTCAATATCAAGAATCTTAGCTGCTTCATGTACTAACTTGTCAATTTCAGCCTTAGGTACTTTTCTTAACTTAAGACCGAATGCCATGTTATCATAAACTGTCATATGTGGATAAAGAGCATAGTTCTGGAATACCATTGCGATATCTCTGTTCATTGGTTCAACATCGTTAACCAACTTATCTCCAATCCATAATTCACCTGAGCTGATATCCTCAAGACCTGCAATCATACGAAGAGTTGTAGACTTACCACAACCTGATGGTCCTACGAAAATGATAAATTCCTTATCAGCGATTTCAAGATTAAAATCCTTAACAGCAACGAAACCGTTAGGATATACCTTACTTACGTTTCTAAGTGATAAACTAGCCATTATAATAACCTCCTAAAATAATTTGGAAATGTGGCTCTCCCGCCACCCTTGCTGTTATATATAATACAATAAAAAAGGGTAAAAAACCATATTGCTTTTCCACAAAAAAAAGGAGCCATTTTGTATAGATTTACTAGTGAATATAAATTTTTTATTAATTTTTTCTAAAACCTGTTCCCTGCTACTGTGTAACATTATATGTTCCCGTCAGAAAGACAACCATCGTAGAGGTTGCCGTCACTGTGGTCGCCGCATCTGGAAATAAATATGTATTATATTTTGCCAGACTCAGACCATTTTCCGTCAGCTCTCCGGTAGTTACATTAATCAGCCCCGAGCCGTTCCCTGATACCGAGCCGTTCCCTGAAAAGACAATCATGCTTGCTCCCTCTGCTGCCACAAGAACCGAGCCTTTGGAAAGAGTTACCTTTGTCATTACCCCGCTCAGTCCGTCCAGTCTGCTGTCCAGGTAGCTTTTACTTACCAGGGGATCTCCCACGCTTCCCGGTTCATTGTCCGCTGCCCCGACCATTACGCCTGCTTTAAATGTAAGCACGCACAAGACCGTAATCATCAGTACCGCCGATACCGTTATTTTCATTTTTTTATTCATCATCATTCCTCCGACCAAAATCTTCTTTTTTTCATTATAACATAATCATTTTCTTCCTGCACAGGAAATATCAGCAAATTTGTCAAAAAAAGACGCCAATCCTATTGAAAATATGGTTCTGTTCCTATATAATATAAGTATTAAAAGGAGTGATACATATGGATATGTCATTATCTGCATTATCCATCGGTGCTTCTTCCATGAATACGGACAGTACGGTCGGACTTGCCATGGTAAAGAAATCATTGGAAGCCATTGAACAGAATGGCGACAGTCTTACCAGAATGATGGAAGCTTCCGTAACCCCATATCTTGGTCAGAACATCGATTACACAGTATAAAAGGAAGATTTAACAGTGAAGTTAAATCTTCCTTTTTGTTTTAGATTTTTCTATTATTAAATTTCTTTTCAATGCATAAACTCCAGCAAAATCATGTATAATCCTGCTGCCACAACCGCTGTTACCATGTAAACGTCCAGATATCTTCCATTTGCCGGCTTCATGTCATCTTTCCAGTTTTTCAGTGAATTCCAAAACAGTTCCCGTCTTCCATGTCTTCCTGCAATATTTCTGACAATTGCGCCAAAAAGTGTCAGTCCAAGTATTCCCATTCCAAATATAACTGCCAGCATGATAACAATTACGCCTGCCGGTATTGCTCCTCCTACATCAGCCGATGAAGTTTCTGCAAGCTGTTCCACATTAATATCCGCCGCCTGCATTAAAAAAACAGTATTGGCATTAATGGCAAAATGCGCCGTCACCGGTATCAGAATATTATCTGCTGCCTCATAAAGAATGCTGAATGCCGCCCCAATGACAAATGCATAGGCAAACTGGTTCAGGTTAAGGTGTGCCAGTCCGAACACCAGCCCACTCATCAGAGCTCCTCCTATCACACTTTTTCTGCGGTAACTTCCGTAAAAGAATCCCCGGAAAATAAATTCTTCCGCCACAGCCGGCATGAATGCAATCAGAAGCAGCTGAATCGCCAGTGGATATTCATAAACCTGCGACATCATTCCATTTACATAATTTCTCGCAAAGAACATCGTTATATAATTAATGAAATAAATCGTGGGCATCAGACAGTATGCCGCTATATATGCAAGAATCAAATCCGTGATTTTAAGCTTTGACTGTCCCAGAAACTCCCGTGGATGAATCTTTTTTGCCACAAGCAGTAAGATAAGCGGCAGAACAATAATCGCCGTGCTGACACATCTTGCGAGCCATTCCGGTGCATTCGCCGGAAGAAGGCTTCCTGCCACAATGGACATTCCCACATACATCAGCATGAAAAAAATATAAAAAAT
>JAQXXN010000116.1 GCA_029226085.1 Thermoflexaceae bacterium
ATCATATACATAAACTATGGATTTTTGCTTACAAAATGGGAAATTCGTTTACAAAACGGGAAATTTGTTTACAAAGTGGGATTTTCCATTACAAAATGGGATTCTTGCTTTACAAACGGGATTCTCGTGTTGCAATTCATCCTTTTTCTATTGTGGCATAAACTTAATTTAAAACAAATGCATTACTACATATTGACATTGTATTACATTTCTCATATAATTATTAAAAGAGGTGATATTATGGAACAATCCATTTTGAGTGTCCGAATTGACAGTGATGATAAGAAAAAATTTGAAATTTTTTGCAATGAAACAGGAATGAATGTATCCGTAGCAATTAATATGTTTGTGAAAGCGGTATTAAGGGAACAGAGACTACCATTTGAAATTAAGACAGATCCCTTTTATAGTGACGTCAATATGGCACGTTTAAAAAAAGCTGCTGCAGAATTAGATGCAGGAAAAGGAACGGAACATGAACTGATTGAGGTGGAGCATGATTAAAATATGGCATGATGATGCATGGGAGGATTATTTGTACTGGCAAAAACAGGACAAAAAAACTCTTAGGAGGATTAATCAGTTATTAAAGGATATTGAACGTAATGGCTACCGGGGAGGAATTGGTAAGGCAGAACCATTAAAGGGGGATTTAAGCGGTTTCTGGAGTAAAAGGATTGACGATAAAAACCGTATTGTATTCCGTATAAAAGAAGAACGGATTGAAATCGCCCAGTGTGGTTCCCATTACCGTGACAAATAATTTTACATAAATGTAATTCTAAAAATTCTTGTTTTTCTTTTTATTGTTTCCTTCATTTCCAAAGAGTATTATTATTTTGTACCCATTTGTTAAAATAATAATTAAATTGTATAAACTCACAAAATATAGTATGATATTACCATATACGATTATTATTTGCAGCAGAAAATAAAGGAGGCTTTCATGTACTCAAAGAATGTAATACATAAAAATGAGATGAATGAAAAAACAACAAAGTTCCTGGACAAGTTCGTGAAGCGTGTTAAGGCAAACCCACCGGGAGTCTGTCCTATCGCAGTACAGCTTTCTTTCTTGCAGAGCGCAAGAAGCCAGACCTGTGGCAAGTGTGTGCCTTGCAGGGACGGACTGGAACAGGTCGAGAACATGATGCGTCAGATTCTGGATGGTAAGGCGGACATGGATACCTTTAACAATATGGTAAATCTGGCTAAAATGATTCAGGATACGGCAGATTGTGCAATTGGTTATGAGGCAGCCAATATTGTGCTTCAGAGTGTGGAGTTATTTAATGACGAATACATGAGTCATATTAATAACCATAGATGTCAGGAGGAAATTGGACAGAAGGTTCCTTGTATCTCTTATTGTCCGGCAAACGTGGACATCCCGGGATACATAGCGCTGATTGGCGAGCATCGTTATGCAGATGCCATCAATCTGATTCGACATGATAATCCGTTCCCGACAGCCTGTGCATTTATCTGTGAGCATCCTTGCGAGGAAAAATGCCGCCGTGACCTTATCGACAGTCCGGTAAATATTCGTGGTCTTAAGAAATTTGCGGTAGATCAGATTGCTGCAGATGAAGTGAAGGTGCCGGAGTGTAATGTGGATACCGGTAAGAAGGTTGCCATTGTGGGCGGAGGCCCGTCCGGACTTACAACAGCATATTTCCTGTCACTCATGGGACACAAGGTTGTTGTCTATGAAGAGCGTGACCATCTGGGCGGTATGCTTCGTTATGGAATTCCGAATTACAGACTTCCAAAGGATAGACTGGATGAGGACATCAATGCCATTCTTTCCACGGGAAATATCGAAGTAAAATATAACGTAGCCATTGGTAAGGATGTTACCATGGAAGAGCTGCTGGAAGAATATAATGCCGTATACATTGCAATCGGTGCACAGGTAGGTAAATCGGTCAATGTAGAAGGTGTAAACAGCAATGGAGTATATTCCGCAGTTGACATGCTTGGTGAAATCGGCAGAGGCAATATTCCGGATTATACCGGCAAGAGAGTTGTTGTGGTAGGTGGCGGAAATGTTGCCATGGACTGTGCACGTTCTGCAATCCGTTGTAATGCCAAGGAAGTTACAGTCATTTATCGTAGAAGACAGATTGACATGACTGCACTTCCGTCAGAGATTCAGGGTGCCATTGAGGAAGGTGTTGAACTTCTTACATTAAATGCACCGGTTCGCATTAATGCAGATGCAGAAGGAAATGTATGTGGATTTGTGGCACAGCCGCAGATTATCAGTGTATATGACAAGCAGGGCAAGCCATCCGTAACCAAGGCAAATAAAGAAGAAATCGAAGTTCCATGTGAAGTTGTTCTCATGGCAATCGGACAGGATATCGTATCTGAACCGTTTGAAAAATATAGTGTGAATCCAAGAAGAAAGACCTTTGAGACAGAGCCGACTACCAGAGTGAAGGGCTATGAAAAGGTATTTGCAGGCGGTGACTGTGTATTTGGACCGGCAACGGTTATTAAGGCCATCGGCGCAGGTAAGATTGCTGCTTTAAATATTGATGAATATCTGGGATATCATCACAAATATCTGGATGATATCCAGGTACCGGAGCCAAAGGAGAATGACAGAACCCATTACGGACGAGTTCATTTAACGGACCGTTCTGCAAGAGAGAGAAAGACGAACTTTGAACCGGTTGAAAATGGCATGTCCTATGACGAGGCAATGCAGGAATGCCGTAAGTGCTTAAGATGCGACCACTTTGGCTGTGGCGTTGTGGAAGGAGGCAGAGTATAATGGTTAAAATCATAATTGACGGAAGAGAGCTTTCCGTAGATGAGAATCTGACGATTCTGGAAGCGGCGCAGGAAGCGGACATAAAGATTCCGACACTCTGCTACCTTAAGGATGTAAATGAAATCGGCGCATGTAAAATGTGCGTGGTTGAAGTAGAAGGAAAAGACCATCTGGTTACCTCCTGTAATACGAAGGTAAAGGAAGGTATGGTAGTAAATACCAAGTCCGAACGTGTGATTAACAGCAGAAAGCAGGTTCTGAACATGCTTCTTGCAAATCATGATGTACGATGCTTTTCCTGTAGTAAGTCCGGTGACTGCCGTCTTCAGGATTTATCCAATGAATATGGAATTACCAAGTCCTGCTATGAAGGCAGTGCGGCAAAATACGAGGCAAAGAAGGAAAATCCGTTCTTAACCTATTATCCGGAATTATGTATCAACTGTCAGAGATGTGTGAGTACCTGTAACAAGGTTGCAGGAAATGGTACCCTTCATAACGGAAAAATCGGTACAAGAACATTAATTGATGCACCGTTTGGACCGGACTGGAAAGAAACCGATTGTGAATCCTGCGGTAACTGTGCAAGAGTATGTCCGACCGGAGCATTGGTTGCAAAGAACAGAAAGAAATATCAGGTTGGTAAGGTAGAAAAGGTTCTTACTACCTGTCCGCATTGTGCAACGGGCTGTCAGTATTATCTGGTGGTTAAGGATAATGAAATCGTGGATGTGGAACCGGCAAACGGCCCATCCAATAAGAATCTCCTTTGCGTAAAGGGAAGATTTGGTTCTTTTAATTTTGTACATTCTCCGGAGAGATTAAAATATCCTCTCATTAAGAATAAGGAAACCGGCGAATTTGAAAGAGCAAGCTGGGATGAGGCATTGGATCTGATTGCATCCAAGTTTACCGAAATTAAGAAGCAGTATGGTTCCGATGCACTTGCTGGATTTGCTTGTTCCCGTTCTCCAAATGAAGACTGCTACATGCTTCAGAAGATGGTACGTTGTGCATTTGGTACGAATAACGTGGATAACTGTGCACGTGTATGTCACTCCGCAACAGTTGCCGGTCTTGCGATGACCCTTGGTTCCGGTGCCATGACGAATCCAATCAGTGACATTACCAATGATGTGGATGTAATCATGCTGGTTGGTTCCAATCCGGAAGAAGCACATCCGGTTATCGGCATGCAGATTCGTCAGGCAGTAGAGCGTGGCACAAGGTTGATTGTGGTTGACCCGAGAGATATCGGTTTGTCCAAGCGAGCTGACATCCATCTTAAGATTAAGCCGGGCACCAATGTTGCATTTGCAAACGGAATGATGAATGTAATCATCAATGAAGGTCTTGCTGACGAAGAATTCATTAAGACCAGAACCGAAGGCTTTGAAGAATTAAAGGAAATCGTAAAAGAATATACACCGGAAAAGGTAGCCCAGATCTGCCACATTGATCCGGATCATTTAAGAGAAGCGGCACTGATGTATGCAAAGGCCAAGAAGGCACCAATCATTTACTGTCTTGGTGTTACCGAGCATTCAACCGGTACAGAAGGCGTTATGTCCATGTCCAACATGGCAATGCTTGTGGGCAAGATTGGACGTTCCGGCTGTGGTGTGAATCCGCTTCGTGGACAGAATAACGTACAGGGTGCCTGTGACATGGGTGCAATGCCGGGTGATTTTCCAGGTTATCAGAAGGTAACGAATCCGGAGGTTGTTGCCAAGTTTGAAAGAGCATGGGGCGTTAAGCTTAGCAATAAGCCGGGTGTACATGCAACGGATGTATTTGGTGCGGCAATCCGCAAGGAAATCAGAGGACTTTTCATTTTCGGTGAAGACCCGGTTGTAACGGATGCAGACCAGAACCACATCAGGAAAGCATTGGAAAGCCTTGATTTCTTCGTTGTATCGGATTTGTTCATGACAGAAACAGCGCAGTATGCGGATGTGGTGCTTCCGGGTACAAGCTATGCAGAGAAGGAAGGAACCTTTAGTAATACGGAACGTAGAGTTCAGAGAGTGCGTAAGGCAGTTGAACTGGAAGGAGAAATGAGACTGGATACGGATATTTTCATCGATCTGATGAATCGTATGGGTTATCCGCAGCCACATCTTACTTCT
>JAQXXN010000117.1 GCA_029226085.1 Thermoflexaceae bacterium
CTGGGTCAGGATCCTTATCATAATGTCGGGCAGGCTCACGGACTTTGCTTTTCCGTGAAACCGGATGTTGAAATTCCACCGTCACTGGTGAACATTTATAAAGAACTGCAGGATGACCTTGGCTGCTATATTCCCAATAACGGTTATCTTACGAAATGGGCAGAGCAGGGCGTCATGATGTTAAATACCGTTCTGACGGTACGGGCACATCAGGCAAATTCCCATCATGACATCGGATGGGAACAGTTTACGGATGCGGCAATCCGTGTCCTGAATGAAGTAGACCGCCCGATTGTATATATGTTGTGGGGAAGTCCGGCGCAAAGAAAAGCGGCAATGCTGAATAATCCAAAGCATTTAATATTGAAGGCACCACATCCAAGTCCGTTATCGGCTTACAGGGGATTTTTTGGATGCAGGCATTTCAGTCAGGCAAATGAATTCTTAAAGGCTAATGGGTTAGAGCCGGTTGACTGGCAGATTGAGAATGTGTAGGAAGATGGTTTAACTACCATTGTCTCCATGAGCAAGGACGGCAGCTTGGGTCTGCTTTACCCATGGGTGGGCATTAAATGGGTGTCGCTTTAACGAATGGAATTTCGTAAGGTGATATGCGCTCTTCATGAGGTAGACAAAGAATATTTATGATTGGCATAGGAATTGGAAGAAATGCATTTTGCTATGCTAATTTTAGCATTTCAAAGCATTTCAAAGAATGAAATTGGCATAGGGATTTGCAGAAATAGATTTTCCTATGCCAATATCAATCCTAATGTATCAATCCCGCAAAAAAGAAGTTTGCAAACCCAATCATTTTATGTTACACTAATAAAGCAGTAATGTACTGCATTCGCGGCGTTTCGCCTCATTTCCCCGTATAAATTTTTAGAAGGTGATAAAAAACAGTTGACACTTTAAGATTTATATAATAATATAATAACAGAAAAAACGAACAAAAGTTCGATTAAGGAGAATGACTATGGGTAAAGAAGATAAATTAAAAGCATTGGATGCAGCCATTGCGAATATTGAGAGACAGTATGGCAAGTGTACGGTTATGAAATTAGGGGACTCGGCCAATAACATGAATGTGGAGACGGTTCCGACCGGTTCACTAAGTCTGGATATTGCACTGGGACTTGGCGGTGTGCCGAAGGGAAGAATTGTGGAGATATATGGACCAGAATCCAGCGGTAAGACAACGGTTGCATTACATATGGTTGCAGAAGTTCAGAAGCGTGGCGGTATTGCGGCATTCATTGATGCAGAACACGCTCTGGATCCTGTGTATGCCAAGAATATTGGTGTAGATATTGATAATCTTTATATATCACAGCCGGATAATGGTGAACAGGCATTGGAGATTACCGAGACCATGGTGCGTTCCGGTGCCGTGGATATTGTAATTGTGGACTCTGTTGCAGCACTGGTTCCGAAGGCGGAGATTGACGGTGAGATGGGAGATTCCCACGTTGGTCTTCAGGCAAGACTGATGTCGCAGGCATTAAGAAAACTGACTGCTGTGGTAAATAAGAATAACTGTATTATTATTTTTATTAACCAGCTGCGTGAGAAGGTGGGAGTGATGTTTGGCAATCCGGAGACAACCACCGGTGGACGCGCATTAAAATTCTATGCATCGGTCAGGCTGGATGTGCGCAGAGTGGAATCCTTAAAGCAGGGTGGCGAGGTAATCGGTAACCGTACCAGAATTAAGGTCGTTAAGAATAAGGTAGCACCACCTTTTAAAGAAGCGGAATTTGATATTATGTTCGGTCAGGGAATTTCAACAGAAGGTGATATTCTGGATTTAGCAGTAAATTGCAATGTGATTAACAAGAGTGGTGCATGGTTTGCATATAATGATAATAAGATTGGACAGGGGCGTGAGAATGCGAAGCAGTTCTTAAAGGACAATCCGGACATTATGCAGGAAATTGCGGAAAAAGTTCGTGAGTATTACAAGTTAGACGGCGAAAAAGAAGAAACGGAAACAAAGACGGATACAAAAGAAAAGAAAAAAACGGCTGAGACAGTAGCAGAGGTATAACGTGGAGTATCTGATAACCGATATCAATGAGATAAATTCCAAGAAATCACGGATAGAAATTAACCAGGAAGAGGAGATTGCATTATATAAGGGAGAGATAAGGCGTTTTCATATTGAAAAGGATTCGATGTTGTCTTCCGGGTATTATAATGAGATTATGACAGAGATTTTGCCTAAAAGGGCAAGAGAACGGTGTCTCAATCTTCTTTCAAGGCGCAGTATGACAGAACAGGAATTGCGTAACAAATTAAAAGAAGGATATTATCCGGAGGAAATCATTGATAAGACAATGAATCTGCTGATGAAGCACAGATTCATTGATGATGAATATTTTGCGGAGAATTACATTGAAACACATCAAAAGAGTAAGAGTATCCGTCAGATAAAACAGAACCTTATGCGCAAAGGAATTGCTTCGGATGTTATTTCGCAGGCTTTATCAGAGGCAGACGTAGATGAAGAGGAAAGTATACGCAGACTTATGGTAAAAAAGCGGATAGACCCGGAATATTCCACAGAAGAAGAAAAGACTAAATTCTGTGCGTATCTTCTTCGGAAAGGATATGATTTTGACAGGATTCGTAAGACGGTTTTGAATTGAGGGAAATTTTTACTTATTTTTTGTGAAAAATGCACAATTCACTTGACTATTTGTTTATTATAATGTAAAATTAATCTGTTGTATATTGTACAATGAAAACTAAATAAGGAGGTGCTCCTGTGCCAGTGACAAGTATCATCATTGCTGTTGTAGTGACGCTTGTTTTATCTGTTGCAGTTACCTGGCTTATCTCGAATGCAGTACATAAAGCTTCTGATAATAAGAAAATCGAAAGTGCTGAGAATAGAGCGCATAAGATTATTGATGAGGCGTTAAAGACTGCAGAGACAAAGAAGAGAGAGGCTTTACTTGAAGCGAAGGAAGAGTCTTTAAAGACAAAGAACGAGCTTGAGAAAGAAACCAGGGAAAGACGTGCAGAGTTACAGCGTTATGAGAGGAGAGTACTTTCGAAAGAGGAAACTCTGGACAAGAAGATAGAAGCTGTTGAAAAGCGTGACCAGAGTATTACCCGAAAGGAAGAAGAACTCGATAAACAAAAGCAGGTTGTTGAAGAACTTAGTGCTAAGAGGCAGCAGGAACTGGAAAGAATCTCTGGTCTTACCTCCGAACAGGCAAAAGAATATCTTTTGAAAACTGTTGAAGAAGAAGTTAAACATGATACTGCTATCATGATTAAAGAAGCTGATAGCAGAGCAAAAGAAGAATGCGAAAAGAAAGCAAGAGAATATGTTGTTACAGCTATTCAGAAGTGTGCTGCCGACCATGTGGCAGAAACGACAATTTCAGTTGTACAGCTACCGAATGATGAGATGAAGGGTCGAATTATCGGACGTGAAGGACGTAATATTCGTACTCTTGAGACATTAACCGGTGTAGAACTGATTATTGATGATACTCCTGAGGCTGTTGTATTATCCGGCTTTGATCCAATTAAGAGAGAGATTGCAAGAATTGCTCTTGAAAAATTGATTGTAGATGGTCGTATTCATCCAGCCCGTATTGAGGAAATGGTTGAAAAAGCTCAAAAAGAGGTTGAAACATTAATTCGTGAGGAAGGTGAAGCCGCAGCCCTTGAGGTTGGTGTACATGGAATTCACCCGGAACTGATTCGTTTACTTGGTAAGATGAAGTTTAGAACCAGTTATGGACAGAATGCGTTAAAGCATTCTATCGAGGTTGCGCAGCTTTCCGGTCTGCTTGCAGCTGAGATGGGACTTGATGTGAGACTTGCAAAACGTGCCGGTCTGCTGCATGATATTGGAAAAGCAGTGGATCATGAAATGGAAGGATCTCATATCCAGCTCGGCGCAGAGCTTTGCCGGAAGTACAAAGAAGGC
>JAQXXN010000118.1 GCA_029226085.1 Thermoflexaceae bacterium
GGTATTACAAAGCACTTTCAAGAATGATTTGGGAACGAGATTGGCATAGGGATTCTGGGAAATGGATTTCCCTATGCCACTCCAATCCCTCCCCAATCACCTATAAGACCACATTGCAACATTCATCAAAACTTGTTATAATTACAATTCAGGATAACATAGTACATTTTGATGAAATGAGTGGACAGAATGGATTTTAATGATATATTGGACAAATTTATAAATAAAGACCTTGTGGATATCATAATCAGTAATCCAAAGAATAAGGAAAAAGCAGATGGTGAGGTTTTGACCAAGATAAAGATCCGCCCGGTATTAATTCAGAATAAACTGTATTTCCAGGCGACAAGCTATGTGGGAAAACAGGTGCTTCATGAAAATTATGATGAAGATACCATCCGGATAAAGCTTAGGGACTGGATGATTCATGACTACAAGCAGGGGCAATTTCTGGCTGATGGGCAGAGTGCATCCGTGCTTTCCGGAAAGAAAGGAAACCTGACTGTAAAATATAAGAAAGAATCTATGACAAAAAGAATTCAGGCGCCTCTTAGTCATAACAGGAGCAAGCAGTATATTCTGGAAGAAGGAACGCCGGTTCCGTTTCTTATTGACCTTGGAGTCATGACAAGGGAGGGGAAAGTGGTTCATGCCCGGTATGATAAATTCCGCCAGATTAACCGCTTCCTGGAGTTTATTGAAGACATACTGCCGCAGCTGGATAAGAATACCAGACAGACAATTATTGATTTTGGATGTGGAAAATCCTATCTGACTTTTGCAATGTACTACTATCTCCGGGTTTTAAAGGGCTATGATATCCGGATTATTGGCCTGGATTTAAAAAAGGATGTAATAAAGCACTGTGAGGAGCTTGCAAAAAAATATGGATATACGGAGCTTGAATTTCTCACGGGAGATATCGCATCCTATGACGGAACAGATAAGGTTAACATGGTAGTAACGCTGCACGCCTGCGATACCGCAACAGATTATGCCTTATATAAGGCAGTAAAATGGGATGCAGATGTTATATTATCGGTTCCGTGCTGCCAGCATGAGGCCAACAGGCAGATTCAGAATAAAGAGCTGGATGAGATTTTTAAATACGGTATCATCAAAGAAAGAATGGCAGCGCTTATCACGGACGGAGTCCGGGCAAATCTTTTGGAACGGTGCGGATATAAAACTCAGATATTAGAGTTTATCGACATGGAGCATACTCCGAAGAATCTGCTGATTCGAGCAGTTAAGGATAGAAGTAGAAAGAACATGTATCAGAAATGCGGGGAATTTGATACGGAAGCATCCTGCTCACTTGATTTGACGCTACATCGGCTGCTTAGGGAAGATGGGATATTAAATGATTAGAAAAAAGGGTTAGAAATAGAATGGAACGAAGAATAGTATTTTTTAAGTCAATAGTTCTTGGAATAGCTTTTATTGCAACAATTATTGCCACTTATGTCTCAAGACGTTCAGTACAGAATGAAACAATGTTTACCACATTTAAGGCAACTGAGATACCGATGCTTTACATGCAGACGGAAAATGGGACACTGATTAATCCGGCTTACGGTTATGCAGCAGATGTGGGGGCAAGGAACATTTATAACGGAATTACGCCGCTATATGAAGACCGTAGCCTGAATATATCATTTTATAACTATGGAGCAAGAATCCGGGATATTTCTTATCAGGTAAGGGATATTGAGACGGACCAGCTTCTTGAGGATACCGTTGTAAAAAATATTGTCACACAGGAAGATTATGTCAGTGCGGTTCTTAACATTAAGAATCTCATTCAGAAGGATAAGGAATATCTTCTTACCATAACAATTAATACAGATAAAAAACAGAACATTAAGTATTATGAGAGAATCGTATGGAAAGATAATCTGAAAGTGGATGAAAAGCTGGATTTTGTTCTTACATTTAACGGTTATACTTACAATAAGGACCAGCTGGGAAATATCAGTAAATGGATTGAAACCAATGAAACAGGCGATAATACCAATTACGGGCGTGTCAGCATATATTCCACCAAAGCACAGATTGGCTGGGGAAATCTGTCGCCAAGAATAGAAGGCAATGTTGTACCGACTATTTGGGAAATTACGCCGACATCTGCTCAGATTAGTCTGTCTTACCGTGCGGTGACTTCTTCCAGCAGCGTTGAATATGAAGCATATTCGGTAAAGGATTATTACAGAATACGCCAGACATCCGATACCATTTATCTCATGGATTATGAAAGAGAAGCAGACCAGATTTTTGACGCTTATAATGATCTGCAGGCCAGCGGAAGGATTAATCTGGGAATCAAAAGTGAACTTACGGACATAGAGGCAAAAGCCGATAAAACGGGTAAGTTTTCCTATTTTGTCCAGAACGGAAATTTATGGTGTTATTCCAGGTCGGATAATAAATTTACCAATGCATTTTCATTTTCATCTTCCGGGGATTATAGCGGAAGGGAAATAGAAGATGATTATGAAATAAAGATTATTGAGGTTGGCAGTGAAGGAAATGCATGGTTTTCTGTCTGTGGTTACATGAATGGCGGTGAACATGATGGAGAGATGGGTATTTCGCTTTTTCACTACAATTATTCCGATAATATTGTTAAAGAATATGTATTTATTCCTGTTAATGTTCCATACAATCTAATGAGGGGCAACGTAGGTGATGTTTCCTATATTAGTGGAGATACTTACTATGTAAAAATTAATCAGTATCTATATTCCATTGATTTAATCAGTGGGGAATACATGCTGATTACGGATCAGCTGTATGATGAAACTTACGCCGTAAATGAGTCCGGAAGTAAAATCGCATATCATGAAAGTCATACAACAGATTCTAATAAGGTCCTTAGGATTTATGATTTTGCCATGGGAAGTGAAAAGGTTATAACAGGGCTTAGCTATGGAGGAGGAAAAAATACAGACTATCTTAAGATAATCGGATATATTGGGGATGACCTTGTATATGGAATGGCAGATGAAAAAGATGTACCGTCCGGTGAACAGTTTAATGCCCTTTTTCCAATGTATTCCATTGTTGTTTTAAGTGATGAGTATGTTGTAATGAAACGGTATTTCGAAGAAGGAACATATGTTTATGCCGCAGAAATAGACGGAATGCGGGTGAATCTCTGGAGAGTCACAAAAAAGGAAGACGGAACATTTGAAAGTACCAGCATTGACCAGCTTCTGAATAAAGAGGAAAACAGTGGCAGCAGAAGTATTTATACGGAAGTGGTAACCACATCGGCAAGAGAACAGGAGCTGTATTTAAATATTCCGACCTCATCGGGTGATATGGCAAATGTCAATGTAAGATACGCAAAAGAAATACAGTTCATGGAACAGGAATCTTATGCATTAGAAACGGAATATCGGTTTGATGCAGATTACATGGTTTATGGACATGGAGAATGGCTGGGCAAATTTACCACGTTACGCAAGGCAATTAGTCTGGCAGCAGGTTATCATGGATTTGTCATGAAACAAAATGGGGAATATGCATGGAAGAAGACGGAAGGTAATACCACCATTACATGGGATCCGGAAAATACGACTGTGAATCCGATGAATTATCAATATAACCTGACTGGTGTCAATATGGATAATATTCTGTACTATGTAAGTGTTGGAAAAATTGTGGCGGCCAGAATGGGAGAAGATAAATTTGTCTATATTTATGATTATGACAATAACAGTATCATATATTATGACATGGAACTGAAACAATCGGTAACACTGGACCGCGACACGGCAAGCAAAAAATTTATCCAGTGGGATAATGTTTTTCTGGTACTGCAATAGGTGGGAAAGATAAAGGGAAAAAAGATGAAGAAAATCAGAAAGTACATCCTGATAACGATTCTGGGGATTGCTGCAGTCATGCTTTTGACTGCAGCTTGCATTTTTATGCCCGTCTTAAAGGAATTAATGCAATTAAAAGAGCAGGCAGAAGTCATAATTCAGGCAGGAGACAGTTCGGATTTTACCAAAAGCAGGACGAGTGTTGTGTATGATTGCAATAATGAAGTGCTGTTGACTTATTCAGGAGAAAAAGACCTTTATTATGTTGAAATAGATGAGATTCCCCAGATATTAAGGGATGCTTTTATTGTGATGGAAGACCGGGAGTTTTACTCCCATTTTGGAGTAGATGTGAAAGCGGTAATAAGGGCTGCTGTTGCCAATTATAATGCAGACGAGATTGTGCAGGGAGCAAGTACCATAACACAGCAGCTTGCCAGAAATATTTATCTGAATCAGGATGTGAACTGGGAAAGAAAAATACTGGAAGCATTTATGGCAATGGAATTAGAAGATAAATATTCCAAAGATGAAATACTGGAATTTTATCTTAACAATATATATTTTGGCAATGGATACTACGGTGTGGAGGCTGCTGCAAAAGGTTATCTGAATAAATCGGTATCGGAGCTTACCAATGGAGAGTGTATTTTTCTGGCGGCAATACCTAATAATCCGTCACGGTATGATCCCATTCTTCATGAGGATAATACAGTTGAACGTTCCAGACTGATTTTACAAAAGCTCCATGAGAACGGGAAAATAGAAGATTTGGATTATCTTCTGCTTTCGGGAGATGAAGCGAATCCGTTTGTTTTGGATTTTGATAAAAATGTATGGAAGCAGGAATGGAACACTTCGACTGCGGATTCCTATGTCTATACTTATGTAACTTACTGTGCAGTGCGATATTTGATGGAACAGAACGGATTTGTATTTAAAAATGATTTTGCAACCGAAGAGGAGCTGGAAAATTATGATAAATCCTATGATGCATGGTATACCTATTATCAGCAGGCATTATATTCCGGAGGATATTATATCTATACATCCATTGACATGAACATGCAGGACTTATTGCAGGCAAATGTAGACCGGATCATTGCCGAAAATGATACTGAATATGCCATGTATCTTACGGGAGAAACGAAAGAAATACAAAATAATCCCCTGCAGGCTTCGGCTGTTACAATAGATAATGAAACCGGACTGGTAACTGCCATTGTGGGAGGGCGGACGGAGAATTCTTTCGGATATGGATTTAACCGTGCATATCAGAGCTTCCGTCAGCCGGGCAGTGCAATAAAACCGTTGAATGTGTACGGCCCGTACTTGTGCATGGGGCATTCCACGGAAGAAAAGGTATATGATATGTATGATGTAAACGGGCCGAAAAATGCAGGAGGAGCATATGCGGGAGAAATTACATTAAGGGATGCAGTCAGAAGCTCTAAAAATACCATTGCATGGCAGATATACCGTTTTATTACACCACAGACGGGGTGTGAGTATCTGATGCGGCTCGGATTTAAGAAAGTATATATGGATAAAAAATATATGTCCGGAGCACTGGGCGGATTTACATACGGTGTTTCCACAGAAGAAATGACGGCGGGATTTCATGCCATTTATAATGACGGAGTATATAATCCACCTAGCTGTATCCGCACGATATCCAATACGCCTGTGGATAATGGAAAGACAGAACAGAAACAGATATATGTTTACACGGAAAATGCGGCAAGACAGCTGACATCCATGCTGAGGACGGTTGTGGAAGAAGGAACAGGCCAGAGAGCACAGCTTACCGGGCATGAAGCCGCAGGAAAGACAGGTACGACCAATTCGAATAAAGATATGTGGTTTGTAGGTTACACGGCATATTATACTACCGGAGTATGGGTTGGATATGATTCGCCGGAAGAAATCAGTATGGAAAATGGAAATCTGGCATGTACCATCTGGCATGATTATATGGAAAAGATTCATTACGGATTAATTCCAAAAACTTTTACGGAAGGAAGCAGGGTTGAACCGGAGATAAATACCGTGCTTACGGATCTGGCACAAGTTCCATATGAACCGGAGGAAGGAGAACCGGATTTTGAAAATCTATGGGATAATGACATGGATGCCCTTATTCTGGCGGAAGAAGATGCCAAGGAAAATTCCGGAGGCGATGCAGATGCCACAGTTAGCGGAGGTGATGGAGACGCTTCCATACGAGGAGGCGATGCGGATGCCGCAGTTACCGGGGGTGATGGAGATGTTTCCATACGAGGGGGCGATGCGGATGCCACAGTTACCGGAGGTGATGAGGATGCCCCGGTCAATGACCATGATTTATCAAAATTACCATGATTTTGTATACAAAATCATGGTAATTGTACTTGAAAAAATACAATATAATCAGTATAATTTAACTTATGAAGCATAGAGGAAGCATTTATGGATAGTATTCGTTTAAAAGCAAGAGCAAAAATTAATCTGGGACTGGATGTAACGGGAAAAAGAGAAGACGGCTATCATGAAGTCCGGATGATAATGCAGAGTCTTAATCTGTATGACGGTGTTATCATCCAAAAAAGCAAAGAACCTGGAATACGGATTACGACCAACAGACCCTATCTTCCCACCAATGAAGACAATCTGATGTATAAGGCGGCCAGGCTGATGATGGAGGAATATGGGATTACCTCAGGCCTTGACATTGAACTGGAAAAGTTCATTCCTGTAGCGGCGGGAATGGCTGGCGGCAGTTCAGATGCAGCGGCTACCATGGTTGGAATCAACAGGCTGTTTAGGATCGGGGCATCCAGGGATGAGCTAATGAAGCTGGGTGTGCGTATCGGAGCAGACGTGCCGTTCTGCATCATGAGAGGTACGGTACTGGCGGAAGGAATCGGAGA
>JAQXXN010000119.1 GCA_029226085.1 Thermoflexaceae bacterium
CATGATTATCCGAAAGTCCTTCAGGAAGCGGCCAGTTCCACATCATATGGCCCATGGAAAAATACATTAATGGGATGAGAAACATCAGTGAAACCACCAGCCGTTTCCTGATTTTCGGAGTTTCCCTGTCCATTAATGCATCTTCACTGCTTATGGTTTCTGCCGCATTTTCCGGCTTTTTTCCTCTGTCCTTAAGAGTTGCACCATATCCTGCCTTTTCCACGGCTGTAATAATATCAGACGGCGATGCGCTTCCTTCCACTGCCATGGAATTTGTCAAAAGACTTACCGACACAAAAGTTACACCCACAACTTTTGCGACCGCCTTCTCCACATGCGCAGAGCAGGCAGCACAGCTCATTCCGGTTACATTATATTGTTCCATTGCATACTCCTTTCTGCTGTTATACCGGGCAGTGTTATTTCATAAGCTTCTGCATGGTATTTACCAGTTCATCAATTACCTCATCATTGCCTTCACGTACATGTTCTACCACACAGGTACGGATATGGCTGGCAAGCAGAACCTTATTAAAACTGTTTAATGCTGCATTAATTGCAGAGACCTGTGTCAGAATATCCACACAATATGCATCATTCTCCACCATTGTCTTTACACCACGTACCTGTCCTTCTATCCGGCTTAAGCGATTCGATAAATCCTTATACTCTTTTTCACTTCGATGCTTCTTTTTATTCGTACAACAACATTGATTTTTTCCGTCTTCCTTCATAGTATTTCTCCTTTCCGATAAATTATTATATACCCCTATGGGGTATTTTGCAATAATTATATTTTAAAAGAAACACAAAAAACCGGAATCAAGGCAGCTTTCAATCAGCTCCAAAACTCCGGTTTTCTTCTCTTTATATAATTCTGACATGCCACTCTTTTGCTTACTGTATGTCCTCATCCGTTATAAACATGGCATCTCCAAAGCTGAAAAAACGATAACGTTCCTTAACAGCCTCATTGTACGCATGTAACACATTTTCCCTTCCTGCCAGTGCAGAAACCAGCATGATAAGCGTTGATTCCGGCAGATGAAAATTGGTAATCAGGCAATCCATCGCCTTGAACCGGTATCCGGGATAAATAAATATCTCCGTCCAGCCGCTCCCTGCCGGAACAGTTCCATCACAAAGTGCCGCCGACTCAATGGTACGGCAACTCGTGGTTCCCACACAAATAATTCTTCCTCCGTTTTTTCTGGTACGGTTGATTTTCTCTGCTTCTTCCGGCTCAATGCAGTAATATTCGGAATGCATGTGATGTTCCAGAATATTATCTTCTTTTACCGGACGGAAGGTTCCAAGACCTACATGAAGTGTTACACTGGCAATGGTTACTCCCATTTTCTTTATCTGTTCCAGTAAGTCCAGTGTAAAATGAAGTCCGGCAGTAGGTGCTGCCGCCGAACCCTCATTCTTTGCATAAACTGTCTGGTAACGGTTCTTGTACTGAATCTTTTGGGTAATATACGGAGGCAGCGGCATTTGTCCCAGTTCATCCAGAATTTCTTCAAAAATTCCCTGATATTCGAAATGAATGAGACGGTTTCCTTCCTCGACCACGTCAACGACTTCTCCTACAAGTTTTCCGCCGCCAAAAGAAATTCTTGCGCCGACTCTTGCTTTCTTACCCGGTTTTACAAGCGTTTCCCAGACATCATTTTCCCTTCTTTTTAAAAGAAGAACTTCAATGACGGCTCCGGTTCCTTCCTTTTCTCCCATAAGACGCGCCGGAATAACCTTGGTATTATTAATCACAAGGCAGTCATTTGGTCTTAAATAATCTACAATATTCTTAAATATCCTGTGTTCCATTTCTCCGGTATTTTTATTTAATACCAGAAGTCTGGAACCGGAACGATCTTCAAGCGGGTCCTGTGCAATCAGTTCTTCCGGAAGATCATAATAGAAATCTTTTCGTTCCATTTTTTCACCTTTTATCGTATCTCCACCTTATTGTAATAATGATGGATAATATATTCATAGTCATATCCCTGCAATGCAAGACTCTGGGCACCGGACTGGCTTAATCCCACGCCGTGTCCATATCCCATGCCAGCAAAATAAAACGTATCCGCATCCGCCGGTGATGTCTTTGGAAAATTAGTCAGATTATCATCACTAATGACAATATACTGTTCCAGCGAGGAATCTGCCATTGCAATATTTCCATTACCGCTTATGATATAGGATGTACTAATCTGCTTTTCCACAGTCTCGTCATCTCCCTGCACCACGACACGATCCGGCACATCACCGTATTTAATTATTTTCACCTTGGTACTTGGCAGTGAAAATGTGGAACTAATATTTTCTTTTAATAACAGTGTTGTACCATTGCTTCCGTTAACCTTTAACTGATAAATCCTGCCGGATTCCGAACGAATCTGTGTGGAGAATCCGTTAATGGTTCCAATATTAATTCCATCCTCACTTAAGGCTGAAGCAATTTCACCCTTTGTCCTAACGGCAATCCATGGTGCCTTTTCCTGATGAAGCTCTGTATTATCCGCAACACCACGGAAATAAGTAAGTGGTACATCCCATACATCCTCACAGTTTGCCGTATGTCCTCCGCTTGTGGAATAGAAAAATGCTTTTACCACATTTTCGCGGTAATAAATCATTTGTCCCCGGGTTTCATCCACTGCCTGATTAGTCTTTTCTGTTTCAAAACCATAGCCCTTATATACCTGACTTCTTGTGGTATCATAAAGTGCATATCCGTTATCCGCCCCGAAGACCACATTTCTCTTGTCTATGGCGTAGGCATAGCTTCTTGCACAAACAGCCTGCGCCTTTAGTGCCTCCAATTCCCAGCTTGGCACCATCTCACAGGCAATGACACCATAAAGATAGTCTTCCATGTTGACCACACTGACAGCCGTAAGATTTGCAGAACCACCAAACCTTCCGATTTCCATTCTTCCGCGATACTGTCTTTCTCCCAGATCAATGACACGTACCCCGGCTTCATTTACACTTCCTGCCATAAACTGCGGATAAAGATTGGAAGAATCCACGTCAATCAGCAGACTTCCCTCTGACCATGTCATTTTCATGCGATACTTTGCTTCGTTGGCTACCGCTTCGAATTTGACCTTTCCCTCTGCCTCAAGGGAAGCAGCAAGTGTTGCCGCCGTAACCGCAGAATCTGCGCTGATGTAAATGCGGTATGCACCGTTTCCCTGTACTGCCGGGATAAGATACTCACTGCCTGTCTTAAATCCTGACAGGACAGAAATCACAGCCTCATACGAATCATAAACCATAACGGAGCCATAACAATAACTGTTATCCGGCACAACGGTAAATCCATCTGTACTGTTTAATGTCATATTCTCCACAAAACTTCCGTCTGTCTCATATCCCATTACAACAGAAGAATTCTTAATGGTAATGGAGTTTACATCCCCATAAGTGCTCACAAGCCCGATTCTGACCGTATAATTTTCCGTATCAGCCGCAAGAACAGGCTGCACGGTATGAATACATATGAAATTTATCAGTAAAATGATTGTTATGATATACCCTGCAGCCTTTTTCATGCTATTTCCTTATCCTCTCAGTTCAATTCCCAGCTCAGAAAGTGCTTTCAGAATCTTTTCCATTACTTCATTTACATCCTTATCCTCAAGGGTCTTTTCCTTAGAACGGAATGTAATGGAATAAGCAACGGACTTATATCCTTCCTTAATCTGTGTGCCTTCATAGATGTCGAATAACTTATAATCTTCCAGAAGCTTTCCGCCACGCTTTACAATAACCTCTTCCACTGTACCCACAAGAATTTCCTTTGGCATAACCATGCTGATGTCTCTTGTGACTGCCGGGAACTTTGCAAGTCCCTCATACTTAATATCAAAAGAAACCTTATCCATGATGGATGGCATGTCGATTACTGCCACATATGTTCTCTCGCCAATCTGGTAATTATCTGCCACATCCGGATGAATCTCACCCAGATAACCGATGATTGTTCCATCATAGATTATATTTGCCTGGCGCCCCGGATGAAGGAAATTCTTGCCAGCCTTCGGGTCATAGGTTATTCTTTTATCCATTCCAGCCTGGCTTAAGAACTCTTCCACCACGCCCTTCATGGTGAAGAAATCTCCGTCCCCATACATTCCGAGAGTAAACTGCATTCTCTCATCCGGAAGCTCGGTTAACGGAAGTGCCTTCGGAAGATAAATATTAGCAAGTTCGTAAAGTCTTACATTCTTATTTCTTCTGTTATAATTGGTCGAAAGTGATGTAAGAATACCGTTTAACGGAATGGTTCTCATGATGGAGAAGTCTTCCCCTAACGGATTGGAAATGGTTACCGTCTTTCGAAGTTCATCATCAGCACTAAGAAGTAACTTATCAAATACCTTCGGACTCTCAAAAGAATAGGTCATACTCTGTGAAAATCCACAATACTGGGCAACTTCCCTTGCAACCTTTTCCACGGTAAGCTTAAAGGAAAGCTTGCCTGCGGATGATGCGCCGGACGGAAGTGTGGTAGGGATATTGGCATATCCGTAAAATCTTGCAACTTCCTCTGCAAGATCTGCCATTACATGCAAATCCTGTCTCCATGACGGAACAATAACTTCCTGTGTGGCTTCATCAAATCCAAGGTCAATTTTCTTAAAATATCCAATCATGTCTTCTGCCGGTACGCTGGTTCCAAGAAGTGCATTAATCTTCTCCGGCTCGAACTTCACACGGTTTCCTTCTTTCTTTTTTGGATAAACGTCAACCATACCGCCCACAACTTCACCGGCGCCTAATTCTTCAATTAACTGGCATGCCCTGTTAATTGCCTCTTCTGCCGTATTCGGGTCAAGACCCTTTTCAAACTTGCCGGAAGCATCGGTTCTAAGACCAATCTTCTTGGAGGAAAGACGGATATTGGTTCCGTCAAAGGTTGCCGCCTCAAAAAGCATTGTTTTAACATCATCGGTAATCTTGGAATTTTCACCACCCATAATACCGGCAATGCCGATTGCCTTTTCACTGTCACAAATCATTAAAATGGATGAATCACATTTCCTTGTCTGGCCATCCAGTGTGACAAACTCCTCTCCATCCTTTGCACGGCGTACAATAATCTGACTGCCTGCAATGGTATCCATGTCGTAGGCATGCATCGGCTGTCCGTACTCTTCCATCACATAGTTGGTAATATCGACAATATTGTTAATCGGACGGATTCCGCTTGCCGCAAGGCGTCTCTGCATCCACTCCGGCGACGGTGCAAGCTTAATGTTCTTTACCATTCTTGCCGTATATCTTGGACAAAGGTCTTCTGCCTCCACAGTAACCTTAATAAAATCATTGACATTTTCATTATTGCCGGTTTTTGTAATAACCGGAGGAACAAATTTCTTGTCAAAGGTAGCTGCTGCTTCTCTTGCGATACCGATAACACTATAACAGTCTACCCTGTTGGATGTAATTTCATATTCAAATACGGTATCATCAAGTCCAAGATAACTTACGGCATTGCCGCCAACCGGTGCATCTTCCGGCAAAATATAAAGTCCGTTTTCCGGTGCATCCGGATAAAAATC
>JAQXXN010000120.1 GCA_029226085.1 Thermoflexaceae bacterium
AAAGTCCCTGCATAACCTCCAGGGCATCACCTTCCAACAATGTTATCCTGTCCTCATAGCCGGCTTTTTTAAAGTTTTCCCTTGCTATGGGTATTCTTTTTTCATATTTTTCAATGGTTGTAATCGTACAGTTTTCCGGCATGTTTTCGGCCATAAGAATAGATGAGTAACCTACCGCCGTCCCAACCTCTAAGATTCTGGACGGTTTTTTTAAGGCAATCAGTACCTTAAGCAGGCTTCCCATCTCCTGTCTGATAATCGGAACCCGCCCGGCAATGGCCTGCCGTTCGATTTCCTCAACAATTTCACTGTCACCCGAATCAAATGAATTAATAAATGACACCATTCTCTCATCGATTATCATTTTTTCTCATCCTCTTCTGCGTCTTCTGTCATTTTGCATATTTCTATCATGATTTCCGTTGGTGTATCAGCCGTTGACAATGTGTAGGTTCCCGGAACCACTTCATCCTTATATTCCGAAAGCATGAGCTGAATCAAGAAAACATTTTTATTTTCCACGAGTCCTGCTTTCGCAATGATACCTGCCACATCTGAATTGGAGGCATTCTTCGGAATCGTCACAACAACGGATCTGGCATTTTCTGTCGTATCTATTGCCGTATCATCGAATATTTCCTTTCCAAATTCATATGCCTTCCCTGCATATGTGTATATGAGCATCATTACGATTGCAACCACAAGAATGTTTATTGAAATATTAATCACTGTTCTTACGACGGAACTTATGCTGTCTGTACTTGATTTTCCCATGCTAACACTCCCTTTTGTGAATTATTCCAGAAAATCCACTTCAAAATCCATATTCTCAATTAAGGTGCGCTGAATATCCTGAACCATTCTGCACACACTTAATTCCGCACGCAAAAAGCGGTTTACCGAAGTATTCGTTCTAATATATGCATATTTATCAAATATTTTAACCACTTCATCATACATGTCCTTGACCTCCTCTGAATTCTGCAGCTCAAAATTATGTCTGCGAAGTTCATTGACAGCCTGGAACAACTGCGGATTTTTACTAATTTCCTCTTTGCATTGTATGAAGTTTTTATATTCCTCACTCTCAACAATCGCCATTGCAAGTTCTGATGCTAATTCATCCACACGGCTCATCTGCACTACACCTCCATGATAATCGGAAGAATCATAGGTGTTCTCTTTAAGTTTTTCCACATGTAATCACTAAGGGTATCCTTAACAACATTCTTAATCTTACCCCAGTCTGTTACATTTCTGTATAAACAGTTTTCAACTGCTTCTTCCACAACCATTCTGGCATTTTCAATAAGATTTTCAGATTCCCTTACATAGACAAATCCTCTTGAAACAATATCCGGTCCTGCAAGGAGCTGGTTCGAATGCTTCTCAAGTGTCATTACCACAATGATTATACCATTTTCAGCAAGATTCTGTCTATCCCGCAGCACGATATTACCTACATCACCAACGCCAAGACCATCCACGAGAATCGCTCCGGTCTGAACGGTACCGGTAATCTGTGCGGATTCCTCATCCAGTTCCAGGACATCACCTTTAAACATGACAAAAATATTCTCTTTTGGAATTCCCATGTTCTCTGCAATCTCTGCATTGGCAGCCAGATGTCTGTATTCACCATGAACCGGAATTGCATACTTTGGCTTAACCAGAGAATAAATCAGCTTTAACTCTTCCTCACAGGCATGACCGGATACATGTGTATCCTGGAAAATAACCTTGGCTCCCTTCATGGATAATTCATTGATTACCTTTGCAACTGATTTTTCATTTCCCGGAATCGGTGTCGAACTGAAGATTACCGTATCTCCCGGATGGATGGTTACTTTTCTGTGAAGGGACGCTGCCATTCTGGAAAGAGCCGCCATGGACTCTCCCTGACTTCCGGTGGTAATCAGTACCAGCTGGTCATCGGTATAATTCTTCATCTGTTCCACATCGATAATGGTTCCTTCCGGATAACTGATATATTCCAGCTCTTTTGCCACGCCGATGATATTTACCATGCTTCGGCCTTCAATAACAACCTTGCGGCCGTATTTTACAGCCGAATTAATAATCTGCTGTACCCTGTCCACATTAGAAGCAAAGGTTGCTATAATAATCCTGCTTCCACGGTTATCGTTAAATAATGTATCAAATGTCCTTCCAACACTGCTTTCCGACATGGTAAAGCCAGGTTTTAAGGCATTGGTACTGTCGGACATCAATGCCAGCACACCCTTCTTGCCGATTTCTGCAAGACGCTGTAAATCAATCGGGGCACCATAAACCGGCGTATAATCCACCTTAAAATCACCTGTATGAACAACAATTCCCGCAGGTGAATAAATTGCCAGTGCCGCAGCCCCGGCAATACTATGGTTGGTTCGGATGAATTCTATACGGAAACACCCAAGATTAATGGACTGTCCGTATTTTACAACCTTCCTCTTAACCTTTTTCTCCATTTCCGCTTCTTTTAACTTAAATTCAATAATACCCATTGTAAGCTTTGTTGCATAAATCGGTACATTAATATCTTTTAACACATACGGAATGGCACCGATATGATCCTCATGTCCATGAGTAATTGCAAATCCCTTAACCTTATCTGCATTATCCTTAAGATACGTAACATCCGGAATAACCAGATCAATTCCCAGCATGTCATCATCCGGGAACGACAGACCGCAGTCCACAACAATAATACTGTCTTCGTATTCGAAGGCAGTCATATTCATGCCAATCTGCTCAAGACCTCCTAACGGTATAATCTTAAGCTTTGACTCACTATTTACTTTTTTCAAAATTACACTCTCCTATACTATTTAACTATTTCTGTATCCTCAAGGAGTTCTTCAAATATACGCATTACAGCCTCTAATTCCGTGTCATCCTCCACTGCTTCATAGACAGAATCTGCATCCCCATCCTTGGATACATCCTTAAGTATGTAGCAATCTGCGTCAGATTCCTCGTCGTCAGATTCCGTAACCAGAATATAATTCACTCCATTAATTCTTGTTTCTTCCAATACATAAAAATCTAATGTTTCATCGCCGTCTCCGGCAAACGTAATCTTTTCCATATTATTTACCACCCATCATGAGACTATCCAGATAACTCTGCAAAATAAATACTGCAGCTATCTTGTCAATATATTCCTTTCGGTTTTCTCTCCGCACTCCGGACTCCATGAGTACACGCTCTGCCGAAACCGTGGTCAGACGTTCATCCCACATGATGACAGAAAGCCCCGTGCGTCTTTCTAACATTTCTCTAAACTCCAGTGTCTTTTGTGCACGTTCACCCACAGAATTATTCATGTGCTTCGGATACCCCAGCACAATCCTGTCCACTTCATACTCCCTGCATAATTCCTCAATCCGCGCAAGGGTCTGCCTCAGCTTATTCTCCTCTTTCCGCATGATTGTCTCCACTCCCTGGGCAGTAACAAGCAATGGGTCGCTTACGGCGACACCCACTGTCCTGCTTCCATAATCCAGTCCTATAATCCTCATTCCTATAATCCCTTATTTTTAATAAAATACTTCAAAAGCTCTTCCACAATCTCATCTCTTTCCACCTTCATAATAAGGCTTCTTGCATTGTTGTGGCTCGTGATGTAGGTAGGATCACCGGACATAATATAACCCACAATCTGATTTACCGGATTATAGCCTTTTTCCTTCAGTGCAACATAAACGCGCTCTATTATCTCTGAAACAGATAAATCCCCAAAAGTCTCTATCTGAATAAACTGTGTTTTTGTCAAATCATTCATCATATTATCACGTCCTTTACTTCCATACTACATTCTAATATAAAATGGTAAATAAAACAAGTATAAATCCTTAACAAATCGTTTTCATTCCGGCAAGCATGATGTTCTTTGTCAGCTTACCCGTAATTTCCACGCCTGCAATAACATTTTCAAGCGGCTGACTTGATTTGACTGCCGTCTTTACATAGGTATCCGTATGTCCCACATAATACTCTTCACCGTTTATTGTAACCTTTTCTTCAAAAAGTACCAGACATTTTTTTCCCACATAAGACATCCGGTATTCATCCGACATTTCTTCCTCAATCTTCATGAGAACATCACTTCTGCGATTCTTGATTGCATCCGGAATCTGCCCCGGCATTCTGTCTGCCACAGTTCCTTTTCTCCGGGAATATTTAAAAATATGCATTTCGTAAAAATGAATTTTTCTTAAAAAATCAACTGTTGCCTTGAATTCTTCCTCTGTTTCGTCCGGAAAACCCACAATCACATCTGTTGTAATTGCCGGATTGCCAAAATATTTTCTTAAAATCCTGCATCCGTTTTCATATTATGCGGTATCATACTTACGGTTCATCCTCTTTAGTGTGGCATCACACCCACTTTGTAAGGATAAATGAAAATGTGGGCAAATTTTTGTAACGGCAGACAATCTCTTTACGAATTCTTCCGTCACAATCCTTGGTTCCAGTGAACCAAGACGGATTCGTTCAATTCCTTCCACCCGGCTTACATCCTCGATGAGTTCAATCAGAAGTGTCTTTTCTCCTTCCTTAAAATCCAGTCCATAGGAGCTTAAATGGATACCGGTAAGAACCACTTCCTTATAACCGTTCTTTGAAAGGCGCACGACTTCCCGGACAACATCATCTTTCCTTCTGCTTCTGATTCTTCCC
>JAQXXN010000121.1 GCA_029226085.1 Thermoflexaceae bacterium
AGCTCAGTCGGTAGAGCGCATGACTGTTAATCATGATGTCGTTGGTTCAAGTCCAACTGGAGGAGTTATGGCTCCGTGGTCAAGCGGTTAAGACATCGCCCTTTCACGGCGGTAACACGGGTTCGATTCCCGTCGGAGTCATTAGACTATTATGCTAAATAATATGCCGACATGGCTCAATTGGCAGAGCAGCTGATTTGTAATCAGCAGGTTATCGGTTCAAGTCCGATTGTCGGCTTTTTGGACCTTTAGCTCAGTTGGTTAGAGCAACCGGCTCATAACCGGTCGGTCCAGGGTTCGAGTCCCTGAGGGTCCACTGAGCAGAATATCAATTAAATATATGGCCTGGTGGCTCAGCTGGTTAGAGCGCCGCCCTGTCACGGCGGAGGTCGTGGGTTCGAACCCCATCCGGGTCGTTTTAAAAGTTAATATTTATTTTATATTGATGAACGGGATCTTAGCTCAGCTGGGAGAGCATCTGCCTTACAAGCAGAGGGTCACAGGTTCGAGCCCTGTAGGTCCCATTGGTTTTTACCAAATGCCGCAGTGGCGGAATAGGCAGACGCACAGGACTTAAAATCCTGCGGGACTAATCTCCCATACCGGTTCGACTCCGGTCTGCGGCATTCAATTTTTAAGATAGCATTTGATGCTATTTTTCTTATTTTGTTTATATGTGCGTGTAGCTCAGCTGGATAGAGCACTTGGCTACGGACCAAGGTGTCGGGAGTTCGAATCTTCTCACGCACGTTAAACCGGAAGAGATTTTCTTCCGGTTTTTTATTTGATTTTTTCCAGAATCCGGTCGTAGTAGGTGTACATTCTCTGTACTTCATTTTCCAATAAATAATAATGTCTTATATAAGGAATAAGAAGACAAAGTATTAAAAGTGATAATAAGATTGTCATGATTGTGTTACAAAACAGGCAGAGGGCAATACTGATTATTTCAAGCAGTGCAAAGGTAATGGTAACAAGCAGGTGTATCAGCCGTTCGTGCTGAAAAAAACTTATCTGAATTAATAAATCATTTAGAACCCGGTTCCAGTCGGTGTCGGCTTTGTCTTCCGTAATAAGCGTTCTTATCTTTTGACTGTAATTTAATATTCTGTTTCTCATGTGGCAATATTCATCCTTTCTTTAAGAAAAAAAGAAACTGCCATGGAGAAATCCTGACAGTTTCGATGAGGGGAGTATAAATAATTAATAAGGGGTTGTAAAATAAATATATGAAGGGGGAAATTTATTTTACATAGCAATTATATATTATCTTGTCGAACTTTGCAAGATGATATCGAAAAAAACTAAAATATTTTGAAATAAATTCCAAAAATTAAGAATATAAAATTTGACTTTGTAATGAATAAGATAAGGAGAATTACACATAATAAAGCTGTAATTAAAAAAGGAGGTATTCATTATGTCACAGAATAATACAAAGAACAATAATCAGAATAACAGTCAGAATAACAGCCAGAATAACTCACAGAATAACTCTAAGAATAACAGCCAGAACAGCTCAAAGAACAGTCAGGAAAACAGCAGTGAAAATGAGTCCAAGAACTGCAGATATTAAGAAAATCTGCGGCCAGGCAGCCACTGAAAGGTGGCTGCTTTTTTATTGAAAAAGCAATGGAAAAATCACAAAATAGTGTTTTTTTAATACTATATAATATAGGATAAAAGGTGATTAAAATGAAAATAGAAACAATTTCTGTTGGGGAACTGGATAATTACGCAAGAAGAAATGATGTTATCATTATTGATGTGAGAAATGAGGCAGATTTTAGAAAAAAGCATATCTGTGGTGCAAGGAATGTTCAATTGGAGAATATTGAAAACATTAATTTGGAAAAAGGAAAAATGATTATTTTGTATTGTGAACGTGGTGCATCCAGTCTGCTTGCAGCATCCAGATTGCAAAAAAATGGATACAGGGTGAAGTCTGTTGTTGGTGGTATTAATGCATATAAAGGAAGTTTACTCTGCAAAGATTGACAGCTGTTAAAAATCTCAGTAATATAGTATATATGTTTGATGCATATATACTATATTAGGAGAAGAATATGGACAATTATACATTAGTTGCACCGTGTCACTTTGGACTGGAATCAGTATTAAAAAGAGAAATTATTGATTTGGGATATGATATTTCTGAGGTAGAGGACGGCAAGGTATCTTTTGAAGGGGATGCAGAGGCGGTCTGCAGGGCAAATATATGCTTAAGAACTGCGGAAAGAGTGTTGCTTAAGACCGGTGAATTTAAAGCTGTTACATTTGAGGAATTATTCGAAGAGACAAAAAGGATTCCGTGGGAAAATTATATTCCTTCTGACGGTAAATTCTGGGTGACTAAAGCAAATTCCATTAACAGCAAATTGTTTAGCAGTTCGGACATACAGTCAATTGTAAAAAAGGCTATTGTAGAACGATTAAAGTCTGTCTATCATGTAGAATGGTTTCAGGAAAATGGAAATGATTATCCAATCCGGGTTTCCATATTAAAAGATAAAGTTACCATAGGGCTTGATACTACGGGAAATTCTTTGCATAAGCGAGGTTACAGGCCGGCTGCCGGAAAAGCTCCGATTTCTGAGACGCTTGCAGCTGCACTGATACTTCTTACTCCGTGGAGAAGAGACAGGATTTTTGTAGACCCTTTTTGTGGCAGTGGAACTTTTGTAATTGAAGCGGCAATGATCGCTGCCAATATTGCACCTGGGCTCAAAAGAAATTTTACGGCTGAACAATGGACAAATCTTATTCCACAAAGTGAATGGGAAGCGGTACGAAAGGATGCAGAAGAGTCTGAAAATAAGAACATTACCGTTGATATTCAGGGGTATGATATTGATGGAGAGGTAATAAAAATTGCAAGGGAAAATGCAAGGATGGCAGGAGTGGAAGACTTAATTCATTTACAGCAAAGACCGGTAGAACAATTAAGTCATCCAAAGAAATATGGGTTTATCATTACCAATCCGCCATATGGTGAAAGGCTGGAAGAAAAGAAAGATTTGCCTGCAATTTATGGTGCACTGGGCAAAAGGTTTAAAGAACTGGATTCATGGTCTGCTTACATTATTTCATCATATGAAGATACGGAAAAATATATGGGGCGCAAGGCAGATAAAAACCGTAAGATATATAATGGAATGCTGAAAACATATTTTTATCAGTTTATGGGACCAAAACCGCCTAAGAAAAACAGTGAAAGAACAGTATAAAGTGAGGATAAGATGGAAAAGATAATTTTTGCTACATCAAATGAAGGTAAGATGAAGGAGATTCGAATGATACTCTCGGATTTACCGGTGAAAGTTGTGTCTTTAAAAGAAGCAGGGATTCAGACTGAAATCGTGGAAGATGGAAAGACATTTGAAGAAAATGCAATCATTAAGGCAACCACAATCAGTAAGCTGACTAATACACTTGTACTGGCAGATGATTCCGGACTTGAAGTGGATTATATTAATAAAGAGCCGGGAGTGTATTCGGCAAGATACATGGGAGAAGAAACATCTTATGCAGTTAAGAATCAGTCCATTATTGACCGTTTAAAAGATGCAAAAGGAAAAGAAAGAAGTGCGCGGTTTGTATGTGTCATTGCAGCAGCATTCCCGGATGGAAGAGTACTTACAACAAGAGGTACCATAGAGGGTGAAATCGGTTATGAAGAAAAAGGCGGGAATGGGTTTGGATATGATCCAATATTATATGTTCCGGAATTTCAGATGACAACGGCACAGATGTCCTCTGAAATGAAAAATAAAATCAGTCACAGGGGAAAAGCATTGGAACTCATGAAAAAGGAACTGATTAAGGAATTGGGTATGGAATAATGAAAGCATTAATCATAAGCGATTCTCATGGAATGAGAAGCTCCATTCAGAAAGTTTTTGAAAGAGTAGGGCAAATGGATATGGTGATTCATCTTGGGGATATCTGTGGAGATGAATCCTATATTCGGGAAAATGCAGGATGTAAAGTCTGGATGGTAGCGGGAAATAATGATTATCATACGGATTTAAACCGTGAAGAAATTATTGAAATAGGAACACATAGAGCGTTGCTGACACATGGACATAGAAGTTATGCGAATTATAGGACGGATATTCTTGAGGAAGAGGGTCGGACAATGGGAATGGATATTGTTATGTTCGGACACACCCATGTACCACTCATTCGGCAGGAAAACGGATTATATCTGATTAATCCGGGAAGTCTGGCATACCCAAGGCAGGCAAACCACAAGAGAAGTTTCATTCTTATGGAATTGGATAAAGAAGAAAAATTACATTTTAGTCTTGACTATTTGGATTAAATATTGTAAAGTATTATTTGCGCTGTGCAGATAAACATGTAAATAAAAAATTAAAAAAAGTGTTGACAATGTAAAGCACTTATAATATAATCATTATTGCGCTGTGAGTGATACAGGATGAAATATTTGTGAAAACTTGATAACGGGGTGTGGCTCAGCTTGGCTAGAGCGCTTGATTTGGGATCAAGAGGTCGCAGGTTCGAATCCTGTCACCCCGACTTTATGCGGGTGTAGTTCAATGGTAGAACACTAGCCTTCCAAGCTAGATACGTGGGTTCGATTCCCATCACCCGCTTCATTTACGAAATGGAGTAAATGCGTAGAACTTAGGGCAGGTGCCTGTATTATGTGTCAGTAGCTCAGTTGGATAGAGCAACGGCCTTCTAAGCCGTGGGTCGGGGGTTCGAATCCCTTCTGGCACATTTTTTAATATGGTGGGTATAGCGCAGCTGGTTAGCGCGTCAGATTGTGGCTCTGAAGGCCCTGGGTTCGAATCCCAGTACCCACCCTTTTGTGTCTTAAGACGCAGTGATGGGCTATCGCCAAGCGGTAAGGCACAGGACTTTGACTCCTGCATCACGTTGGTTCGAATCCAACTAGCCCAGTTGTCAGAGAAATATGGGATATTAGCTCAGTCGGTAGAGCACTAGACTTTTAATCTAGGTGTCCCGGGTTCGAATCCCGGATGTCTCACTACTCATTAATTGCGAAGATTTTGGTCTTCGCAATTTTAATGATAAAAGATATACTGAGGGAATTGCTTTATGCATATTTCCATCATGCGGATGTGGCGGAACTGGCAGACGCGCTAGACTTAGGATCTAGTGGGAGACCGTGCAGGTTCGATTCCTGTCATCCGCATTTTTTACATTATGGAGGATAATCATGTCTGAGAATAACGAAGAAAAAAGTGAACAGATACAGAATGAGGAAGAGTTTGTTTTTGATGAAAAGCCGGTTCAGCCAAAGTGGTTTAAAAATAAGGTGATAAATATAATATTTATAATCGGAGTTATTATTTTGCTTTGTCTTGCAGTATTTTTTGTAAGAAAAGTCTGGCCGGACGTGGTGGAATATTTTAAAGAGAAACGGCTTTATCAGCAGGCTGTAAAAGAAGATCATGGGAACGACATAATACTACATCGTGATCATTTTAATACGGTTAAAGAAGATTTGGCAGGACATGCCGTATATTTTGAATTAATTGGACCGGTAGGTCTTGTATGTGTTTTGATTTTTATTTGTAATTATCTTAGACAGCTGGCAGCTAAAAAGATGCAGGATGCACGAAGAAAGAAAAAAGAGAAGAAGTTCTATAAGGAAAAGCAACGTAAAGAACAAAAAGAGGCAATCGGAGAAGCAAAAAAATAATAAAATAATAAGCATGTATGTCAAAGGATGTACATGCTTTTCTTTTTCCTGTATTTACTTGCAATGGGACATGCTTATTTATTGTCGGTTAATTGCATTTTATGGTATACTGAGTATATCGTAATGAACGACGAAATGATCATCATATAAGAATGAAGAGAGAAGAGAATGAACAGAGGAACTAGAATTTGTATAATTGTTATGGCGGCAGTATTAATGATGCTGGTACCGGTACAGAAAGCGGCTGCGGATGAACAAAAGAAAGATATTGTAATTGTCATTGATCCGGGACACGGAGGCTCACAAAAAGGAGCAGAGTATAACGGATTGCTGGAAAAGGATATTAATATGGTGGTTGCGAAGACCATGGCAGAGGAACTGGAAAAGTATGACGGAGTGAAGGTATATCTGACACATGATTCGCCAGAGGATGAAATGTCCATTAAAGAACGTGCAGAATTTGCGGATAAAGTAGAAGCAGATTATTTTTTCTGCATTCATTTTAATGCATCCGGAAACCATAACTTTTATGGGGCAGAAACATGGGTGACCAGTTATGGAAGATATTATGCTGAAATGTATGCATTTTCAGAAATTCTTTTGCAAGAATTTGAGGAAATGGGGATTTATAACCGGGGAATCAAGACAAAACTGGAGACGGACGGAACAGATTATTATGGAGTGCTTCGCAGAGGTGCAGAGTTTGACATTCCTGCAGTAATTATTGAACACTGTCACATGGATAATCCGGAAGATTCACAATTTCTGAGTGAAGAAGCACTCATTCGTTTTGGGGAACTGGATGCTGTTGCAGCTGCAAAATTTTTAGGATTAAAGAGCAGCGAAACAGGAGTGGATTATTCAGATTTTGAAGTGATATTACCGGAAGAACCCAAAGAACCACTGCAAAATGATACAACTCCTCCAGAATGCAGCCTGGTGCTGGTATCCATGGATAATGAAAGACAGAAGGCAGTGTTTGGGATTGAGGCATCGGATGAAGAATATCCGATTCTATATTATGGATATAGTTTTGATGGGGGAGAATATTTTACACCTCTAAGAAGATGGGAAGCGGGACAAGCCTATGTAGAATTTGAACTGGATTATTCTCAGTGTGTGACAGAGCATTTGACGGTGGTTGTCTATAATGCCTTTAATATGGGAACGGTTTCAGAAAAAGTTCCATTAGAAGAGGTTCAGGAGCAAATCAGGCTGTTGGAGAATACTCTGGATAACAAGGCTTCTTCGTCCAAAGAGACGGCATTGGTTATTGAGAAGCAGACAGGAGGAGAACTATATCTGGTGATTGCAGCACTATGTCTGCTTGGGATAGTAGTAGCCATTACGGGTTTTATTATGGATATGAGAAAAACTACGAAAATGAATGGGAATAAATGCGACAAGGCATGAGAAATAGTACCGCAAAATGTGGTATTGAAAGCCGCATGACATGGTGTAAACCTGGCAAAATTCCCGTTGAACAGGGCATTTTTTTATGCTAAAATCTTCATATATTACAGATGGAGGTATTAAGGTGAGCAAGGTAGCAATCATAACAGACAGTAATAGCGGAATAACCCAGAAAGAGGCAGAAGCAAATGGAATATTTGTTATTCCAATGCCTTTCTTTATTAATGGACAGATTCATTTTGAAGATATAGATTTAACCCAGGAGCAATTTTATCAGGAATTGGAAAATGATGCAGATATTTCTACTTCACAGCCGGCTGTGGGAGATGTGCTGGATTTATGGAATAAGGTGTTAAAGGATTATGATCAGATTGTGCATATTCCGATGTCAAGCGGATTGAGCGGTTCCTGTGAGACGGCCATGATGCTTGCGGCAGATTATGAAGGCAAAGTTTTTGTTGTTAATAACCAGCGTATTTCCATTACACAGAAACAGACTGTGTATGAGGCAAAGTATATGGCGGATAACGGAATGGATGCAGAAGAGATTCAGAAGATTCTGTTAGATTACAAATTTGAATCAAGTATCTATATTACATTGGAGACACTTAAGTATTTAAAAAAGGGTGGAAGAATTACTCCGGCGGCAGCGGCGCTTGGAACAATTCTTAAAATTAAGCCGGTTCTTCAGATTCAGGGAGAAAAGCTGGATGCTTTTTCTAAGGTAAGAAGCATTAAGCAGGCTAAGACGACCATGTTAGAGGCAATACAAAAGGATTGCCGTACCAGATTTGAATCTCCTGAAGATTTAAGCAACATGGTTCTCATGATGGCATATACCGGCAGAGATGATGAGATTAAAATCTTCCGGGATGAAGTAAGAAAAATTTATCCGGATCAGAATATAATGACCGACCCATTGTCATTAAGCGTTTCCTGTCATATCGGCCCAGGTGCAATTGCAATCGCATGTTGTAAAAAGTTGCCGATGGTAGATTATACAAAGATAAATTAACTCATATAAAAAGCAGGTATTCTTAAAAAATACCTGCTTTTATTTTATGCCACAAAATTTAATGATGTGATGTCAGCGATTATTTAAAATATCCTTTACCATTTTACATCTGGTATCAATGGAATACGTCTGAAAAGATAATTTATTAACCCGGTTAATATCCTTGTTGTCCTCAATTTCAGCAAGTTTTATTTTTGAACAGATGTCATTGGTAGAAATGTCATCAATATATTCAAAATATGTAACATCATTGTTACGAGTAAGCTGTTCGACGCATTCAATTACTTCCCTTGGAAATCCGCATGCTTTTAAATCATTAATGCTGCATTGGGAATCTTCCAGTACATCGTGGAGTACGGCAACCATTTTTTCAGTTTCTGTGGACATCTGATCCATGATTCGTAAAGAATGGTTGATATACGGCTCTCCATTGGAAGAATACTGACCGGCTAATGCTCTGCGGGCAACTTCAATTGCTTTTTCCAACATAATTAACACCTTCTTCTATTTTCGGAAAACTATGATTTCGGTTTCATCAACATAACCAATGGATTTCATGTAGTCCTTAAATTTATTAATGGTAGTAAAGAACTTCTGGTAACTGTCATAGGTCATGTTGAAATGTTTCAATGCAGTTTCACGATCACCGTCTTCTGCTGCATACCAGGAATCGCATGCATGCTTGTGAATACCTTCATGGTAGCTTAGAAGCTCCTTGAAAATGGAATTATTGATAATCTTAGGATCGGTCTGCTCACCGGCCCATTTTCCGAATTTACAGCCCTTCGGATTGTTGAGCTGGGTAATCTTGAGATGCTCGAACCCGGCAAGATTATTATAAACACGCCATGTGAAAATAAGGTGATCAATCTGGAATACGCGAATCCAGTCCTGAGTGGTAAGTGCAGAGAATCCTCTTGCCATGTCACTTCTTGTGGTGTCAACGTAACGTCCGATACGGTATAAATGACTACCGGTATTAACACAATCCTGCTGGAGCGTTTCATAGCTGTCAGCAATCAATTCGATGGACTTAACGAAAGTATTGGTTACATCCGATTGCGTATTAACGGCATCGTAAATATTATTAATACGGTCGTTAATCAGATTCATATGCTCGCTCATGCTGTTGATATCCTGAACGGACTGCAAAACTTTCTGATTTCCGGCTTCCAAATGGACTGTGGTATTATTTACCAGGGAAATCAGTTCGTTGATGCTTGTCTGCAGTTCAGAGACATACTGGACAACCGTTTCAGCAGACTGCGTTGTGTTGTTGGAAAGCTCTTTCACCTGATTGGCAACAACTGCAAAACCTTTTCCGGCTTCACCAGCACGGGCAGCTTCGATGGAAGCGTTCAGTGCCAGAAGACCACTCTGGTTGGCAATCTTTTTTACCATGTCGATGATTTTGGTAATCTGGTCGATTTTCTCGTGGAAATCCTGAACCTTATCATTGATACTCTTAATCTCATCTACGGATTCCTTGACGGAGGTTATGGTTTCATTCATGTTATCAACGCTTTTCTGGGATACCTCAATGGCAGCCTGGGCATTGTTCTTAATAAAACTAACTTCATCAGAAATACTGTTGATGGAAGATTCAAGGTCCTTGCTGGATTCTGTCATTTCCTGAATGGAGGCAGTCTGTGATGTAACCTGTTCAATCATCTCCTTTACGTAGGAGCTGTTTCCGATGTGCTCCATTGCCTCATTCATTCGCATGACGAAATTATTATTGGATTTTTTGAATGCCATTATGACTTCGTTGAATTTATCGGCAAGCAGGGGATTCTGAAACTGCGTGGTATCAACAGGCTCATAATTACCGGAAATGACCTGTTCCATTGCATCCATAAGCAACTGGTTATCATTGGTATCATTTTCTGATGACTTTTTTCGTATAAACATAATGGTACCTTCCTCTTCCTGAATAAAATCTTGCATTTTTGTTAGTACAATTTTATCATAAATTTGTTTGTTTATCAACCTTTACTCAAATTACTGTTACAATATTCCGGCTGATAAGTGACATCTTTAGAAAACCAGTCAGGAGGAGTAAAATTTTCGGCATCTTCTCGGGTAGCAAATTCTACTTCTGCGAGAATCAGACCGGCATGTGCACCTTCGAAAATGTCCAGTTCAATAGTGTATTTGTCTAAAAGAGGTATTTCGTACCGTTTTTTTGTTAAGATGATGCCATCAGCTTTCTGGCGGAGATGTTCATAACTTGTTTTATCAAGGGGAAGATTATACTCTTCGCGTTCAAGAAATCCGTTTGATTTGTAAGTAAGATAGTAGTTATCATTGTCCTGACGGATGCGTACAACCGGTGCGGTATTCAGATATGCCTGTTCAATTGTACGGCATTTGTATCCGGTTAAGGAAAAAGGTATTTCCTGTATAAGAAATTTGCGTTCTATTTCCATAAATCCTCCAAATTATTTTATTTTTTTTCAATATGTGGTAACATATAATATTATACACTAAAAAAATATTTATGAAATAAGCGGAGGAAATAAAATGGCAAAAATATACGTTTTTCTTGCAGAAGGGTTTGAGACGGTGGAGGCACTGGCTGTAGTGGATATATTGAAAAGAGCAAAACACGAAGTGGTTACTGTTGCGGTAGCTAAGGAACTTCTGGTTACCAGTGCCCAGAAGATTCCGGTAAAAGCAGAACAGTTAATTTCAGATTCGGAATATGATGATGCGGATGTGGTATTCCTTCCGGGAGGAATGCCGGGAACTCGGAATCTTGAAGCAGACAGCAGAGTGGTATCTGTGGTGAGAGCACAGTATGAGAAAGGGAAAATCGTTGCAGCAATCTGTGCGGCACCGAGTATTTTCGGACACATGAATATCCTGCAGGGTAGAAAGGCAACCTGTTATCCTGGATTTGAAAAGGATCTTTTGGGAGCAGAACATGTGACGGATAAGGTCGTGGCAGACGAAAATGTCATTACCAGCAGGGGAATGGGAACTGCCATTGATCTTGGGCTTTTTCTTGTGGAAAAACTTTCGGGAAAGGATAAGGCAGAGGAAATTGCAGCAGGCATTCAGTACCGCTAAGGTTTTATGATGGAAAAATTAAAATTTAAAAATTCAATTTTATTATTGCTTACAGCCGCAATCTGGGGCGCAGCTTTTGTGGCACAGAGTGTGGGAATGGAATATATCGGACCGTTTACATTTAATTTTGTGCGGAATATCATTGGCGGAGTTGTTTTGATTCCCTGCATCTGGTTAATGAATAGGATAAAGGGCAATAATAGAGAAGAAGAAAATGAGGAAAAAAAACAAGATTTAAAAACTCTGCTCATCGGTGGCGTTTGCTGTGGGGCTGCATTGTTTCTTGCCTCCAACAGCCAGCAGATAGGAATTCAGTATACTACGGTTGGAAAAGCAGGATTTATTACGGCACTTTATATTGTTATTGTTCCAATTCTTGGAATTTTCCTGAAAAAAAAGTGCGGATTTCTTGTGTGGATTAGTGTATTCGTGGCGCTTCTGGGTTTTTATCTTCTGAGTGTTAAAGATGGTTTCCGGCTGGAAATTGCAGATATGTATCTTCTGGCTTCGGCATTTTTGTTTTCCATTCATATTCTGGTGATTGATTATTTTTCCCCGAAGGTGGATGGGGTGAAGATGTCCTGTATTCAGTTTTTTGTCTGTGGAATTTTATCGGGAGTTGTGATGCTGTTTACGGAAGAGTTTCATGTAAGGGATATTCTGGCGGCGTGGATGCCGGTTCTGTATGCGGGCGTGCTGTCGTGTGGCGTGGCGTATACACTTCAGATTATCGGACAGAAGGATTATAATCCGACCATTGCGTCACTGATACTGAGTCTGGAATCCGTGTTTTCGGTAATTGCAGGATGGATTATATTGGGACAGGCGTTAAGCAAAAGAGAACTCATGGGATGTGTGCTGATTTTCTGCGGGATTATCATGGCACAGGTTCCGGTGGGGAAGAAGGGCGTATAGCCCGAAAATTCAAAATATTTCCATTATAAAAATCCGTGATTGAAACATAATAATACCAAGATAAGTGATGAACATTGCAGATAAGCAATGAACGTTGCTTATCTGATTCAAATAAATGTGTCGGACGGGTCGAATGTCTGGCAAATTTAAATATCGCGGAGGTGAATGACATGACAAGCAAGAACAAAACATCTGTACCAGAAGCTAAGGGAGCTATGGATAAGTTTAAGATGGAAGTTGCATCTGAACTTGGTGTAAACTTAAAGGAAGGTTACAACGGTGACTTAACATCACGTGAAGCTGGTTCTATCGGTGGAGAAATGGTAAGAAAGATGATTAAGAGACAGGAAGAGCAGATGTCTTCCGGTAACTAATCGGTTCGGAGAGTAAAATGGGAGCCAATGCAAAATAGCCGTAGGGTTATGGAGCACTGGCTCCCTTTTTTGCCTGAAAAAATGAATAAAAATCCTTATAAACCCTTTGCATTTGCAAAATGACTGTGTTATAATGACATAATGTGTACGTGTGCATAAGCATGGTGACAATAATATTTATTATTTATATACATTTCTTAAGGAGGAAATTTTAATGGGTTTTCAGGTTGAAAATTTAGAAGAAAAAAATATGGTGAAGCTTACAATTGAAGTTTCAGCAGAAGAATTTGAACAGGGTATGCAGAAGGCATATTTAAAGAATAAGTCCAAAATGAGTGTTCCTGGTTTTAGAAAGGGTAAGGTTCCAAGACAGATGCTTGAAAAGATGTATGGTCCTGCCATGTTCTATGAGGATGCAGCTAATGAACTGATTCCGGATGCTTATGCCAAGGCAGCAGAGGAAAGTAAGCTTGATATCGTATCACAGCCTGAAATTGATGTTACACAGATTGAAAAGGGTAAGCCATTTATCTTTACTGCAAAGGTTGCAGTGAAGCCGGAAGTTACACTTGGAGAATACAAGGGGCTTGAAATTGAAAAGGTTAATACCGATGTGACCGATGAGGAAGTTGCAGCTGAAATTGATAAGGCAAGAGAACAGAACTCCAGAACTGTTACCGTGGAAGGAAGAGCTGTTGCTGACAAGGATATTGCTGTGATTGATTTTGAAGGTTTTGTTGACGGAGAAGCTTTTGAAGGCGGCAAGGGTGAGAATTATTCCCTTACAATCGGTTCCCATTCTTTCATTGATACATTTGAAGATCAGTTAATCGGTAAGAATGTGGGTGAGGAAGTAGAAGTCAATGTTACTTTTCCTGAGGATTATCATGCTGAGAATCTTAAGGGAAAGCCTGCAATGTTTAAGGTAGTAATTAAGGAAATCAAGGCAAAGGAATTACCGGAACTGGATGATGAATTTGCCCAGGATGTTTCCGAATTTGATACATTAGAGGAATACAAGGCAGACGTTAAGAAGAATCTTTCCGAAAAGAGAGCAAAGAGTGCAGAGCATGAGAAAGAAGCTAAAGCAGTTGAAAAGGCAGTTGAGAATGCAAGCTTTGATGTACCGGAAGCAATGATTCAGTATCAGGTTCGCCAGATGGCTGAAGATTTTGCACAGAGAATGGCTTCTCAGGGAATTTCCATTGAGCAGTACATGCAGTATACAGGAATGACAGCCGATAAGTTATTTGATGACATGAGACCGGAAGCAGAAAGACGTGTTAAGAACGGTCTTGTTCTTGAAGCTATCGTAAAAGCCGAAAATATCGAAGTTACGGATGAGGATTTTGAAGAAGAATTAAAGAATATGGCATCCATGTATCAGATGGATGTTGAAAAAATCAAGGAAATGGTTGATGATTCCGCAACAGAACAGATTAAGAAGGATGTTGCAATCCAGAAGGCTGTTAAGCTGGTTGCTGATTCTGCAAAGGAAATCTAAATCATTAATACTTAATGAAATGGGGTAGTGTTATGAGTTTGGTACCTATGGTCATTGAACAGACAAGCAGAGGAGAAAGGTCTTTTGATATTTATTCAAGACTTTTAAAGGAAAGGATTATATTTCTTGGTGAAGAGGTAAATGAAACCACGGCGAGTCTTGTGGTTGCACAGCTGCTTTTCCTTGAATCCGAAGATCCGGGTAAGGACATTAGTTTGTATATTAACAGCCCTGGCGGATCCGTTACGGCGGGCATGGCAATTTATGATACCATGCAGTATATTAAGTGTGACGTGTCAACAATTTGTGTGGGCATGGCAGCAAGTATGGGTGCATTTTTGCTTGCAGGCGGAACAAAGGGCAAGAGAATGGCTCTTCCAAATGCAGAAATCATGATTCACCAGCCACTTGGCGGTGCTCAGGGTCAGGCAACGGATATTAAGATTGCCGCCGAGCATATTCTTAGAACAAAGGAAAAATTAAACAAGATTTTATCTGAGAATACGGGGAAACCACTTGACGTTATTGCTGCAGACACGGAAAGAGATAACTGGATGACGGCAGATGAGGCTGTTGCCTATGGTCTTATTGATAGTGTTGTCGTAAAGAAATGATAAAACTAAAAAGGGGAGCGAAAATCTCCCCTTTTTGTAACTTTTGATTATGAGTTTGGGAGGATGAAGTTTTGGCAGGTAAGAAGATGGATGATGTATTAAGATGTTCTTTCTGTAATAAAACCCAGGATAAGGTAAGGAAACTGATTGCAGGACCGAATGGAACATATATCTGTGATGAATGCGTGGATGTATGTGCAGAGATTCTTGCGGAGCAGTATGAAAATGAAATGCAGGAAGAAGAACAGGATTTGGGGATAAACCTGTTAAAGCCTGTTGAGATAAAGGCATTTCTTGATGATTATGTGGTTGGACAGGAGGAAGCTAAGAAGGTTCTGGCAGTGTCCGTATATAATCATTATAAGAGAATCATGGCCAAAAAAGATGATGACGTGGAATTACAGAAGAGTAATATTCTGATGCTTGG
>JAQXXN010000122.1 GCA_029226085.1 Thermoflexaceae bacterium
GCCTCCAGTTCACTAATGAGCTGATAACCATACTTTGGCTGATCCGCCAACAGTTTCAGCACAAGCATATCCAGTACGCCCTTTTTCATCTGGCGTACATATTTTTCACTCATTGCGCACCTCCGTTTTAAATTATTTAGTATTACTAAATATATAATAATACTATTATACAAATAAATCAAGTCATTTCAGGGATAGATATGGCATTTTGATAAAAAAAGATTATAATAGAGAGTGAATGAAACAAACTCGCCCTTGGGAGGTTAATATACAGCATGAAAGCCTTAATCCTTGCACTATTTCTTATTACAGCTTCTTTTTCACAGGACAATCCTGACAGCATGCCTGTTGTGCGGACAGAATTGCACTGTTTTTATGAAAACCTTTGCGATACCCTCACGGTGCAGCAACAGGCACAGCTTGAACCTGCCGCACCAATCGGTCTTTACATCTACAACGAAGATGCCGGACGCCGCGAGCTTGTTTCTGATACCTTTGAAAGCAACTGGATAAAAGGAAACGATATCGTAAGCTTTGAGGTCTACAACAGCACGGAAAGTTCACTGCGTGGCAACGTATTCTTAAACATCTGGCCAAAGCTTTGGGAAAACTTTGAAAATGCCTCAGATTACCGGATTGGTTATTCCATTGATTTTACCATGGAAAACGGTGCAAAAAAAATTCACCAGAACGTGCTGACGCCTGATGATACATTAATTTACAAAGATTATATGGAACTTTATCTCTATGATGATTTTCACCAGCAGATTGATGTCTGGTACAGTCATGTGGAGCCGGATGCCTACAATGACGAAACCATCTTAACCTCCATCAAATTCACTGCCGGCAAGAAATATGAAGCCATAGACGGTGAAATTCTCCTGACTGCCTTTTTCTATAAGAAGGACGGCAGTGAATTTGATGAGGCTGGAAATTATATTGGAAATACGAAGGTCAGCGTTTTGGTGAAGGATTTAAACCATTAAGAAAAAGTGCTTCCTTCAATTCTTCCAGTGTTTTGGGACCCTCAAGGTACTGCTCTTTCGTAACCGGGTCATAATATTCCATAACCCGTTCAATCCGCATTCCTTCCGAAATATATCGTTCATACTTTCCTTCATCATTTTCAATATATTTTCCCATAAATGCCAGTTTCGATGCATCAAAGTAATACCCCTTCATGATTTCTTCATTATACATCTTTCCTGACAAACTCAACACATAATGGTCACCGACTGCAACTAATGGTTCTCCTGCAAAGGTAAATACCTCATAATTCTGTTCTTTCTCTTCTGCACTAAATTGAGAGTATGGACTATAACCTGATTTTGCATAAATTTCTTCTGCTCTGCTCAATCTTCGATATCCCTGCGTTTCCACAACCGTTATAATACTTTCTTTTTCAATATCCATACCCTTTAGTACATCTGTAACTGCAAAGGAATAGATTGTATATGGAAAGGTTGCTTTATCATAATAAACAATATCCAACACTTCACCAACAACCATATTTTCTATGTATCCACATTGATATATATCCTGTATTCTTGCCGGATAATACACAAATTCATATGTCGCGGCTGCACAAGGAAAAAACTCTGCATTTTCTGCAATCTGGAAGGAATCGATAATCTGTGCTGCGCAATTCGTGTAATCTGAAATGCTTTTTTCTTCCTTTATTCTGTTCATGCTTTCAGTATCTGATGGCTGACTGGCTGTTTCGTCAGATGATGCAGTATTTGTCGTTTCATTTGCAATACTTTCAGTCTGATTTTTCTTTGTACAAATCTCATAGATATAGAATGCCAAGAACAGTATTACAAAAAGTATGCTAATGATAAATAGCACTTTCTTCCTATGCATCCTGCATTATCATCTCCCATTCTATTCCTTTATTTCAGACGTTATTTTTTATATACCAACTGATTACATTGTAAAAAGCTGGTAATTCCTCTTGTTCTTGACAATAGATCAGCTTAATTGTTTCTTTATCTAAATCTTTTATTATTTTATATACTGCTTTTCTTGCTTCTTTCAACTCATAGGCATTCAAATTCAGCAAATCAATCGTATATTGATTCCCTTCCATTACTCCATCTGGATAATATGTAAACACATCCTCACAATCTGGATTCAACGGAGAAACAAAACTTTCTGAATCATATTCATTTTTCTTTTTACTTCCACATGTACTTTTATTATTACAAGATGCAACAATATTAGAATAGTCCAATGACCTCAGACTCACTCCATTCCTGGGATGCCTTGGCTCAATATGTTCATTATGTGCTTTATCATTATTGATATGACTACAACAATATGCACACAGAGAATGTTGCTCCAAAATCAATTCATCTCGCAACTGTTCTCTATATCCAGCAAAGGATTCTGAATCATATGTCGCTTCCGGATTATTTTGCTTGTATTCTAACAGCCACACTGGTTCTTCTTTTTTTTCTATATAAATCATAGATACTGGCTCCTTTTTAATTCCATTCTTGCCGCTACGACTTCTGAATAATTTTCACTGGTAATATTGACTAATTCCTGAATTTTTTCTTCAGCTATTTCATATTGCTTATTTCGAATGGAAACATATATTGCATGTATTAATTTTTCAGTCTCCTCATTTTGGGATTTTGCCCCCATAAATATCTCTAATACAGCATTTGCATCATACCCGCATCTGGATTTTGTATATTGCACTTCTTCTTCTTCGACATCAATGAGCCACAAATCATTCGATGCAGCGAAAAGTATTGGTGAATGTGTTGCCGCTATAAACTGAACATTTGGAAATACTGTTTTCAAAGCATTTACAATATTCCACTGCCATCTTGGATGTAAATGCATATCAATCTCATCGATTAAAACAACACCCTTTGTCTCCGTAATATGTTCTTTTTTATCAGGATTCAAAACAGCCATTCGATATGCAATATCGAATGCCATCCAAACCAATGACTGGTATCCTGCACTTAATTGCATAATAGGCAAAATAGCATCATCTACTTTGTACATCAACTGTTCTTCCTGTTTATCATAAAAAACCTCATGACCGTCTGACTCTTCCATAATATCCATGAACTTTGCAACAGCCTGTTTTACAGCCTCATATTCTGCAATTTTCTTTTCTTTTTGCCATGCTACCATTTCCATCTTCATACACCAGTTCATTAACAGTTTTACATTAGATGCATCTATTAATGCATCTGTATATCCAACTGTTCTGAAATACTGCTTTCTGAAAATATTTTCCGTTTTTTCCCTTCTCTGCGACCAAACTCTGCTTGCACTTAAATAAACTAATACCGGAAATTCCGTACTACTATCCTCTGCCATTTTCTCTGCCATTTTACAAATGTCACGTGGCTGTGTAGTACTTCTTGATGCATTAATACTGCTTTTTCCTCTTGTCCACTTGAATTCTTTTCCTTCAAGTATCGCATCAATCGAAACTTCTAAAGGCATAACATTTGTCTTATTGTATGAGCCGTCTCCCGTTTTCATATAAACAGTTCTAACTTCATCCGATGAAAAATGTCTGGTTGTTACATCTGGAAGACCCGCAATAAACCCCCCCAATCCAACTGCAACTGCTTCAAGTATTGATGTTTTTCCTGTACCATTTGCACCTTTTATCAGGTTAAATCCTGGTTTGAAAATTATATCTTTCTCTTTTATTCCTTTAAAATTTTTAATTTTAACACTTTGCAGCTGCATACCGTGCCTCCCTAACCTAATGTGATTATTATATCATCTTCTAACTCTTGCATTATAATCCATTATTGTTCACTAGTCCTATTATTCCCGTAATTTATAATATCACTAAAATTGTAGTCTAACTCATCACAAATTTTCTTCATGTTTTATCAATTAATAATATCATATAAACAAAATTAATTCAATTAAACCACAGAACTTACATAATATAAATCCTCTTCCACAGCTTCCTTTTCTGCAATAATCAAAACTGCCACAGTAATATCAATTACCATGGCAGTTTTTAATCTAAACATGACTTATTTCTTTCATTATCTTTTCTTCCAAAACATCCCATACAATTAATTCTTTAATATATCTTGCAGCAGCATTTCTGGCACGTCCGTTTACACCCTCATCAATGATTTGTCTGGCACCTTCTTCTGCCTTAATAATAATTTTCTTGTCAATTCCTGCTGCTTCTGCCATCCACAAGACCAGTTCCGGACATCTGAAAGTACCTCTCGAAATCTTAAAGTCATTACCCTTTTGGGCACAATACGCTTCTAGTAAATGCCACTTCTGGTTCGGTTCTGCCTTGGAATAGTCCATTATTATCCCCATTTTTCTTGCATATGCCATATATCCACTTTTTCTTGATTGCTGATACTTTCCATCATTGCATTTTACAAACGAATCCGATATATCATAATGTTCTTTCTTATCTGCATAAAATGATGCTAAATCTTTTACTGTCATTTTCAACACTCCTTTATAATACAAATTTTAGAATCTGTTTTGGTATGGTGATATTCATATCAATGAACAATTACCTTCCACCTAATTATTAATACTAAAGTATTTTAAAAAGATAGAAGGTAATTAATAATTTTACAATTATTTATAATTATATTTACATTAAAAAAATCATCAATCAATATGAGATTTTCCAGTATAAACATCATACATTGATATACCACTTAATGGATCGATTAAATAAGGATATGTTTCTTCCTGATTTTCTGTGAATTGATTTAAATGACCAAATAAATATATGTTTAATAAATTATCATTTTCATCGAATAAAGCCCAAAATCCAACTTCATCAATTTCAAAAACAATATAATAATTTGGTTTTATATCACATATCTCAGATTCTAAATCTTCATATGAATAAATAGCATAACCTTTGATATTATCTTTATTCATATAAAGATATTGTCCATACCAAATACATGTATCCATAAAACTATCTGTATAACATCCATCATCTACTGTCATAAAATCAGTAATAGACTCCCAATTATCCTGATTCTTTACCCATTCAAAAATATCATAATAACCAGTATTATTATTTACATAATTATAAAAATAAGTTTGGATAACAGAAATTGTATTTACATGAGCCATATATCCATAAACATCGCTCAAATCAATATTACTTCCATCTTTAGTAACAATATTATTCTCTTTAAAATATGATTCAATGAAACTATAATAGTTATTTGAAGTATTACTTCCATCTAAAAAACAAGCGGAAATCATCATTTTATAGATGTCGTTTTTATCATGAGCCATTAATTCATCATATGCTTTAATAAAAGCATATATTTTCTGCATACCAGCCTGGTATTTAGGATTATTCTGAGATTCTCCGTCAAGAGATTCATAAAAAATTGTTTCAGGTTCTGCAGTTGTTTCTTCAACTGCTGCTGTTATAGTTTCTTCGGTTGTGACTTCTTCCGTAGTCTGAACCTCTGTTGTTTCATCAACAGGTACTTTGGCGTCATCTTTTCCACATCCTCCTACAAGAAGAGTTGATAACAACAATGCAGATGTCATTAAAATGGTAATAGTTCTTTTCATAATGTTTCTCCCTTATAAAAAAATAATTTTTGATTCATAATATTTCATAGAGTGTTTTACTCTACGACATAGAACCGCCATTTCCCTTAACTTTTAGGAAAATGGCGGCTATTTTATCATGTTACCGAACAGGAAAAAGCTCCGAAAGCTTATTCATGTTTTTTTGTTTCAATTCCATGGACGGATGCACATAACGATTCAATGTAATATTTACACTTGCGTGGCCAAGTATTTCACTCAGACTTTTTATATCGAACCCAAGTTCCACACAACGAGTAGCAAAAGTATGGCGCAGGGCATGAAAATTTATATTACAGATATTGCACTTTTTCATCACGGATTGAAAATGATTTTGCATAGTACGTGGCTCCATATAACGATGCCCCGTCCCCGTCAGCAAAAAAGCATTTTCCGGTTTCTTACACTTTTTCAGCAAATAAAAAATATCATCCGGAATGGGAATTTTTCGGATGGAGCAATCACTCTTTGGTGCAGAAATAATTACCCTGGTCTTTTCCCTTTCATTTTCTCTTGTCTGTAATCGCTGCATTGTCTGATGAACATATAGATATTGCTCATCAAATGAAATATCATCCCATTTTAATGCACAAATTTCTCCTACACGAAGTCCTGTATACAGACAGACAAGAATTCCAAGGTTACATGGATTTAAATTCTCATACAAGTATTTACTCAGTTTCTGTTGCTCTGCACGAGTTAAGATTTTCATCGGCTTTTGTGGCTGTTTAATAACAATTCCTGTCAAATCCGCCACGTTATATCCTTTTATCCTGGCAGCATATTCAAAAATATTCTTCATTACAGAGATAATACTTGCAACTGTCTTGGGCGATAATCCATTTTCATTGACTCCACCCTTTTCTAATAACATGTTGCTAAATGATACAACTTCATTCCTTGTGATTTCCGCTATCAATCTATCAGAAAAGAACGGAAGCAGATACGATTGCATAATGTTACCATACTTAACAATGCTGGATTGTTTCCACTGTGTTTTCTGCAGACTAAACCATTCACTTGAAACATAGTAAAAGCTGCTACCAGCACCTTCTTTACAGATTGTTTTATCTCTCCTTTGCATAAATAATACCTCCTTTCATAACTTCTATTCTGACAGCAAATAATTTCTTCCTGTATCTCGAGACGAAAATCCGTTTATAAACTTTTTGTAAATAACGTCATTTTATGCCTTGATATATTGATAACGAATGGGATATAATGTATAATTATCATGATTTAGCAAATTCGTAGAGTAAAACACTCTACGAAAATTCTCTAAAATATTAAAAAAACAAAAGCCAATCAGTCGGATTTTCTTCCATACTGATTGGCTTCTTACATTTATATAAGCATATAATTTATTCTTCAGTCTCTTCCTCCCCGTCATGAATATCCTTCTTCGGCTCTTTGAGACCTTCAATCTGAATATGATTCTTCGTTGCATAATCCCACAATGCAGCGTGAATTGCTTCCTCCGCAAGAAGGGAACAGTGTACCTTCACCGGTGGCAGACCGTCAAGTGCTTCCATGACCGCCTTATTGGTTACCTTCATTGCTTCCTCAACCGTCTTCCCTTTCACAAGCTCCGTTGCCATGCTGCTGGTGGCAACTGCCGCACCACAGCCAAATGTCTTAAACTTACAGTCGCGGATAACTTTGGTTTCCGGGTCAATATCCAGATACATTCTCATGATGTCACCGCACTTTGCGTTACCTACGGTGCCCACACCGCTTGCATTCTCTATTTCACCCACATTTCTTGGGTTATTAAAATGATCCATTACTTTTTCACTGTACATGTGAAACCTCCTTCTTTCTATTCCTTATTCTCTATTTTTCTTTCTTCTGCTCCTTCACAAAGTCCTCATCAAGCGGGGACATGTTCCGTAACCGTTCTACAATTTTCTTTAAGGTATCTACCACAAAATCCACTTCTTCCATGGTATTTTCCTCAGAAAGCGTAAGTCTTAAGGAACCATGTGCAATTTCGTGTGGAAGTCCGATTGCCAGAAGCACGTGTGACGGGTCCAGGGAACCGGACGTGCAGGCAGAACCACTGGAAGCACAGATTCCATTCTGATCCAGAAGAATCAGAAGGGACTCTCCTTCTATGAAACGGAAGGAAAAATTCGCATTATTCGGAAGCCTGTCGGTTTTCGAACCATTCAGCTTCACATACGGAATTTCGGCAAGAACACGTTCCATCAGATGATCACGCAATGTTCTGATTTTCTCTGCCCGTTCTGTCATGAGTGCACCAGCTTCCCCTGCTGCTTCTCCCATTCCCACAATACCTGTTACATTGGTGGTTCCGGCTCTTTTCGCACGTTCCTGGCTGCCGCCGTGAATTAAATTCGTAAGACGGACACCCTTTCTTACATATAAGAAACCAACACCTTTCGGTCCGTTAAACTTATGCCCGCTGGCGCTAAGAAGGTCAATATGCATTTCATCCACATGAATGGGAACATGTCCGAATGCCTGAACCGCATCCGTGTGAAACAGGATGCCATGCTCCTTTGCGATTCTTCCAAAGACTTCAATATCCTGAATGGTACCGATTTCATTATTGGCAAACATAATGGAAATCAAGATGGTATCCGGGCGGATTGCTTTTAAAAGTTCCTCTGCGGACACCTTTCCATTCTCATCAACCGGAAGATAAGTAACTTCATAACCCTGCTTTTCCAAAAATTCACAGGTATGAAGCACCGCGTGATGCTCTATGCTGCTGGTGATAATATGCTTTCCCTTTGCCTTAAGACTGTCTGCCACTCCTTTAATCGCCCAGTTATCCGACTCACTTCCTCCTGCCGTAAAATAGATTTCATTCGCCGAGGCACCAAGAAGCCCTGCTATCGTTTCCCTGGCTTCATCCACGGCAGCTTTTCCCCTGGATGCAAACTGGTAGACGCTGGACGGATTGCCGTAATTCTCTAAAAAATATGGTTTCATTTTTTCAAATGCCTTTTCACTCATTCTGGTGGTTGCGGCATTATCCATGTAAATTAACTGATTCATTTTTCCACCTTTCCGGAAATTTTATTGCAATATATTTTATATATTTCCTATCATTTTAGTATGAATTAATTATAATACTTTATTCCATATTGTCAATAAAAAAAGAAGAAGTCCTGTTATTTTTTTTCATACAAGGACTCCCTCTATAAATTATCTTCTCTTTAATTTGCCATTTTACTGTTTTAAAGTGAACACTCCGGTTCTATCTGCGGTACCGCTTTCTTTAATGCAAGCACAATTACCGGTATCAGAATAATCTGTACGATAATCCCCGGAATTGCATTCAAAAATGCTCCTGCCATAAAAGCCTGCCATGTAAAGGCATATCCACCGGCTCCCGACAGAATGACACGCACAATCCCCCATGCAATTCTTCCTGTCACCATTGCTGTAACTAATGCTGCATAAACCGACAGATTGCCATTAACCTTCTTTCTTAGAAGAATGTGGTACAGCCAACCGGAAACCAGTCCGTACACAGCCAGTTCAAAGCACATTGCCACGCCGTTTGGAAGAATCGGCGGCATCCCAAATAATGCAAAACGAAGCAACGGTGCAGCTGCACCGACAACTGCGCCATAAAATGGTCCACACAAAAAACCGCATAAAAGCACCGGAATATGCATCGGACATAACATGCTTCCAATCTGTGGTATATTTCCCGTAAGAAACGGAAGCACCATGCACAGTGCAAGACATATTGCCGCAGTTACTAATTTTTTTGTCTGATTCATGAAAGTTCTCCCTTTTTGTATGTATTTCCAGTCTTGAACGGGAGCTGCATCTTCTGGTGCAATTATTTTAAAACAAGTTCTTTAAGCTGTCTGACAGCTTCATTTACCAGGGAACTCATGGTCTGATCTCCGGTTCCCACAACAATCTTCTTACAAAGATTTACCGGCAGTAACAGCTTGACTGCACTGCACATTGATACGGCATTGGCCATCGCCGCCGTAATCTCACCCATCAGGGAGTCTGCCGCAATGATTCCTATCGGTCCCACAATCACATCTGCATCCCGGCATGCCACAATCACGGGATTCTCTCCTGTTGCACCGGCATCCGCCCCTGCTTTTAACATGGCTGAGGTTGCGATGCTGTTGGTTCCGATGGCAATTAATTCACATGGAATCTTGGATTCCTTTATTTTTTCCACAAGCAGCTGACCCATTCTGCCACCCTGCCCGTCAATGATAACCACCTTCATCCGGCACGTCTCCTTACTCCAGTCTGTTCCATCACCGGAATCAATATCGGTGATATTGGGTCTATTATATTATTTTCTGCAATAAATTGCAATCGAATGAACTAGTATTCTTTCTTCTCCAAAATTCTCACGGAAACAAAAATCGATATTCCATATAACAATAGTCCAGCAAATACCGGAATTGCCGCTGCTACTCCTGCTCCAACATTTTCCAACTGCTTCAGACCTGCTTCTAATTCAATTCCATACATTCCTAATATTTTTTCTGCACCGACCATGACAAGCACAATTACCGCAAAAAGAATAAACATCATGATTCTACCCTTTTCTGAACCGAATTTAAACTGAACAGGAAATGCCATTGCAAGAAACGCCAGCACAATTCCTGTTGTCATTGCTGTCATAAGAAGAAGCTCTGCCATATTCAGTGCCACCTTCTGAATCATCAGTCCTGCCGGCATCAGAAGTAATGAAATCACTGCAGACAATCCAATCATAAAAATTCCAAACAGATATTTTTCCAGTACATACTGCTTTCTTGTTACCGGAAGGGTAAAAAGATACATCATTCCGTTATCCATCTCATCATACGAAATGGTTGTTATGGTAAATATGGAAAAGACAAACATTACATAGGATAAGAAAAACGACGCTCCTGAACCATTTGCTGCCAGCATGACTGCCAAAATGACAATCAGTATAAAGAAGCGTACCTGAAGCTTTATAATACACAAATCCTTGATAAACATTCCTTTCATACTCGCTCACCTCGTATCATTACTGTTATCACATCATCCACAGACCCCTTCTCCATGGTGAGTGCAGGATAATTTTCCAGATAAAACTGCTTCTGGTTCGTCAGACAGTCATATCCGTAGCTTTCCTTGCGGACTGCCAGAAGGTATTTTTTATCCAGTGTTTCATACTGCTCCTTTGTTACCTTCAATAGCCCATATTCTGAAAGCAATACATCCGTTTCCTCATGAAGAATAATTTTTCCCTCATGAATCATGTAGACATCATCACATAGTCCTTCCAAATCCGTGGAAATGTGGGAACTGATAAGAATGGAACAATCGTCCCCTTCCATGTAGTCCCGAAGCAGATCCAAAAGCTCCTCACGAGCCACCACATCAAGTCCTGCCGTCGGTTCATCTAAAAGTAAAAGCTTTGCCCCATGTGACATTGCCGTAAGTACCTTTAATTTTGCCTTCATTCCCGTGGAAAATTCCTTAATCTTCTTATTCATCGGAAGACCAAAATGATTACATTTCTCCACAAAACCTTCCTTGTCGAAATTCTTATACATGCTCCCCAGAATCGAAACCACATCCTTAACGGTCAGATACCCGCTAAACCCAGCTTCTGCCAGTACCACTCCCAATTTCTCCTTCTCTTCATTGGTAAGTTTCCCCGGCTTTTTTGAAAGGATTTCTGCCTCTCCCTCATCATAAGAAATTAAATCCAGAAGAATCTTAAACGTAGTGCTTTTTCCGGCACCGTTCTGCCCAATTAATCCGGTAACACATCCCTTTTTAACCTCCATGGAAACATCCAGTCCAAAAGAACCGTATTGCTTCTTTACATTACAAAGCCTTAACATACTTATTCCTCCAAAATAATCTGAAACAAATCCGTAATCTCCTGATTACTCATGCCACAGCTTCTGCCTTTCCGGATGGCCATTTCCAAATCAGCTTCCACCTCTTTTTTCTTTTCCTCCAGCATAATGTTCTGGTTTGCGCATGCAACAAAGCTTCCCTTACCATGAACAGTAATGATAAAGCCCTCCTGCTCCAGAGCATCATATGCTTTCTTAACCGTAAGGGTGCTTACCCTTAAATCCTTTGCCAGGGTACGCACAGACGGCAGCAGTTCTTCTTCCTTAAGAGTCCCCTTCATGATAAGCCCCTTCACCTGCTCCACAATCTGCTCGTAAATCGGCTGCATTGATGAATTGTTAACAATTATTTTCATTTGATTCGCTCCTTTACAATAAACAGTATATAACAGTATTGTACTGTTGTCAACTGTTATATACTGTTTATTTTTATAAATTAGCGTTCCATAATATAATTAATAGAAAATTTTTAATAAAAAATTGTAACAAAGAACTTTTAATGATACAATAAGTGATGAAAATTTCAAGAAACTTTTATTGGGGAAACATTCTTTTGGGAAGGAGTTTTTTGTGCAAAAGAAAATACATAGAATCTATTTTGGAATGATTATTCTTGGTTTCTTTCTTATCCTGTTATCCGGTTACTGTACACTGGAAGGAACGGAAAATGTTAAAATTTCCGTAACAGAAGCCGCCAAAATGGATCAGGTAACACCGGAAGAACAAAATTATTATTTTGACGTAAGCCATATGAGCAATCTGGGACTGGATGTGGTGTTTTTTTCACACCACCAGTTTATAAGGGTTTTTGCAGATGGAAAAGAAATCTACTCACAGATTGATAATGGTGGTATATGGGGACACACCAACGGCTCCATCTGGAATTTTGTATCAATACCATTTGGAACACACGAACTGAGAATTCAGTTTGTAGCCGCATACAAAACGGTTCAATATGAGAATCATGAATTTTATTTTGGTGACAAACTGGATATTTACAAAGCTATTCTGAAAAAATCCATGCTGGCAATGCTAATGAGTATTTTACTGATACTTCTGGGTATCGCAATGATTATTTTCGGAACCATTGCCAACAGAAAAGTATATACCGGAAGAAGCCTCCAGTATCTGGGTGTATTTACCACGATTTTCGGATTCTGGTCCTTTAATGAAACAGACGGTGCCACGTTAATATTTAATCATAGGATTACATCTGCATTTGCGGCTTTTATTTTCTTAATGATGATGAGTTCTTCCTTCGTTCTTTTTGTAAAGGAGTTTATCTGTATTGAAGAACAAAAGATATGGCGTTTTATCTGCAATATCAGCGTTGTAGGCTTTATCATTTGCATTTTCCTTCAATTTGCGGGAATTGCCGATTTAAAAGAAACGGTAATTGTGACCCATGTCATCATGATTGTTGCCATACTGTACATCACATCGGTTCTTGTATATAAGATCTGCAAGGGACAGATTGCCAAGACGTTAAAGACAAATCTGGTGGCACTGATTGTTCTGATTACTGCTTCTGTTGTGGATATGTTCTTCTACTATCGCGGAAACATGGATGCAGATTTATTTGGACGGTTTATTTTCTTTTTATTTGTCATCATTCTTGGAAAAGAAGCATTGGGAAGTTCTGTTAAAATACTGGAACGTGGAAAAAAGGCGCAGATATACGAGGAACTTGCCACAATGGACCGTCTGACAGGTCTGTATAACAGAAATGCATATGAAACTGCAATTACAGCTCTCGAAGAAAAAACAGACATTCTGATTGTCACTTTTGATTTAAATAATCTTAAGAAATGTAACGATACGTTTGGTCATTCGGAAGGAGATCATTATATAAAAACGGCAGCGAATATGATTGAGAAAGTATTTTCCCCTTACGGAAAGAGTTTTCGAATTGGCGGCGATGAATTCCTGACGCTTATCGAGCAGGGAAAGAAATGTCCGATTATGGAATTACTGGAACAGCTGACGTTTGAAGAACAAAAATACAACAGTGAACCAAAAATAAAGTTTCCAATATATATTGCAGCCGGATACACCCTTTATGATAAAAAGACAGATCCAAACATAGAGGCTGCACGTGACAGAGCCGATGAATTCATGTATGTGAATAAAAGAAAGTCAAAAGAAGATATCTGATAAAATGTTCGGGGTGGCATTGATAGAAACCAAGCCCCTGTCGTTGCCACCCCGCACATTCGTCACTTACTCCACAAATCGCAATTTAACATATCCCCCATCACCGGTACGCCACCACAATATCACCTTCCCGAATCACCGTCTTCCCATCGGGAATCAGATTCTCTTCTCCCCTTATAATCATTGCCAGAAGTTCATCGGAAGGCAGCTTCAGCTCAGCAATCGCCCTATCACACCATTCATGATGTTTGTCAATCTGAATTTCCTCAAGCTTCTCATGATCTGCCGGTTCATAAGCCGGTACACTTAATATGACATTATCTCCCGCAAGAATCTTCGTATCGCCTCTTGTAATGATTGTTTCCTTATCTCTTTTAATCATTATGGCAAGTGAACCTGTCGGCATGCTGACATCCTTAACAAGCTTATTTTCCCAGTTATGTCCTTCTGGTATGTACATCCGCATCAGTGTCATGGCAGATTCCTCCTGATAGTCATTAAATGTCTTTCTTACATCTGCCATCTCATCCACCATGGAAAGCTTCTTTGCCGCTGCCGGAAGAAGTGTCCCCTGAATTGCCACGGATAATAACGAAACCATGAATACAATATGGAATAAATCATAGGATACATCCACACCGCTTGCAATGACCATGATTGCAAAAACAATGGAGGCAGCTCCTCTTAAACCTGCCCAGGAAACCAGCAGACACTGGCGTACACTGCATCGAAACGGTAACAGCAGTGCAAATACAGCTGCCGGTCTTGCAATCAGGGTCAGGAATACTGCAATCAGAAGCGCCTGCAATGCAACTGCCGGAAGCTTATGCGGGAATGCCAGCAGTCCCAGCAGAAAGAAAATGAAAATCTGTGCAAGACTTGTGACACCATCAAAAAACGGAATCATGATTTTCTTATTCCGAATCTTACTGTTACCGACAATGATACCCATGAAATACACACTTAAATACTGATTGCTGCCCACAACATCGGACAGACCATAACACAAAAGAACCATGGCAATCATGAAAATAGCATCCAGACCATCCGTCACCAGATTTGTCTTTCTTAATATCCATACCGTCACCATTGCAAATAAAATACCCACAGCCACGCCGAATACCATCTGGGAGAAGATTTTGAATGCAATATTTCCCGAATTTTCCGCGCCCAGAAAACCAATTCCGATGATAGTGAGCATATAAGACATCGGATCATTACTGCCACTTTCCATCTCCAGAAGAGAAGCCGTTCCGTCCTTTAAATTCAGCTTTTTCTGCCTGAGAATGGAAAATACACTGGCTGCATCTGTTGAGGAAAGAACTGCACCCACAAGAAAACTCTCTGCCATGGAAAAGTGCAGGAAAACCCGGCAAAGCAAAGCCGTGATAACTGCCGTAACAGCAACTCCCACAGTTGAAAGAAGTACGGCTTTTACTGCCACGTTTTTTGCAAGTTTCCATTTGGTATTAAAACCGCCATAAAACATAATGAAAATCAAGGCAATGGAACAAATCTGCTCTGCCATTCTGAAATCATCAAAAGGAATTTTAAGGATACCGTCACTTCCAAACAGCATTCCGATAAACATGAAAAGTATCAACGCCGGCATTCCGAATTTTCCGGAAAACTTATCCGCAAGAATACATAAGAAAATAACTGCTGCAACAAGAATAATTCCCACTGTCATGACCATGCCCTCCAATTCCCGTTTTATTATACTATAACATTACAATAACAAATATGTAAAATACCCGGCATAGCATAACAGCATAAGAATGCCTCCGATACGATTCAGCCGGTTCTTCCTAAATACACAGAACCATAAAAGCACTCCTGCCCCAATGGCGGCGATTGTATCAATAATAAAATTAGGTGCAAATACAACCGGAGTAATTAACGCCGTTGTTCCCACCACAAATAATATGTTAAAGATATTGCTTCCGACAATATTTCCAATGGCAATATCTGCCTTGCCCTTGATTGCCGCAGAAACGGATGTAACCAGTTCCGGAAGAGAAGTTCCCAGTGCCACAATGGTAAGTCCGATAAAACGCTCACTTAATCCCATGAATTTTGCAATACCGGTTGCGGCATCAACTGTCACATCACTTCCGGCTACTACCAGTACAAGTCCGATAATCGCCAGCAAAACCAGCTTAAGAAGAGAAGCATTTTTACTTTCCTCCTGCACCTCTTCCTTCTTTTTCTTCGCCATCATAAATAAATATCCAAGATAAACAAGAAATGCCGTCCACAGAATAACACCTTCCACAAAACTGATAACATTTCCGGTACACCCCATTACAAGAAGTAATACTGTAACAAACAGCATATACGGAATTTCCACCCGGACTGTCGACTTTGCCACCGCAACCGTAACAATCACGGCGGTAACCCCCAGAATGATTAGAATATTAAGAATATTGCTTCCGACAATATTTCCAATGGTGATTTCAGCGCTCCCTTTTAGTGCCGCCGCAATACTGACCGCCGCCTCGGGCATGCTCGTTCCCATTGCCACAATGGTAAGTCCGATGACAAGCTGTGGCACGCCGAACTTATCTGCAATCCCGGATGTTCCATCCACAAACCAGTCTGCGCCTTTAACCAGAAGCACAAATCCCACAACCAATAATACGCATTGAATCAAAATTTCCATGCTTTTTCCTCCGTTCTTTCCTGATAGCGGCAAAAAAAAGAGAACATTTGCCGCAATAAAAATTACAACAAAAGTCTCGCTGCTTAGTTACGAACCGGATTTCATGAATTCACAAAGAAATCGTACTGACGATATCGTAAACATCCTTTTTCGATGTCAACTACTCCCTTTTATTACTTTCACTATATCAGATAATGAAATCGGATGTAAAGCCTTCCATTTTTTCTTAACGGATTCTTAACACTGTTTTATCTAAAAAATCTCCGTTCCCTTCTTTATCAAAATAATGTATAATGAATTTATGAACCATTTTCTATTATATGCAAAACACAGAATTCGTATAGATATCAGGAGGATTGAATCATGGAAAAACCAAAAGTATACTTTACAAAAGAAATTACCCCACAGGCAGTAATTCAGATGTATGATGTTCTCTCATCCAGCCTTCCGGGCAGGGTTGCGGTAAAGCTTCACTCCGGTGAAGTCGGCAATCAGAACTTTATCCGGCCGCCGTTTTTAAAGCCGGTCATTGACCACGTTCACGGTACCATCGTGGAATGTAACACAGCATATGAAGGCAAACGAAATACAACCAAAGAACACTGGGAAACCATGAAGCTTCACGGCTGGACCGATATTGCCACGGTTGACATCATGGACGAAGAAGGAGACCTTGTTCTTGATATTCCGGAAGGAAAACGGATTCAGAAGAATTATGTAGGAAGCCATCTGGCAAATTATGACTCCATGCTTGTCCTTTCCCATTTCAAGGGACATCCAATGGGCGGATTCGGCGGTGCCCTTAAGAACATCTCCATCGGCATTGCTTCTTCCTTTGGAAAGGCTTATATCCATGGAGCAGGAAATCCGGAAGAAATCTGGACGGCAGACCACGATTCTTTCCTTGAGTCCATGGCAGATGCTGCCAAGTCCATTATTACACACTTTAACGGAAACATGGCATTTATTAACATCATGTGCAACATGTCTGTTGACTGTGACTGCTGTGCCGTTGCGGAAGACCCGAAGATTGGCGACATTGGAATCTTATCTTCCCTTGACCCGGTTGCACTTGACCAGGCATGTCTGGATCTTGTATACAGTTCTGATGATCCGGGAAGAGATCACCTCATTGAGAGGATTGAATCCCGTAACGGTATTCTTACGGTTAAAGCGGCATATGCCCTTAATGCCGGAAACCGTGAATATGAATTAATTCAGATATAATTTTTGAAAGGATTTGTTATTTTGTTTTCACGTATAAACTATAAAAAGTGTGTTGTTGTCCTGATTGGAAGTGCCATTCTTGCATTCGGTCTTTACAACATCCACTCCTTTTCCGGAGTAACCGAAGGCGGCGTTCTGGGACTGACCCTTCTTCTGCATCACTGGTTTCATGTCTCTCCTGCCGTTTCGGGGCTCATCATGAATCTTTCCTGCTATCTTCTTGGCTGGTTTGTTCTCGGAAAAGATTTTATCCTGTACTCGTTATTTGCAGGAGGCGGATTTTCCCTTTTCTACGGAATATTCGAACAGTTTGACCCAGTATGGCCACAGTTAGCCGAAATGCCCCTTGTGGCATCCGTTACCGGCGCCCTGTTCGTGGGAGCAGGCGTTGGCTTAAGTGTCCGTGCCGGAGGTGCCCCAAGTGGTGATGATGCGCTTGCCATGAGTCTTGCCGCCCTTACAAAGTGTAAGCTTCAGTGGATTTATCTCATAAGCGATTTGATTGTACTGGTATTATCGGCAAGCTATATTCCACTTTCAAAGCTTTTTTACTCACTCCTTACAGTCATTTTGTCAGGGCAGATTATTGGGCTTTTTCAGCGTATTCCTCTCCCACGTTTTCGAAAAACCGAAACAGGCAGTATATTATAATTTCTCCGGAATATAAAAACAGTGGTGCCTCCTCAACGAAGGAAATTTGATATGCTCCCTGTCTACTTGACAGGGAGCATATCATTTCGTGAGGCGACACCCCTGTTTTTAAGTTTTTAAGCGTAAACAAAGTATCTTTTGAGAGAACCATTTATGTATTGGCATAGGATTCTAGATTTTTCTCATTTTCTATGCCAAATTTATGCCCAAATCATTTGTTGAAATGCTTTAGAAATGCCTATGCTGGCATAGCGAATTGCATTTTCACAAATCCCTATGCCAATATTTGTGCTACATTGTTTACATCATGAAAGTAACATGTCGCCTCGCGAATCTTCATTCGTTAAAGCGATACTCCTGTCTTTTTTCTTTTTCTAAATAACGTATTCATTTGCCTTTTCCCGTTGCCAATCCAGCAAATCCTCCAGTGTAATGTGGTCTACCACATCATTTACCGCATCATTAATCTTCTGCCAGATTAACAAGGTCACGCAGCCTGACATTCGTTCGCAGTCACAGCTGTCGTTTTCCACGCACTCTACCGGTGCAAGACTTCCTTCCGTGGTGCGAAGAATCATTCCCACCGTATAGTCCTTTGGCTCTTTTCTTAAGACATATCCACCCTGTGCTCCGCGGACACTCTTGACATATCCGGCCTTATTTAACAGTGAAATAATCTGTTCCAGATA
>JAQXXN010000123.1 GCA_029226085.1 Thermoflexaceae bacterium
ACCTCACCTAATAGGTTAAACTGCTCCGTTTCCAGGTCATTCTTATTCTGCGTATAATAAGGAACAGAATGGAAAAGGATTCCTCCCTCCATAAACCGGACTGCATACTGGCCATAGGTACCGTCCACCATCGGATGAAATGTATATTTATTGGTAATGGAACCATTGCCAAGCGGAGTATCTCCCACATTTTTACCAGTTGAACAAACCATTGCCTTTACCGGAACAGAATAAAATCCATTGGCATCTATTCCATATACCGTTACACAATTTGCCGCTCTGTTGACTTTAATCAGATATGGCTTTTGTGCACTGGCATCCGGCACATATTCCATCGCTGCCTTCTGCAAATCCGTCAATTCCGGCTCCGAAAGAGTTACCAGCCTGCTTATGTACTGTCCATTTTGGCCTTTTGCCGTAGTTTCTTCCTGCGTTACACCAGTATTGGTACTCTCCTGGCTTGTCTCTTCTTTACCGCCAAAAATATTGCTTATTTTTAAATTGTCATTAAAAAGCGTGGCAATAAAATAAATCAAACCAATAATTAATACCAGAACCAGAACCTGAATAAAGGTTATTAATCCTCTATGCTGTCTAATCCAGCGTTTTTGCTTTCTCGTTAATCTCATAATCGTTTTCTCCCCAAATTAATTTATTTATATTGTAATTGTAAATGAAATTCATTTCCATTACAACTTTTTCATGGAAATTTCACTGTAAAGATTTTCCTTTTCTCCGGTGGTGTCCCTGAAAATAACATTTTTTAACACAATATTATCGGCATTGGATAATACCATATCATTATCTGTGGTAATATCTACATTTTCCAATAAAATATCATGCACAGGAAGCTCCTTTAACCCCTCGATTTTGAGTCCTGTACCTGCAGAAAGACAAGTTGTATTACGGATTGTAATGTTCTTAAATTCCGGAATATCCTCTGCATCAAATTCCTTTACTTCTTCCTCTGGCTTACTAAATGTTGCAAGCACATATCCCATGGTAAAAATAATTGCTTCATTGGGAATATTAATCATGTTAATATTATCTAACACAATATTCTCAACCACACCACCACGTCCGATGGCACTCTTAAACCGGATACCAACATCCGTTCCAATGAAGGTACAATTCTGTACCAGAATATTTCTCACTCCGCGGGACATTTCACTTCCCACAACAAATCCCCCATGTCCGTGTAATACCACACAATCATGAATATAAACATCCTCTGTCGGAATTTTTATTTGTCTTGCTTCTTTATTTTTTCCTGATTTCATGCAGATTGCATCATCACCAACATCAAATTTAACATTACTGATTTCAACAAACCTGCAGGATTCCAGATCCAGTCCGTCACCGTTTTGTGCATAATCTGCATTCCGTATGTAAGCATTCCGTATGGTCACGTTAGTACAATAAACCGGATGCACATTCCATGCTGGTGAATTTTCCAGGGTAACTCCATCTATCAGAACCTTATCACAACTTTTTAATTCAACCATGACAGGTCTGTAAAAATCGTAATATGGTGAAGCCGTTTTAAGTGCCTCTCTTTCGTCATCGAGCTTTGGTTCTCCCATTTTATATCCCTCGAAGGCACTCCGGGTTGGAAACCAGATTGCACCTTCCTTTGTCTCAAAAAAAGTATCCGGACTTTTCTTTAATAATCTGTCCCATTCCTTCTGAGTGAATTTAAAACGTTTGCAAATCCTCCACAAATGGCCGTTACCGTCAATAACACCCTCTCCGGTTATGGAAATATTCTCTGCATTTTCTGCCATTATTGGTGAAACTGTCCGAATATGCTTCATTCCCTCATACTCTGTAATAATTAGCGGATATTCTTCTTTACTTTTGCTAAATAAAAGCAAAGCGCCACTTTCCAGATGTAAATCAATTCCGGAAAGAAGTCTTATGGGTCCCGTAAGCCATATTCCCTGAGGAATAACCACATGTCCGCCTCCATTTTCATGTGCTTTTTGAATCGCATCATTAATTGCTTTCGTATTGGAAATTACTCCGCCGCTTATGGCACCAAAATCCTTAATGTCATAAATTTCTTCTTTTATTTCCGGTAAGTTTACTGTAAACTCCATTCCCTGTCTCCTTATTAAAACAATACTTAGAACAATAATGTAACCAGTATCGGAACGGTCAATGTCGCCAATACGGTCGTTACAAAGATATTTCGAATAATTACACTGGTATCTATTTCTGCCTGATTGCCCAGCATCAAAACCAATGATGCAACCGGCATTGCATTGGTTACTGTCACAATCGTGGTATAATACTCATTAATTCCTATTATTCTGCAGGCTGCAAATGTAATAAGCGGTATGACAAAAAGACGTACCACGGAAAATACATAACTTCTCCAGTCCGAAATACTTTCCTTAACCGGATACATGGCAAGAGAGGCTCCCAAAACAATCATGGATAATGGCGAAGTCACATTTCCCACCATATATACCGTATCATATATTATACCATCGGAACGGAAGCCTGACAAATAAATTACCAGCGCAACCATGGTTAAAATAAATCCCGGATTTATAAGATTCTTTATTTCAAATTTAGCCGCCTCTTTATCACCCTTACCACATTTTGCGATATTATTAATTCCGTAAGAAAAGATTAATATATTAAATGAAAAATGTATCATTGCGGAATAAAAAATTGCTTCATCTCCCAATAATGACTGAAGCACAGGAAATCCCATAAACGAATTGTTAGAGAAAACAAGCATACATTCATATAATGGCCTGTCCTTTTTGGGAAAACGTAATAAAATACAAACAAGCTTCGCAAATAAAATAAGTACAATATACATTGAAAACCCTGCAGCAAGTACCTTTAAAATTCCCATTCTGTTATCCGGCGATGAGGACAATACAGATGAAATAATAAGCAGCGGTGACGTGATTTTTGATATGAGCCCTGACAATTTCGTATTTGTATGTTTATCAATGATACCAACCTTATTTAACAGAAAACCTAATGCCATAATCATAAACAATTTCATCATAACTGTGACAATAACCTGAACATCCATGCCTTTATCTCCTCTGATTTTATTTTATCCATAAAAAAGCCGAAAGCATTGAATATGTACAACACCTTCGGATACGAATTAAAATATAAATGCCCAGAACCGGAATCGAACCAGTGACACGAGGATTTTCAGTCCTCTGCTCTACCGACTGAGCTATCTGGGCATATAACTAATATTTAGTTATAGTAGCGGGGGCAGGATTTGAACCTACGACCTTCGGGTTATGAGCCCGACGAGCTTCCGGACTGCTCCACCCCGCGTCATTATATAAAAAGATTTTAAAATCTTAATGGATGGAGGTGGATTCGAACCACCGAAGCGTGTCGCAACAGATTTACAGTCTGCCCCCTTTGGCCACTCGGGAATCCATCCATAAACATATTATATGAATATACTTTTTAATACATTCATAAAACATGAGAGCCGACAATCGGACTTGAACCGATAACCTGCTGATTACAAATCAGCTGCTCTGCCAATTGAGCCATGTCGGCAAAGTGGGACCTACAGGGCTCGAACCTGTGACCCTCTGCTTGTAAGGCAGATGCTCTCCCAGCTGAGCTAAGATCCCATTTTGTATATGTTCTTGGTATATATACATCAATATTAACTTTATAAACGACCCGGATGGGGTTCGAACCCA
>JAQXXN010000124.1 GCA_029226085.1 Thermoflexaceae bacterium
AAAAGCTTAGAAGCATTGCCAAACAGCCCGCACAGGTGCACTGAAGCAGTGCCTTTCGCACCTTAACGTCCTCCGACTTACGCCTGAATAAAAATCCGGTTCCTGCCATAAGAAATCTGTATCGGGGTAATCCTCTTTAAAACCACTCTGTCTTCCTCTTCTATATGGAATATATCGTCTAAAATACCACCAAGTTCAATAGAATCTTCTTCATAATTTAAATATATCAGATTAAACCCGATAAAGGTTACATTGCCCTTCTGCACAATATAATTCAGCTTTTGTGAACCATAGTCATATGTCTGACAGACCGCATCCTCATCTTCTTTCACCACAAGATAAGTTGTATACCACTCATACGGAATGGAAATTTTCACGGTCTGATCCTTATATCTTAATTCCTTAAAATCATAAATACTGATAAACCGGCTCTCCACTCCCAGAAATTCGGAAATGGACAATACATTAACCGGCATATGGGTTGCATCAATATAAATCTCCACACCTGCATCTGCCAGACGGTTAATCAAATCCTGTGCCTTCTCTTCATCATCATAAGTAAAGTTGGATAAATAAATCTTTTGATATGAAACCAGTTCTTCAAAGGTATAATCCAATAAATTATCGCTTTCTCCCTGTTTAAAAGACGGATACTGATAAGAAATATAAATGGATGAACTTCCGATTGCCAGATTCCGGTACTCACTGACCACGCCAAAGGTTCCTGTCACATCCCTTAAATCCAGAAGAATTGCATCCTCATTTTCCGTAATAAACTCATATCCATACTCTTCTGCAATGGAAAGAATTCCTTCCATATCCTTTATAAATTCTTTTTTTATGATAACCGTATCTGCACCCAGACTTAAAAGCTGGTCAAACGCATAACGGTAATATCCTTTCTTTACTGCCTCTGTAATAGATACAATATTCTCACTGGTAGCTGCACCCTGAATTGCCCATCCTTCAATATAAGGTATTTTTTCTTTCAAAACAAAATATGCCGGATAAGAACCAAACTCACTCTCATCTACCAGACCAAGCCGGTTATCCGTAAGTTCCACGGCTTCCCGCAAAAGATATTTCTCTTCCTGCCCTGTCAGGTCATCCTTAAGCATAAAGTACGAAAGTGACGGAAGGATATCCGCAATCACAACCGCCAGTATCAGATAATTACGGTACTGTTTAAAGTCAAGCCTTCCAAAATCATATAAAATTAATACATAACTCATCTGAACAAACCGAGCCATCCAGAATACCTGACTCATCGGCATCTGCTTAAACACAATCGTAAACATGGAATCCGACAATACAAAAAACACAAGTCCTGTTATCAGGCCGCTTTTTTCAGCTTTACTTCTTGATGCCATTACAATTCCGGCAATACACAAAACCAGCATGCCAAGTCCAAATGAACATTTCGTAGCCATTCTGTTAAACGGGCTGACAGATAGTAACAGTGGCTGACTCCAGTCTGCGATAGTCTCTACCGCCGCTGACGAAGTATCTGATACCAGTCCACCGCTAAGTCCCGGAATAAGTAGAATTCCCGCTATAAGAAAGCCACACACAAAAGAATAAAATCCATAAAACTGCGTATTGTTCTTTATTCCTTTGAAGAAACCGTAAATAACAAAAATTATGGCGCACATGGCTGCCAGCATGAAATGTGTTGCTGTCAGTAGTGCCACAAGAAGAGTAGTAACAATGAAGTTCTTCTTTTTTTCAATCAAATTGGTATAAAAGTATAAAAAAATCGGCAGCATTGCCATAATCATAACCCTGGATAAATTTCCTTCAAGAAAGAATACCCGGAGGTTATCCGGTAAAAACCAGTATACCAGTCCAATGGCAACGAAAAAGCTTTTCTGTTCCCGCTTCCCGATTAATATCCATCCCAGATATCCAAGGAAAAATGTCAGTCCTGCATAAATATAATATGAAACAAACACATCTTTTGTTAAAACAGTAATGAAAGCCAGCACATAATAAGTAAAAACAGGCCAGTAACGAAACAGCTGGATTCCATTGTACCATTCTGTCGTATAAAGCGGATAGAAATTGAACTGTTTAATATTGTCATATAATATCTCTGCCTTGTACAGATGTCCAAAGATATCTTTTCCAACAGGCGTAAAATCTGTCCAAAATAAAAATAATGTAATACCTGCTGAAACAAACATACCTATCAAAATCTGAACAAAAAACTTTTTCTTCATAATTTCTCCATAATACTTTGTTTAACATAATATTACATTATTCGACATGAATTTACAATAGATAAACACAATTTTTTCATCATGTTTTCGCATAAATACAACGTTTTTAAGACATTTTCCTGGAAAACAGACCCGAATTTTCCAAAACCGGACAATTTCTCAAAAGATTCGTCACTGCACACTTGTATTCGCTACGGTTCTGTGCCTTTCGTATTGCCTTCAGATACCTTCCGTCATCATCAAACATCCATATCTGATAACTCCACAGTTCCTTACATTTGAACAAAACATCCTTGTCACCGGATAATACTTTTCTATACTCTTCAAAAAGCCTTTCCGAGAACTCCTCCACGAAGTCCCGGGTGATGCCATCCTTTCCCTGAATCTGTTGAATTAAAAACGGATTGGCAAGAAGCCCTCTTCCAAGCATCACTGTCTTTAGTCCTACAAATCTCTCGGTAATCATTTCATAGTCATTTTTCGTAAATATGTCTCCATTATAACAGACCGGATACGGACACTGTTTCCACGCCTTTTCAAATTCCTCCAGATGAGGTTTTCCGGAATACAGTTCTTTCTGAATCCTCGGATGCACAATCAGTTCCTGTAACGGATACGCACTGTATATTTTTAGGAGTTCATCAAATTCTGACACAGATTCTTTTCCGATTCTTGTTTTTATGGATATCTTCAAATCGAAAAGAGCATTGAAAATCTCATCCAGAAACGCATCCAGTCCTTTCGGGTCAGCAAGAAACCCTGCACCCCTGCCTTTTGAAACAACCGTCCCGGACGGGCATCCCAGATTCAGGTTAATCTCCGTATAACCAAGCTGCCTGATTCTTCTTGCCGTATTGATAAATTCCTCTGCATTATTCGTAAGAATCTGTGGGACAATAGGTACTCCTGCATTATTCTCCGGCAGCACATCCTTTAACTCCCTTGCCTTCATACCTGCCTTTTTATTTCCCACAATAAACGGAGTGAAGTATTTATCAATCTCATGAAAGTACGAATGATACAGATTCCGGTATACATAACCCGTGATTCCTTCCATGGGTGCAAAATAATATTTCATGCTTTCTTCTCCATCCGGCTTTAGTTATTTTCTGCCATCTGCCATAAAAAACAGTCCCACAACTCCAGGACCCGTATGGGCGCCGATGGTCGGGCAGATGGAATTCATGATAATATTTTCAATTCCAAAGCGTTCTTTTACAAGAGATGCCACATATTCTGCATCCTGCGTTGTATCATCATGTACAATCATGATGACATCATTCCTGTCACGATAGCTTCCAACCAGCTTATCCATGGTATCCACCAGAGTGCTAAGTGCCTTCTTCCTTCCACGCACCTTGGTATAGGATTCCAGTCCGCCTTCGTCATTCACGCACAGATTCGGCTTGATTCCTGCAAGTGTTCCCACGATTGCCGTAGCCTTGGAAACTCTTCCTCCACGATGCAGGTGAAACAAATCATCCACCGTAAAATGATGCGCCACATGTAAAAGAATTTCATTCACATATGCAGCTACCTCATCCAGTGTGGCACCCTCTTCCATCTTCTGAACCGCCTTATATACAATCAATCCTTCTCCCATGGACGCCGCCTTGGAATCAATGACGATAATTCTTGCATCTGGATATTCTTCCAACAGTTCATTAGCCGCAATGCAGGCATTCTGATAACTGCTGCTTAAAGCAGAAGCAAATGCAATATGCAGGATATCTTCTCCTTTTTCAATTCTTTTTCGAAATAATTCCTTGGACTCTTCCGGATTGGTTGCCATGGTAGTAGGCATTTCTCCGCCTCTTACCCGGTTAAAAAACTCTTCTGCCGTAAGCTGTCTTTCTCCTCCGTATATATCATCCTCAAACCGATAGTATAACGAATGTATGTCTATGTCATGCTCTCTTACATAACTCTCCGGCAGATCACAGGTTGTATCCGATGAAATCACAAATTTTCTCATTATTTTCCCTCCAAAAATTTTACCTAAACTAATATATCAGATTTAATTTACAACAATTCCTGACTTTACACAAGATAAATATATTTTAAACAGAACTTAATAATCTACCTTCATAAGGCAAAGTCCCTTTGCAGCCGCTGTATGTCCTGCCTTTTCCCTGTTTTTTGCCTCAATTATCTTTGGAACGTCTTCTGCCCTTAATTTGCCACATCCGATATCCAGCAGGGTTCCCACCATGATACGAACCATATTTCTCATAAAACCGGTTCCGTGAAAGTTAAAAATAATGTATCCATTGTCTTCCTCTATGTCAATCCGGTCCACAACCCGGACTGTTGACTGATAGTTTCCCGGCTGTCTGCAAAAGGATGCATAATCCTGCTTTCCTTTCAGACTTTCTGCCGCCTTCTTCATTTCTTTGACATCCGGTCTTTTTTCCAGTTCCGTTACATATTTTCTGTCAAAAACCGCCGGATAATCTCCATAATGACACACATACCGGTAAGTCTTACCGACTGCACTGTACCGTGCATGAAAATTATTGGATGCAATTCTTACATCCAGTACGGCAATATCCTCCGGCAGATTCTCATTAAGTAAATCCCGGATTTCAACCGGGGTATAAGAAACATCCATGAATACATTTGCCGTCATGCCCCTTGCATGAACACCTGCGTCCGTTCTGCCTGCGCCGTTAATATCCGGATAATCACCACACACCACATATACTGCCTTTTCAAGCCTGCCCTGAACCGTATCCTGATTCGGTTGATGCTCCCATCCGAAATACCGGCTTCCATCATACTGTATTAATAATTTATAATTTCTTTTCATTACAAACGCCCTTAAAGTAATTTGTCATCTTACGTTCCACCAGATAATAACAGCACACGGAAATTACCAGTACCAGAAAAACATATAAGATAAATACTTTTTTTGCCTCATAGTTTAATCCCAGATTCAGAATTATATTCGCATCCTGCAATACAATCATCACCGGAAAATGAATTAAATACATGGAAAAGGAAACCTTTCCAAGAAATAGAAATGGCTTCTGTCGTAAAACCCATCTGAATGCCGGCATGCAGACAACAAGAAATACCAAAAGCGGCCATATCACCATGCCATATACCACCACAACCAAAACACTTGGTGCAAAAACAGCGTGTCCATACCGGATTCCAATGGCACAAATTATAAGAAGGACAAAAAAAGCAGACCATATAAGAAGATTCTTTTTCCACTTATCCGCCATGCTATTTATCCGGCTGCATGCCTCACATAAAAGACACCCTGAAAAAAATCCTATGAGTCCCCTGCAATTTAAAAAAACCGAAGGATAATTCTTAACAGCCATAACAAGTCCCAAAAGCAGCATCGCAGCATATGCCATATTCTCCATGTCATACTTTCCTGCCACATAAGTGACCACATAAAAAAGTATATACATAACAAGCAAAACACTCAGATACCACGAAGGAGCATTAAAGGAAGTTCCCAGAAGGGACGTTCCCTGAAGACACATCAGATTCATCACAAACGCCAGAATACTGTTATCCGTAATCAGTTCATCAACAAAAAATACTCCTGTCAGTCTCCTGTGAAGCAGCTGTAAAAAAAGCACACAAAA
>JAQXXN010000125.1 GCA_029226085.1 Thermoflexaceae bacterium
ATCCACGGAAGTATCCAGAAAAACCACCTTTCCAAGCCGTTTTAAAAGCTTCTGGTTTTCCTCCCTTACGGGAAGGCCACCGCCAACGGAAATGACCGTGGACTTTATCAGCCTCTTTTCCATCTCCTCCTCTTCACCAAGGAGCATGCGAAGAACCTTTGTTTCCAGATCTCTGAAATACGTTTCTCCCCGTTTTTTAAATATCTCGTTTATAGTGCATCCTTCCAGTTTTTCAATGAATTCATCCGTATCCAGAAAATCCATCTGCTGTTTGTGGGCAAGCCATTTTCCGAAGGTACTCTTGCCGCATCCCATAAATCCAATTAGAATAATATTAATCATTGATTCCCATTTCCTTCTTCAATATATCAAAGACCCGGTCGGACGTGGACTTTGAAACTTCCACGTCATTCCACAATTCATAAGCTGCCACTGCCTGGTATAAAAGCATCTTAAGACCGTTAAATGCCCTGCCTCCTTTTGCCTGTACCAGTTTCATAAACTTTGTCTCATAGGGATTATAAATAATGTCATAACCTGTATGAATCAACTCATAAAATGCCTCATCCCCAATGACCACATCTTCGTCATTCGGATGAAGTCCCACGCTGGTCGTCTGAATACACAGATAAGAATCCCCTGGAATATTCTTATAATCCGCTATTGCCATCGGGATAATTATCTCTTTATCATTTTCCCGGTTCACTTCCATGGCAATTTCTTTTGCCTTCTCCACGGTGCGGTTCAAAAGATACACACACTCTGCCCCCTTATCCGCACACAAAAATGCGATTGCCCTGGATGCACCGCCGGCACCAAGGATAATTACCTTCTCACCGGAAAGAACAATGCCTTCTTCCGTCATACTGCGGTATAGTCCAAGAATATCCGTATTATATCCTTTATAGCCTCCATCCATCCGCACCAGGGTATTTACGGCACCAATTGACTTTGCCAGAGGATCAATCTCCTTAAGACTTCCGATAACTTCCTGTTTATGAGGAACCGTTACATTCATTCCCAATATGTTTAATGCATAGGCGCCTTTTACCGCCTCTTTTACGGAATCTTTCTCCACCTTAAAGGTTGTATATACCATATTGATTCCCAGAATCTCAGATAGGGAATTGTGTATAAGCGGTGAACAGGAATGTTCCACGGGATTCCCAATCAGACCGCATAATCTTGTTTTTGCATTGATATTCATGTTTTCTTACCCTTTACGTTTTCTTTGATAAAAATATAGTACGATTTTTTCCAGATATCGTTTTAATACAATCTGGATTTCTTCTCTGGGATTAATAGGCTTTACCAGAATGGAACGTATACCGGCACGTTTAGCACCCCACACATCCGTAAATAACTGATCCCCTATAAAAAGAGTATTATCCGTACCGGTTTCCATAAGTTCCATGGCTTTCCGATACCCCTTCTTAGACGGCTTGTCTGCCTTGAAGATGAATTTGGAATTTACCTGTTCTGCAAAACTTTCCACGCGCGGACGCTTATTGTTGGACAAAAGACAGGTATCAAAACCCAGACTTCTTAATCGTTCAAACAGTTCTACTGCCTGACTGTCAGCAGGTTCCCCATGCATAACAAGAGTATTATCAATATCAAAGATAATACCCTTGTAACCTTCTTTCCTAAATTTTTGAAAATCAATTCCATATGTACTGTCCAGATATTCATCCGGATAAAACATGTCCAGCATAATTCTTTACTCCAGAAATTTCTTTAATTCGTCCATGAATGTATTGACATCCTTGAATTCACGGTATACCGATGCAAAACGGACATATGCAACCGCATCCACTTCCTTCAGCTTGCTCATAACGATTTCACCAATCTTACTTGTTGGAACCTCGCGTTCTCCCAACGAAAAAATGGAGGCTTCCACCTCATCCACGATGGCATTAATCTGGCTGATGGACACCGGACACTTATAGCAGGAACGCAAGATTCCGGCCTCAATTTTTCTACGGTCATAAGGTTCTCTCTTTTCATCCTTTTTAATGACAATAAGCGGAATCATTTCTACTTTCTCATAGGTTGTAAAACGCTTTTTACATGCGCTGCACTCTCTTCTTCTTCGAATGGAATTATTTTCTTCTACCGGTCTTGTATCCACAACACCAGTATCTTCATTTCCACAAAACGGACACTTCATCCATCGTCCTCCTTTTCCTTTCCATTAGATTTATTATATTCAATCTGAATCCCACGGTCAACTGCATTTTACGGTCACATCCTCAAGTTTTACCTTTACTAAAATCACATCCGGCCCGATACACTCAATCCGTTCAAACGGAATCACATATTCAATATCCCTGAAACAAAATGAACAGAATTTTATTGGGCCAGGCACAATAATTGCACAGATACAGCCTTTATGTAAGTCAAAATCCACATCCGAAACGTAACCTATGATTTTTCCGTCACAGACATTGACAACTTCCTTATTTTTCAAATCGCAAATCCTCATGATATCACGCTCCTATTATAGAATATGAAAAATTACTTTTTTTGCCAATTCTTTCAAGTATAAAGATTCCATTTAAGGAAAAAATCTTTTTATAAGCTATTCGAAAAACATCTTGGGAGGAACAAAAAATGGCAGTGTATAAAGTAGAAATCTGCGGTGTCAACACGGCAACGCTTCCACTTCTAAAAGAAGACGAAAAAGAAGAACTGTTTCGACGCATAAAGGAAGGTGACAATGAGGCTAGGGAACTTTACATCAAGGGAAATCTGCGCCTTGTCTTAAGCGTAATCCAGCGTTTTTCCAACAGTAATGAAAATGTGGATGACTTATTTCAGATAGGATGTATCGGTCTGATTAAAGCTATAAATAACTTTGACGTGACGCAGCAGGTAAAATTTTCCACCTATGCGGTTCCCATGATTATCGGTGAAATCAAGAGGTATCTTCGGGACAATAATTCCATCCGTGTCTCAAGATCCCTTCGTGACACAGCATACAAGGCAATCTATGCAAAAGAAGCCCTGACAAGGAAAAACCAGAAAGAACCTACCATCACGGAGATTGCCAGTGAAATCGGAATCGGCAAGGAAGACATCGTCATGGCACTGGATGCCATCCAGAGTCCGATGTCCCTTTATGACCCTGTGTATTCAGAAGGTGGAGATACCCTTTATGTCATGGACCAGATCAGTGACAAAAAATGCAGTGAAGAAAACTGGGTTCAGGATCTGGTTCTTGGAAATGCCATTAATCGTCTTTCCGACCGGGAACGCCAGATTATCACACTTCGTTTTTATGAAGGAAAAACCCAGATGGAGGTTGCTGAAGAAGTGGGAATTTCTCAGGCACAGGTAAGCCGTCTTGAAAAGAATGCGTTAAAATCCATGAGAAAATATTTAGAATAAATTTCCCCACCAAAAAAGATAGCAGCCAGAAAGCTGCTACCTTTTTTGATTCACCGGCATCGTTCCTTCTCTTCGCACATTGTGCTGCTGATTCTGATTTTCCGGTTTTGTTTTTTGCGTGACAGAGTTAAACGCATCATGAATATTCTGTTCTACTGCCTGTTCCACGGCCTTTTTACTGTTTTCCTGCATTTTGCCACCTCCGGTAAAAGTATGCGCAGAAATTTTAAAATTATGACAGGCTCACAATTTCCTTTTTCAGCCTCTTTATTATTTTTTTCTCAAGTCGTGATATGTACGACTGGGAAATTCCCAACAAATCCGCCACTTCCTTCTGGGTCATTTCCATTCCGTCCGCAGCCGTAAGACCGAATCTCAAATCAACGATTGTACGTTCCCTCTCCGATAATTTACTTATTGCCTTATTCAAAAGTTTTCTTTCCACTTCATCCTCAATATCCTTATAAATCACATCCTCATCCGTTCCAAGGATATCTGATAACAGAAGTTCGTTTCCATCCCAGTCCACATTAAGAGGTTCGTCAATTGATACCTCCAGCTTCGTCTTATTATTCCGGCGAAGATACATGAGAATTTCATTTTCAATACACCTGGATGCGTAGGTTGCCAGCTTAATGTTCTTATCCGGCTTGTAGGAATTGATTGCTTTAATCAGGCCTATGGTACCAATAGAAATCAAATCTTCAACACCAACACCTGTATTGTCAAATTTCTTGGCAATATAAACAACCAGTCTTAAATTATGCTCAATCAGAATGGACCTTGCCTTTGCATCGCTTTCATCACCAAGCCTTTTTATTACCTGTGCTTCCTCTTCTGCCTCCAATGGCGGGGGCAATACATCAGCTCCACCTATATAATGAATTTCTCCCTGATTGAGAAACATCAGGTTTTTAATGGAAGGCACCATTTTAAAATGGAACCGTTCAGGAACCGCCACCTTTAATATCATACTCTTTTCCCCTATTCTTTCAATTTCTAAAGACTGCTGCATTGATTAATGCATCATAGGAACATGTTTTGCATAATGCGCCATCATATATTCCAATCGCAGCAGAATCCTTAAATATCATCCTGTTGCATTCATAAATTTCCATGCATTCCACATCAATCACAGGCAGAAGTCCGCTTTCATTCCCCACTGAATTATACGGAATCAGCCTGTAATGGAGGGTAGCATAATCCTTTACCCTTAAAAGGACCCGGTTCATTACAGCCGCCCTTACGATATGTACGCTTTTTCCTGTATAGGGATCAGTCAGTACATTTCCCGTGTCCATAAGGCCGCTAAACTGTATCCGGTGATTGTGAATCGTCACTATTACTTTACAAATATCATTTCCATATTTTTTTCGTACCTTGACCATAATCTTCATTAAAAACATCACTATACCCAGTATTACTGTTCCTGATATAATCTGCTCTTTTCTTATGATTCCACTGACAATGGCATATCCGTATTCCAGATAATTCCATCCGGCATAGCAGATACCCGAAAGACAGAAGGTCACCACATAAAGAACAAGCAGACTTTTCTTTATTATCTTTCTATTACTCCACCCCATAATAATTAACAACATTAAAAAAGGAACCGCTGTGTATGTAATAATAGTTAAAAAAATTTTTAAATGCTCATGGTATGTCATAAGAATCATTTCAAGAGCTGCCCACATACCTCCTAAAAAAGACGCTCCTATCCTGCGCCAGATACCTGCATATATGTCAAGAATAAAACAGGTTATCCGCAGAACAATATAATCCATTATGAAATTTACCACGAAGAATACATCAAGATATATTTTATATTGCAACCTTCACCTCCATGTACCGCTAACCTTAGCGTTCTTTACAGGTACCATTATATTCCATGATTCTTATGAATTTTGTCGTTTTATGAACAGGAATTGTAAAAATTGATTGACAGGCTTCGACACCTGCTAAAAAACATAAAGATTTTCAGAAAAAAAGACAGCCCAAAGAAAGGCTGTCTTTCAAAAATTCTAAATTACTTTTTCTGAAGAAAATCCGGAATACTGATTCCTTTTTCTTTAACCGTGCTTCTTACCGGCTGCTGTGGCTGCTGACGGAAACCCTGGTTTGCTGCATTCGGATTTGCCATCGGCTGTCCCATGCCCTGGTTCATTCCCATTCCATTCATGGACTGGGTTTGTCCCATTCCCGGATTCATTCCCATACCAGAATTCATCGGTCTTGCCTGCTGTCCCTGCATTCCCATGCCCATTGGCTGCTGGTTTGTCATTGGATGAGCCTGTCCCATGCCCATTCCCATAGGTCTGGCTGCAGTCTGTCCCATTCCTGTTCCCATGCCCATTCCCGGTCTTACCGGTGTGGACTGCTGAGGACGATATCCGAATCCTGCCATTGCATTCTGAACCGGTGCGGTACCCGTTGTATCCGTAAGTCCTGTTGCAATGACCGTAATAACTGCAACATCCGTCATGGATGTATCACACTTGGCACCAAAGATAATATTGGCATTTTCTCCCGCAAGCTCTTCCACATAAGAAGCTGCCTCATTTGCCTCAATAAGACCAACATCACCGGAAATATTGATAATAATATGGGAAGCACCCTCAATTGTTGTTTCAAGAAGTGGACTTGTAACTGCCTGTTTCACAGCCTCAAGAGCCTTATCCTCACCGGATGCCATACCAATTCCGATATGAGCAATGCCCTTATTGGTCATGACTGTCTGAACATCGGCAAAGTCAAGGTTAATAAGACCCGGTACATTAATCAGGTCCGTAATACCCTGAACGCCCTGCTGTAATACCTCATCAGCTTTCTTAAGCGCATCCGCCATGGATGTCTTACGATCTACAATTTCAAGAAGCTTGTCATTTGGAATGACAATCAGCGTATCAACATTCTCCTTAAGCTTCTCAATTCCCTGATTAGCATTGGTCATACGTGTCTTAGCTTCAAAACGGAACGGCTTCGTAACAACACCTACGGTAAGAATTCCCATGTCCTTTGCAATCTTGGCAACAACAGGTGCAGCACCTGTTCCGGTTCCGCCGCCCATACCACATGTAACAAATACCATGTCTGCTCCGCGAATTGCCTGGGAAATTTCCTCCATGCTTTCTTCTGCTGCTTTCTCGCCAACTTCCGGCTTGGCACCGGCACCAAGACCCTTTGTAAGTTTTTCACCAATCTGTAATGCTGTTGGTGCCTTACATAACTGTAACGCCTGCTTATCCGTATTCACACCGATGAATTCAACACCACCGATATTTTCGTCTATCATTCTATTAACAGCATTATTTCCTGCACCGCCCACACCAATCACTATGATTCTGGCAGCTGCTTCTGATTCTGTAGATTTTATCTCTAACAAGGCTTTTTCCTCCTTAAATAGTTTCCCTATTATACACATATATAATATGATATAATTTTTTTGTAGAAATATCAACAATTTTTTTTGATTTTTCGTAACATTTTCTTAATTATTCATTCTCTTTCTTAAAAATAATGGATGATGTATCTTCCGTAAAGTTCTCCATGTGAAGCGTTCCGGACAATCCCTGCATCTGTGGCATCATCTGGCTGACTTCATAAATCTTTTCCGTTATGGTAGACGGTTCCCCCAGCATGATTTTAATATTACCCACATACATGACCACATCATACTTTTTGTCAAAAAAGACCTTATCCACATCAATGGAATACTTTTCACACAGCTGAACAATTTCCAACAGAATACTGAATACCCTGTCATCTTCCACATTCAGTCTGGAATGCAGCACTACATTGGTATAACTTAGTCCGGTCACCTCCGGGACTCCTTCCAGTATATCCCTGGAACTGTCCACCACAATACCGTCCTTATCAAAATACAGATTATATCCCATATATCTTATATACCCGATAATGCTCTTTTCATACACTTTTATTTTTAATTTGTTGGGCCAGTCCACAGATACCTCATAGTCCTGGACAAACGGTATCACCGCCTTATCTTTCTTACTTGTAATGAAATAATATATCAAGGTATTTACATTATACTTTCCGCCAAAAATGTAATTTGTCATTTCCTCGTCCGTATATCTTGTATTGCCTTCATATTCAATCTGTGTTGTACGAAAACCTGTTGAAATAAATAACGCGCATCCAAACAAAAGAATAACGATGACACTTATTACGCCTTTTTTCGACAGGCCAAATCTTTCAAACATGGATGCACACCTCCACGCTAAATCCGCATTTTGCTGGAAATATTAAGGGCCAGCCCCATTTCCGCAAGCAGAAAGATAACCGAAGTACCTCCGTAACTGATAAACGGAAGCGTAATACCCGTATTCGGTATGACATTGGTAACAACGGCAATATTTAAAATAACCTGGATTGCGATGTGCGCCATGATACCTACCATGATTAATGAACCATATAAATCCGGTGCATTGTTTGCTATAATCATGAACCTCCAGAGCATCAGGCCAAATACGAATATAATGGAAATGGCACCAAACAACCCCAGTTCTTCACAGATGATGGAGAAAATCATGTCATTTTGTGCTTCCGGAATAAATCCAAGCTTCTGAATGCTGTTACCAAGTCCCTTTCCAAAAAGTCCGCCGGAGCCTATGGCATAAAGTGCCTGTAAGGTCTGATAACCAATGTCACTGGTATAATTTTCCGGATTTCTCCATGCAAAAATACGCTTCAGACGAAATGCAGTATCATCAGTAAGTTCCACGAAATTAAAAACCACAAACAGAAAAATTCCTATGAGAACTGTTCCGATAAGCGCTCCGATAAGAAAAGGCTTATATTCCGGATAAGCGACAAAAGCAACAACAATACCTATTCCAATGATAATAATACCGGTACTTAAATTATCCGTAAAAAGATATACGCACAAGCCAAGGATTCCGGTAAGTACCATTATGGCGCCAAGGCTTTTAATACGTTTTATGTTTTTGCCCAGTTCGCATACAAAGGCTGCAAGGAAAATAATCAGGGCAATCTTTGCAAACTCTGCCGGCTGAAAGGAATAATTACCGATTCCAAGCCATCTTCTGGCACCGTTTAAGGTTACGCCCAATGGAGAAAATGCTACCAAAAGTGTCATGATAATGGCTGCCACATAACCGTACAGTGCAAACACCTTCCATCTGCGGTAATCAATCCTTGAGACAATCTCCATGCAGACAATTCCTATTATGGTATTTAACATCTGACGTTTTAAATAAAACGCCGGATCTCCTGTTTTTAATCTTCCGTTATACGAACTGGTACTATATAGAATAATCAGTCCAAAAATCAGAAGAAAATATATGATAAACTTAAGACTATAATCATAATATCTTACTTTCGTCTTAGTTTTCTTCATTGTTACCTCCATCCACTGCCACTTCTTTTTCAATTCCAAGATAGGGCAGAATATTTTCAAACAGCTCCCTTATAACGGGGGCTGCAATGGTTCCTCCATAATAAATTCCAGTTGGTTCATCAATAATACACATGGCAATCAGCTGCGGATTTTCCACCGGTACGAATCCAATAAAGGAAGCGATGTATTTATGTTCACTTCTGGGAAGTTTCTGGGACGTGGCTGTTTTTCCTCCAATGGAATAGCCTTCTATGTATGCCTTCTTACCTCCGCCCTCTGCAACAACCTTATGAAGAATCTCTTTCATTGTATCACAAGTGGACTGGTCAATGACATTTTCTTTTGTCTCATACATCAAAATATTTTTATTTCCGTCTGCATCAATGGTACATACCCCAAAATGTGGCGTTACCAGTGTACCGCCGTTTATGATTGCGCTGGCTGCCCGCAAAAGCTGCATGGGTGTAATCTGGAAAGACTGTCCGAAAGACATGGTTGCCAGTTCCACCAGTCCCACATTCTCCTTTTTATGAACAATGGTAGATGCTTCTCCCGGAAGGTCAATTCCTGTTTTTTCCATCAGTCCAAGTTTTGTCATATACAGATAAAAATTATCTACTCCAACCCTCAGACCCCATTCGATAAATGCCGGATTACAGGAATTCATTACCGTCTGTGTAAATGTCTGTGTTCCATGACCTGCTGTCTTATGGCATCTTATTCTCCGGTCCTCCACGATTTTAAATCCGGGACAGGTATATGTGGAATCAAGAGTTGCTGCTCCTGTCTCCAGAGCTGCTGTTGCAGTAATCATTTTAAATGTGGAGCCTGGTTCATAGGTATCATTAATGCAGGAATTTCTCCACATCTTATTGAGCAAATCCTGATATTCCTTTTCCGAAACATTTCCTGTCAGTTCATAATTTAAAGTAAACGGATCATTTAGATTATATTCCGGAACATTAACCATTGCAAGTATTTCCCCATTATTCGGATTCATTACAATAATGGAAACGCTTTTTGCTTCCTTCGCTTCAAGAGTCCGGTACGCAAGCTGTGTGGCATAGGTCTGTATGTTAATGTCCAGGCTCGTAACCAGATCATTTCCTGCCACTGGTTCCATACGGTTTTCTTTGGTTCCTTCCAGTTCAATTCCTTTTGCATCCGTAACCGTAAGAATCAGGCCATTTTCTCCTTGAAGATATTCATCATAAGCTACCTCCAATCCAACGATTCCCTGATTGTCACTTCCGGTAAATCCAATTACCTTGGATGCAATGGAGTCATACACATAATAGCGTTTATAATCTTCATCCACCTTGACTCCATCCAGGTCATATTCCCTGATTCTGTCACCAATTTCCTTTTCTACGTTTGTCTTGATTTTTTCTATGGAAGAATACTTTTCCACTCTCTTTCTGACATACTCCTCACTCAGGCCAAGCTCCTTTACCAGCACATCGATGACCCGTTCCGGATCTGTAATCTGGTTATGAATGACCGAAATGGTACATACTGTCTTATTGGCAGCCAGAAGTTCCATGTTCCGGTCGAGAATTCTTCCTCTCAATGCTTTAATCTTTCTTTCCCGCTCATGAATTTCCTGTGCCTTTTCGCCGTACTCCTTTGCCTGGAAAATCATTACATAAGCCACCCGGAACGAAAGTCCCATCAGTATCATGAGAAAAACACTCATGCATATTACTATCTTTTTTCTGTGACGGGTTCTTGTCTGCATGAGACACCAACCATATTTTACTTACCATATTCTATTTTTTATAAAGAAAATATATACATGACGGCAGAAATTAATTTGCCGCCGTTGTATTTCCTGTTGCAGGAGTGGTTTCCTGCTGATTTCCCGGAGTTTCCGGTTCTGCAGCAGTCGTATTATCCTCCACATTACCGGTTGAAGAATCTTTTTCCGGTGTTGTGGCTGTACCGGAATAATCCGGAAACACATTAAGATACGGCAGAATATCAACCAGTATGTCATGTGACAGCCTGCAGACAGGTGCTGACTTACCAATCAGTCCCGCCTCCACATCCGGTATGTCAATTACTACATAGATTAAAAACTGAGGATCATCCACCGGAGCAAATCCCATGAAGGAAATCAGGTAATCATGCTCACTTCTTTTGCCCAGATTGTTCCCTTCTTCATCATATGCCCACATCTGGCCTGTTCCTGTCTTTCCACCGATGTCATAGCCTTCTATGGCAACACTTTTTGCAGTACCTTCGCTTACGGTACTGCGAAGATATCCTCTTATGATTTCGGAAGTTTCCCTTGTTATGGTCTGGCGGATCAAGGTCGGATTTACTGTACTGACCACTTCTCCGCTGTTTGTTTCAATTCTTTTTACAAAATGTGGCTCGTAATAATATCCACCATTTATTAACGATGCAAATCCCGCAATCATCTGATGCATGTTCACATTAAAGTTCTGACCAAAGGAGTTGGTTGCGATATCGGTAGCATCCATATCCTCTGCATCCTTCGTAAGACCTGCATCCTCACCCGGAAGATCCACATAGGTCTTATATCCGAATCCGAAAATCTCCTGATATTTTGCCATGAGACCAGCTCCCATCATATCGCCAATCTCAAGTAATGCCACATTACAGGACTGCATCACTGCCTGTTCCACATTAAGTACACCATGACCGTTTCGATTATGACACCATACATCCTTATCCAGTACTGTCTCATATCCGTTACAGGTGAAAGTCTCATTTCCCGTAAGAACACCTTCCTCCAGTGCAGCAGCCACCGTAAACGGCTTAATGACAGAACCCGGTTCATAAATATCACTTACACAATAATTACGCCATAACTGATACAATGCATTGACCGTTTCTTCATCGCTCATTGCATTTCGTTCTTCTTCCGTGTAAATACCGGACATATCTCTCGGATTATTCAGGTCGAATACCGGATAAGATGCTTCGGCAATAATCTCGCCATTATTAGGATTCATGACAATTACTGCGGTATTTCTGGAACCATATTCCTCATTAAACGCCTTGATATGTTTCTCAATAATACTTTGTACCGAAAAATCGATGGTTGTAATGATATTGTAACCATCTACCGCTGCTTTCACAGTTTTTTCAAGATTTAAATCACTGTCCACATATCCATAGGATACACCGTCAATTCCGGTAAGTTCATTATTATAATAGTTTTCCAGTCCCAGTTCCCCACTGGAAGCAGATGTTGCAAATCCGATAACATCACATGCAAGTGATCCAAACGGATAATTTCTTACATATTCTTCCTCAAACCATACACCCTTAATAAACGGATTATTTTCATAATCATTCACCAGCGCATTAAATGAAGCAATCTGATCTGCTGTCAGTCCCTTTAATAGTTTTTCATAATGGCTCTGTGGTTTTGCAGTAAGAATCGCTTCCAGATCCTGCCATGACAAATCAAAGCATTGTGTCAGTGCCGTAAGTGTCGGTTCCTTAAATCGCTCATCACTTAATACAACCTTCGGGTCAAATATGAGATTATAAACCTTCGAACTGTATGCAAGCACTGTTCCGCTTCTGTCCTTAATATCACCGCGTTTAAACGGAAGTGTGGTACTGTCATACTGCTGGTTATCCAGAACAAGTTTTGAATACTTATCTCCATTCTTATAATTGATATAAGTCAAATACGTAGCAAGAGCTATCAACAGCATCAAAATGATTCCAAATGCCATTAATAGCTTTTCCTTCATCCTGTTATTAAACATATTATCCACAAAAGGTTCCTTGTTTCTCTTTTTTGCCATTCTATCACACCTTACTTTACCGGAATATCACTAAGCTGCTTTACACATTCCATTTCCTGGCTGTCATACACAATTACCTGATCCTTGCTGGCATAAACCATGCCCAGCTCATTAATTGCAACATTTAAGATATTGTCATAATCAATGGAGCTGTTAATCACAACTTCTGCCAAATCATTTTCAGTCTTAAGATCTACATACCTTGCCTCAAGTTCACTGATTGCCTCTGCCCTGCCGGAAACCTGTGCCTGCAGATTCAGATAATTAATACATGAAAAACATACTGCAACAAGTGCTGCCATCGTAATTGTCAGTGCCATTCTGTTGCGTACAACCTGTGATTTTGTATATAAATCCTTCTTCGGCTTTCTTTTCTTTACAATCCGAATCTGCTGTTTTCTTTCAATTTTTTCTTTCTTTTCTTCCTTTTGTACCGGATCAAACTGAAGTACATTATTCCCCTGTACATAAGAAGTATTATATTTTAATTCATCATAGGATGCATAATAGTCGCTATACCTTAATTCTCGCATAAAATAATCCTCCTCGCAACATCCATTTTTAACCGGTATCCGTTCCCTTTTATCCAGTTCTTTCAAATATGTTCAAATACTCTTAATTTTGAGCTTTTGGAACGTTTGTTATACGCGATTTCTTCTTCTTTTGGTTCAATTGGTTTCTTTGTCACAACATGTCCCTTCGGTTTATTATTGCAGACACAGATTGGGAAATCCGGCGGACATGTACATGTATTTTCATTGTTTCGAAATCTTGTCTTAACGATTCTGTCCTCTAAGGAATGAAATGTAATAATACAGATTCTTCCGGATTCATTTAATAAATCAATCATTGTATCAACGGAATCGTTTAATACATCCAGTTCATGATTTAACTCAATGCGGATTGCCTGAAAGGTTTTCTTTGCCGGATGGCCTCCTGCCGCCCTTACCTTCATCGGAATCGCTGCTTTAATGATTTCCGTAAGCTGTCCCGTTGTTTCAATCCGTTTTTCTTTTCTGGCATTCACAATATGCTTTGCGATATTCTTTGCGAATTTATCTTCCCCGTAATCACGAATAATCCTGTATAAATCAAATTCATCATAATCATTCACGATATCTGCTGCCGTCTTTTCATTCCGCTGATCCATTCTCATGTCAAGCGGTGCATCTGTTTTATAAGTAAATCCTCTCTCTGCCGTATCCAGCTGATAAGAGGATACCCCAAGGTCTAAGACAATTCCATCTACCTTATCAATCCCGAGAGTATCAAGAATCTCTTTGATATTACAGTAGTTGTTTCTTACAATGGTTACCCTGTCTTTGAATTCTTCCAGCCGGGCTGTTGCTGCCTTTATGGCATCCTCATCCTGGTCAATTCCGATAAGTCTTCCTTTTTCCGAAAGTCTTTTACAGATTTCATAAGAATGACCGCCGCCGCCAAGAGTGCCATCCACATAAATTCCGTCCGGCTTAATATTCAGATTTTCTATTGTTTCATCAAGCAAAACAGATTTATGTTCAAAATTCATCGGTTCATACACTCTTTTCCAATTTCTTTTTATAAATTAAATCCTAGGCTCTCCATGTCTGCAATCACGTCGTCCATGTTATCATCATACTCTTCATTGCATTCATCCCACTTTGCCTTACTCCAGATTTCAATCCGGTTAGCAGCACCGATAAATACGATATCTTTTTCCAGTCCTGCAAATTCCCTTAAATTAGCAGGAATCAGAATTCTCCCCTGCTT
>JAQXXN010000126.1 GCA_029226085.1 Thermoflexaceae bacterium
ATTAGTAGTATATCAAAGTTCCACCGGTTTTACAGCAAAATATGCGGCATGGATTGCGGGGGAACTTTCCTGCGAAGCAAAAGAGTTAAAGCATATGAAAGCGCAGGAGATAGCAGCATATGACAGCATTATTTTTGGCGGCTGGATTATGGGTGGCATGATTATGGGACTAGATAAAATACAGAAAATGGATCCGAAACAGTTAGTAGTGTTTGCGGTAGGTGCATCCTCAGACAGTGAGGAGTTGCGAAACAATTTAAAGACGCAGAATCATCTGGAACAGACACCCCTTTTCTATATGGAGGGTGGAATTGCTTTTGAAAAGATGAGTTTCTTCCCCAAAATGATGTTAAAAACAATGGGAAAATCAGTTGCGAAAAAAGAAGTTAAGACAGAAGAAGATGAAGAAATGTTAAGGAAATTTTCCGCTTCGGATGACAACTCTGATATTGCCAATATACAGCCATTAGTTGCATTCGTGAAGGAAGCATAAGACAAAAGGCAATTTAGATGATACCAGAGTGGTAGCCCCAAAAGCAGAACTTGCAGGTGTGGATGTGACAGAGACGGAATATTACCAGATATTCCATGTATTTCAGACCATGGGAGAAGGAAAATATAAAGAAGCCGACGATGCATGGAAAGAAATACGTGAGTTTGTTGAGAAAGTTCGTAACGAGAGTGAGAAAAAAGGAAGATGAAAAAAGCATTAAAAATAGTACTTATTGTTGTAGCAGTATTTGTAATTTTAGTTGGTATACTTTTTGGCAACCATGATGAACAAGATGAGTAAGATGACAAAAGAAAAATTGGATGAACAGGTGAATGTGGAACAGGTAAGCCGGCAGAAAGTATGATTGATGAAATGGTAAAAAATAATACAGATGATGTGGATATTGTCAGTGGTGCAACCACATCCAGTAAGACAATTCGCAATGCGGTTAATGTAGCACTTCAGTGTGGGTTAGAAGAGTAGGAGAAAAGGTCATGAAGATAGTAAAGGTAATCGGTTGTATTCTGCTTCTATTCATAATCGGGTGTGTGATATACTGGAGACTACCGTATTCACCGGAAAAAGAGAAGTTTCATAAAGCAATGCAGAAACGCACGGACGGGACAAAAGCAGTTCAGGAGGTCTGCAGTCGTGAAGAAATTGAGCAGTTGCCGGAACCGGTGAAAAAATACTGTGAATATATCGGTTTAGAGAATTTCCCAAAATATCAGGTGGTAAATGCTGTATTTAATGATACGGATTTCGTGTTTGATACAAAATCCGGAAAAGTAATAAATATGGATTATGACTTATGGCTTTTTGACGGAGATTTTTATCGTTCAGCTTATTGTGGTTCCTCTATGTATGGAATTCCATTTGAAGGAATTGATTATGCGACAGAGGACAAACAGGGGGGAATGAAAGGCATTCTTGCAAAGAAGATACAGATATTTGATGTTCATGATAAGCAGGGATACAAGGCAGGATTAATTTCCTGGTTAGCAGAGTCGGCAACCATAAATCCATCCGTATTGCTATCACCATATGTTACCTATGAGCAGCTGGATGATACTCATGTTAAGGCAACGGTATCTTATAACGGAGTATCCGGTTTTGGGACATTTACCTTTAATGAGGAGGGAGCAATCACCGAGTTTTACAGTCCTGAGCGCCAAGTGGAAGAGATTGATGGTGAAAAGATGGAACTTGGCTGGAAGTGTATCTATGAGGAATATCAGGAGAGAAACGGAATTAAGATTGCGACGAAAATAAAAAGTACGAAGATATTTCCGGATGGAAAAGAACTGGTTTATTTTGCAGCAGAGGACTATACGGTACGTTATATAAAATAACAGAGTAATCGGGAAAGTGGAATACTGACAGACAGAAGAGCAACGGTATATCACCCTGATGAAGGAAAAAGCAATGATACGGTAGGAAAATATTGTTTCTTGCAGCATACCATATAAAGAAACCATAAAATAGAAAGGTATGCTGTAAAAGGAATCGCGGATTGCAGGATACGTTCGATTATCCTTCCTCTTTTAGCAGACCATGTGCTCCGGGAAGCCAACCATTACTTAAGAATTTTAGAGACCGGAGAGAAAGGCAGGGATTAGTATGGAATTATGCAGATATCCCGAACAGGGGAATACCCGAACCTTTCACATTAAGGCAATACAGATTCCCATCGTCTATAACGGCTTTGGAGATTATGACCCGGACGGTCTGCTTTATGTCTTAGAAGAAGATGCAGACCGGATTGAGAGAGAGGCGCGCTACAGATTTGAAATGGAGCCTCCGCAGCCCTATGAAGGGGTGCAGCCGTTAGTCATCCGTGCAAACTTAGGAGATACAGTGAAAATACGTTTTCGCCATGATTTAGACCGCAGATTGTCCATCCATGTTCAGGGGCTTTCCTATGACGTGAGTACATCGGACGGGGCTTCTGTAGGTTTCAATGCCGACAGTACCACAAATGGGGAAATCTGGTATACCTGGTATGCCGATACGGAAGGTGTCTTTTTGTTTCACGATATGGCAGACCCGAGAAGTTCGGAGGAATCGACCAACATTCATGGGCTTTTCGGAGCCATTATCGTGGAGGCACCTGAGGCAAAATGGTTTGACCCGGAAACGGGATTAGAGATGGAAAGCGGGCTGATGGCAGATATTTATGAGCCCGGAAAAGGACGGCGGTTTTCCAAGTGGACATACAAATGCAGCATATCTTGGAACCTATGCACTGGCATATGCCGTACCGGAGCAGTACGATGAACTTTTAATGCGTGCAGCAGATTTGGGAAATAACCGTATTGTGGCAGGTATGCACTCCCCATTGGATGTAATGGGAGGTCGTATGACAGCAACGGCAGTGGCGGCAGCGGCGTTATATAATGACACAGATGGAGTTGCCGATAAAGCATATAAGACAGCCCATACTTCTCTGGTGACAAATACGCAGTTGAGACTGCAAACGCAGAGACTTATGAGACCTATCAGAAGAATTTGTCACAGTATATTTATTATCTGACCTATGATTTTGAGCAGATTGGTGATACCACAAAAGAGATGACAGTACCGAAGGGTGCGGAAAATCTTATAAAAACAAGACTTCCGTATCTGTCTGACGAGGAACGCCGTTATGTTCTCTATACAACCGGTTTGAAATCCGGTTACCCGTTGTTGGACGATGCAGAGGGCTGGGGACGTTTGAACCTGTATGAGGCAGTTCATGGATATGGTGCATTGGTAAAAGATACCACTGTTACAATGGATGCTTCAAAAGGCGGATATTATGCAAAGGATAACTGGTTAAATGATATTGAGGGAACCGGTGCTCTCACAAAAGAAGGAACCGGAGAATTGGTGTTGGCAGGAAACAACAGTTATACAGGCGGAACAACCGTAAATAGCGGTACTTTAACAGTCACAAACAGTAACGGACTTGGAGCCGGAGATGTAGTAAATAACAGCGTATTGGCAGAAGAAACTTCAGGAGCGGTGCAGATAAAAAGCAATTATGCCCAGAAGGATGGAGCAAAACTTGTATTAAACATTTCCGGAAAAGAATCCTTTAGTGGATGCGTCAATGTAAAGACAATCGGAAAGAAAGCATTCTATAATTGTAATAAAGTATCTTCCGTGACTATCAGTACAAAGAAACTGACATCGAAAACAGTTGGAAGTAGTGCATTTTCCAAGATGGGAAGCGTAGACTATAAAAAACTGAAGGTAAAAGTACCTTCTGCCAAACTGAAAGGATATAAGAAACTTTTAACGGATAAAGGACTTTCCACAAAAGCAACGATAAAGAAATAAAAATATTCATAAATCCTTCATATCTTACAGGTAGAAATTGTCTGATATTTCTGCTAAAATGA
>JAQXXN010000127.1 GCA_029226085.1 Thermoflexaceae bacterium
ATCCTGCGCATCCACTAACTTCAGATGTGTATACACATTCATTGTAACACTGATATCTGAATGTCCCATGAGATACTGTAATGTCTTTACAGATATGCCAGACTTTGCCATGTTCGTGCAATAAGTATGCCTGCATACATGGGTGTAATTTTCGGAAGTTCCACCTTATATATTTTATTGTATTTTTCAACAGAGTGTTGAAACTTCTTTTCCCAATGATACGCTACCATTGGTTTTCCTTTCTTGTCCAAGAACAGAAAGCCGCTGACACCGTCTATCATTTGCTCCACTCTTGGTTTTTTTCTGCCCGAAATAACACGTTTGAACGCCTCATACACCTCATCACTCATAGGAAGAACCCTTGTTCCTGCGTCTGTCTTGGTCTGCTCAATATACGCTTTTTTTCCACCCGTGTACTGTAACTGCTTATACACGTTTATTGTTCGCTCCTGCAAATCAATGTCACGAATTGTCAAACCACACAGTTCACTGATGCGCAAACCCGTTTTAAATAAGATAAACATACCGTCATAAAACTGGCTAAAATGTTCATCTTCCTTTATAAATTTCAAAAAATCACGCTCCTGCTTCGGTGTCAAAGCATCACGCTTTACAGAATCATTTATCAAGACCTTTGCAAGTTCAAAGTCAAATGGATTCTTCCGAATCAGGTCATCTTCTACCGCCATTGCAAAAGCAGGTCTTACTACTCCACGAATGCTATGTATGGATGAATAACTACGTCCACCATCCTGCAACCCTATCAGCCACATTTTCGCTTCGGATGTCTTTATGTCAGAAATCTTCTTTTTCCCAAACGCATCTTCTCTCAACACATTTATTACCGTTTTATATCCTGCTCTTGTTGTAGGACGCACCTTTGTTTTTATACTGATATACCGCTCCACCAGTTCAAGAACCGTCAGACCGCCTGCCTTGTAGGAAATGCCTTCACGCAGATCCTTTTCAATCAGCTTCTCTTTCTCCCTCAATGACAAATCAATTTTTTTGCCTGCGGGTGTCTTATCGTTTCGTTCCAGCTTCCAACTGTAAATATATGCCTTCTTACCAGTCGTCGGGTCTTTATATGTATACATATATCTACCGTCTGCTCTCTGTTGCTCGTTCTCTCTTAAAATGCGCCCCTTGTTATCTTTTCTTTTGATACTATCTGCCATAGCTATGCCCTCCTTAAAATTTATTCATTTTCTGCCCTTGGGTGGCTGATTCTAACGCCACCCAAAGGTAAATGCAAGAAAATATTACAGGTAAATATTGGATTCTAAATACTGCAAGTCTCGTCAATAAACTGCTCAAACTTCACTCGCTTAATCAGAACTTTTACTCCGTTATTGAGTAGGAAATCCGCTGTAGCATTTTCCTGCACCAGCTGTCTTAATTTCTTTTCCCCTATATTGAAATACACACTGGCTTCTGAAATTGTCAGGGTGTATTTGTGCCACAGTGGCACATTATTGTCTCTGCTCATTTTGAACCTCCGATATTATCGTAATATCACTGGGTTCTCTGGGTTCCTGTCCTTTTGGTACACTTCTTAATTTACTTTGCAGCAGACTCTTACGGTATCTGTATTGGTCACTTTGCTACGCAATCCATATAATCTATTGCAAACTCCTCATTGACTTTTTCTCGTCTTTCAACTGCCACTATCTTTTTCAAAGCATAAAACCTTTCTACTTTTCCATTTATTTTTTTGCTATATTGATATCCCATAGAGCTTCTATCCTTTTTCCAAAGGTGTCTACCCTCGAACACGTTGCGAATAGTCAGAAAATCATAGCCCATATCTGCCACAACCTCTTCTATTTCTTTTCTTGTCAGCAAAACACACGCGTCATCTCTGTATTGTTCCGCTTTACCCTCTCCCACATCAAGCAACGCCTGATACACTTCCCCATAAGTGAAAGTTCCACACCAAGTATCCACCGGAATTCTTTCCCACAATTCTGCAATACGCCTCCATATCACATCAATCGGTATAGGGAAATCTGGGCGCTCAAACTTTATGAACGCATCTCTTTTCGCGTAATATTTCATATCAGAAATTTGGGGTGCAATTTCTCGCCTTTTCATAAAGCTAGGAGCATCCAGACCCAAAATTTCTTTAGCAGTCCCTACACCATCCTGTTCTTCCTCAATCGGCTTTCCCACATTTTTACACATAGGGATTGCAAACACATCCCCATCGGGATATTCAAGTATGAGCTTTAAGAAGCCCATACCATTCATTTTGTCAAATTGGTAGTTTACGTAAAATCCGCCGCCAAACTTCCCCGACATGATCTTAATAGTATTTTCTAGCATCCCGCGATTAAAGGCAGTAGCCTCGTTTATCAGCTTTTCTTCTGTATTCATATTTTCTGCTCCTTGTCCAACTTCTATATAATAATTGATGATTCTACATCATAAGGTTTTTCTTTAGACAGACTTCCCCCTTGGTGCGGTCAGGGTATGTCCGTATTCGCTAATAATTTCATTATGAGCAGTCCATACATACCCACTCCGCACCAGTAGATATGTACGTCCTCTTTTTGTCAAGGTACAATATGCCTCCTACCCTATGCAGTCATTTTCATCACCTCGCTCCCTCAACCTTATGCACTTATTATACAGAAACTTTTTTCTTATTTGAATGTCTCTTTATTTTTTCTTTCATGACATTTAATTTGATTTTTATTTCATATATGTAAATCATATATTTCTAATTTGTAACGCTATTATTTTTATATGTTTGGCTTAAATACAAAAAGAGCATACACTAAATGTATATGCTCCCTCGTATCCATTGCTTAATTATTCTGTTTTAACCGCTTGTATTCTGCTACAATCTTAATGTACCGATTATGCTTTTCCAGTATATTTTGATAATGTTCCAGACTATCTATATCATCTTCTATTTCTTCCCAGTCGGACAGGGACAACTGCGATAATGCTTTTAAGAATTTTCTCAGCTTACTTTCTTCTATATACGTTGTTCCCTGTTTAAAATAATAGAAAATATGATAAATTGGTGTTCCCGTATCATAATCCCTTTCCAATGCTCCCTTTTTGCATAATTCCTTTAATATATTTTCAACATTTGAGATATGCCGCTTTTTTATCCTGTCAATATCAGGAATAATGTACCCAGTACAATATCTTTCATTGAAATAACATTTCCAATCTTTTTCCTCTAGTCTACCAAGCTGAATACACTCCCCATCTTTCATAAAATATTTTTCAGAAATACCAAACATATCACTTAGACGCTTTCTATCTTCTGATGACATTTCAAAATTCCCACCGCATAGCATTCTTGCCATTCTCTGTCTTGAAATGTCCACAACTGATTTATAAAAGTCAATTGATTTCTTCCGCATACTGCCCTTAACTTCAAAACAATCTGCTTTCTCCATGTGCGAATATAGGAACCGAATAATATATAAATTTACCATTACATTAAAACCATTGTTTTTGTTTAAAATGTAGCGTTGTGCATCTGCCATGACATTTTCCACCATCCTTTGACCTTATTATACTATCTTCGCAATCAAAAATCATCTTTTATTTTCACTACTATCACAGAAAGCCAACAACAGCAGATTCCAAAGGTAATGCAGAAACATTTTTCAATCCCATTAACACTTTTAACATTAACAATTTCTATAGCAAATGCAGTTAATGAAAAAATAAA
>JAQXXN010000128.1 GCA_029226085.1 Thermoflexaceae bacterium
GATACATGCTTTTTAACAGTATTTTCTGTTATGTACAGCTCATCCGCAATCTCCTTACGTTTTTTATCTTCCAGTATCTTCATAAGGACATCTTTTTCACGGGACGAAAGTCTGTCTATCTCCGGGCAATCGGCTATGATCTGTTCCACACTAAGCTCTCTTTCAGAAAAAACTCCCTGAAATGCATCGGTCTGTTGCACAAAAATATCGTAATCCTGTATCATTCCATACAAGAACAGTAACAAAAGCTCACTTACAATATAGGAAACAGACAAAAATTCAAAATCCCAGTTAATGAGCTGTTCTACAAACCAAATCGCCATATTAAGGAATACCACAACCGTAAGAAGCCCGGCATGCTTATAGGAAACAATCTTTTTTCTGATCATCGACACACAGATTGTTCCAATCATCATTCCCAAATAGGCAAACAGATAAACATAATATATGATATGCAGCGGTCCATACACTTTCTCAAGCTTTGCCGTTCCGTTCGCAAATACAAGCGAAACATCCTCATAAAAATAACCTGCATATCCCTGACTCGCCGCGAGCAAGAATACAGCAAAACTAATGCATATTAATACACCGGAAAGTACTTTTGGACATTTTAGGTGACATACCTTCATAATCGTCATCAGCATAAACAGCGGTAAAAAAACACAGCCCAAATACGAAAGCCTGTTTGCAAGCAATGCCTCTTCCACTGTCTTTGAAATAGAAAGTGCAAAGTATCCCAAATTAGCAATAAAAGCTGAAAAATATAACCATATGAGCCATATTTCCTTCTTACGGACAAGTGCGCAATAACCGCAAGCCAGTAATAACGACAAAACAGCAATACTTCCATAAATAAAAGAAATATTCAATGTCTTTTCCATAAATTATTTTTCCTTCTTTTACTTAAACAGCTCCCATAAGAGCATAAATCAATGTTCCGACCACACCGCTTCCTAAGATAACAGAGATCGCACTGGTCTTGAACTTTCTTAATATAAATAATGCTACCACAAAAATACCGAATTCCACAAGTCTTATATCACCAAGTACTGCATTCTGTATATCAGTCCGGAACAATCCCAGCATAAGAATCGTTGCACCTGCAGAACCGATCAATGCCACAACCGCAGGTCTCATTGCTCCCAAAACCACCTGCACGCCGCTGACCGTACGGTATTTATAATAAAAATGTGCCAATGTCAGACAAATACAGAAGGAAGGAATAATACATCCGACAGAGCAGAGTAATACACCGGGAATTCCTGCAAGACGCATCCCTACAAAAGTTGCCGCATTGATGGAAATAGGGCCGGGAGTCATTTCCGCCACCGTAATTAGATCAGAAAATTCTTCCATCGTCATTAACCCATAAATATTTACGATCTGTTCCTGGATCAGAGGAATGGCTGCATAGCCACCACCCACACTGAATATACCAACCTGAATAAAAGCAAAGAATAATTTTAATAACAGCATTTATACTCCCCCCTTTTTCTTCTTATAAAGTGTCACTGCCAAATCCGCCAGTCCGATACCGAGGCAGACAAAGATAATCATCATAGCGCTGATACCCAATAGGTAAGTAGCAATAAACGCAATCAGCATCATGGCAATGTACAATACTCTTTTTGTTTTGAGTACATTTTGTGCCAAATTAATCACTACATCAAAAATGACAGCTGCTACACCGGCTCTCATGACCTGCAGCGCCACTGCAATATAAGGATTGGTCCGAAACTGCTCATAAAATACCGATATGATTGAAATAATGATCATAGGCGGAAGGATCGTTCCCAAAGTAGCTGTCAGTGAACCTATCACACCTGCCATGCGATAACCGATAATCACAGACGCATTTACCGGCAGCGGTCCGGGAGCTGACTGTGTGATCGCTGTCACATCCAGCATTTCATCCTCTTCCAACCATTTTAACTCCTCCACAAACTTCTTTTTCATAAGAGATACAATGACAAATCCACCGCCAAACGTACACGCGCTTAGCATGAACATGGACTTAAACAACGTCCCAAGCTTACTATAATCCTTCTTCATCACCAAAACCTACACCTTTCCATATCCTGCTCTTGCAGGCACTATTGCTTTCTCATTTTTCCCAAGAATGAATATATCATGAAATATATTATTTGAAAAATACATATGTTTTATAATACATGTAATCATTTTGCTATGAGATACAAATTTCTTCCAGATTTCGCTTGGAAATGTTACATATGGAACACCAGCTTTTTGTTCTGAAGCAGAACTATATGCGTGGAATCGCATATTTATTATAAAAAGGCTCCCAAGGAAAACCTTGGGAGCCTTGAATTTGCTGTGGTTCTATTGATTACTCGATGATTGTAGCAACACGGCCTGATCCTACAGTTCTACCACCTTCACGGTCTGATTTGGTCGTATTTAGAAACTTATTTGTTACGGTTTTTGCCGTTTTATGACTCATTTTATGGGTATTTTACCTATTATTTATTCTTTTTCCGGGGGAAATGTTGCAGATTCGTATCACGGATTTCTGCCATTTTCCGTTCACCTAAGTAATAATATAGCATGGGCGAAAATGGATGTAAATTGGGATTTTTAACAAAATCGGGGTTGTGATACACATTTTAGGGGGCGTGATACATATTTTTGTGTATCATAGCGTGGTGTGATACGTTTTAGCATACGGCACCAGTGCCACGACACACAGTGTGATACACATTTAAGAAAAAATACACACGAACGGCCTTTGTGTGTCTCTTTACTTAAAATACTTTAACCAGAACTTTCACTTACTAAAACCTACTTTGGCTTATATGGCAAAAACGGCTTATTCTTCTGAAGTAATATGGCATCCTGATCATTTTCTGTTATGTCTGAAATATGCCTATAAACCAACTGCTTTTTATGTATTCCATACTGAGGAAGTGGTTTGATTTCTCCAGTCTTTTCATTCAATATAGCAGGCATTAACATATATTCTCCATATTGATGATATGCCTCTTTAAAGTAATTGAATAATTTGAAATTATCCCTAGGATTTGCACGAATTATACGAGATACGTTAAGTATCATCGTCTCGTCCGCAGAAAAACCACCTTTTTCCGCTCGCTTTATAGCTTCATCAATATTATTTCCAACCACTACGTAATATCCTGATGCCTCTCCCGGTACATCTCCTTCTACTAATGCAATCCTTATATCCTCTTTTTTATCATCTCTTCCTATTATCTTTATCCAATCTTCAAAAATCCTAATTGCATATTTTTCGTTAACAAACGGCAAAAGCAACACCGGCAACGGCATATATCCTAATACAAAACCTGCCCCACGCCAAACTGCTTTATTCCACGCCTCAATATCTATCATCGAAGTAATAAATAAATTTTTTCTTTCTTTTTCTGGCAGTGGTCTCAATTTTCCAAGCGGCGGTTTTTCTTTCGCATTAATGCCTCGCAATCTCCAATATAATCTATCATATCCATCTTCGTTGCTAATATTATAATAAGTGCTTCCCTGAAGAGGAGTTGGAATATACTCCAAGTCGCTCTCATCAAAAACAACCGGGATATATTTGTCGTTCATTGTATCCGACATATATAATTTCTGATAAATGAGATTCCCTTCCCATTTAACACCCCGACCTTTTCCCAGTTCTACATTTCCATATATTTTATCATAATATCCTTTTGAACCAATCACTATAACATAGTCGGCTCTATTTATACTATTTTCCATCCATCTTGGCCAACCTTCAGAAGGAGCCTCTTCATACTGATCCAAGATAGCATCAATTCCTTCTCTTCTCAATTTGTTAGCAAACGAAAGTACTTGATCTGCAAATGATAATGAATCTTGTGAGTAACTTATAAAAACAATAGGGTTCTCTTGTTGCACCATTATTCTCACCTCCAAATCTCTCTTTAACTTCATTTTGTCTCAGCGCTATTTACAATCTTCATATTTCTAATCATATCATCTAACTTAACCAAATGGTCATAAACGCACTTTATATCAGCACGTTCGAACTCCTTTTGTTCATCTTCGAAATGGGTTCCTTTATTCAGGACACGCCAATTCCCAGCTTCTTTAAGACTCTTGAGTTCTGCATTAATGTCTTCCATACCTTTTATCTTACCAGTTTTCTTAATCAAACCATCCACTATAGAACTTAAATCTGGTGAACTTTTAGGACTTCTCAACCCTACAGATATCATCGCATCTGAAGATTTAGCAATTAAATTCCACAAATTATATGCAATACACTCCATTGCTTGTCGACATTTTGAAGCAGCATCTTTTGTTTCATTTTTATTGTACTTATCCTCTGCAGCCATCAATGGCGTTTTTGAATCAGAGTATTCTACTATTACACCTCGTTCCTCTAAT
>JAQXXN010000129.1 GCA_029226085.1 Thermoflexaceae bacterium
ACCGTAAAATCCGCTGGATGTCAGAATATAATCTCCGTTTTCCAGTGTTGACATAAGACCATTATGCTTCTGCTGCTGTTTCTTCTGTGGTCTGATTGCCAAAAAATACATCATTGCAACAATGAATACCACATAAATTACCATGGTAAAAATCATACTTGATGTTCCGCCTGTTGCAGCTGCGCATTCTGTTAATAATACCATTCTAAAATCCTCCTAAATTCCCTGGTTATACTTTTCATGCAATAACCAAATCAATATATACTATAACATTTTACCCATTCACATGGCAATATAATTTCGCATCGGAATTATTAAAAAAGTTTAAATTCTAAAGCCTCTTTAAATCCTCAAGCCTTTCTTTCTTAAATTCCGAATATCTTCCTTCCTCAATGGCACTCCGGATATCTTCCATCAGATGATTATAAAAATACAGATTATGAAGAACGCATAACCGCATTCCCAGCATTTCCTTTGCCTTAAGAAGATGTCTTACATATGCCCTTGAATATGTTTTACAGGTCGGACACTGACATCCTTCTTCAATCGGCTCGCTGTCCGTTTCATACTTTGCATTAAACAGATTAATCTTTCCGTATCTTGTATACACATGACCGTGTCGTCCGTTCCGCGAAGGATACACACAGTCAAAGAAATCCACGCCGCGGTCTACCGATTCCAGAATATTTGCCGGGGTTCCCACACCCATAAGATAGGTCGGCTTATTCTGCGGCAGATACGGAACTGTTTCTTCAATAATGTGGTACATCTCCTCATGGGATTCTCCTACTGCAAGTCCACCCAGGGCATAACCGTCAAGTTCCATTTCCGCAATCCGCTTTGCATGTTCAATACGGATATCTTCAAATGTACCTCCCTGATTAATTCCAAAAAGCATCTGCTTTTTATTAATGGTATCCTCCAGGGAATTTAACCGTTCCATTTCCGCCTTACAGCGTACCAGCCATCTGGTTGTCCGGTCAACGGAATTCTGCATGTATTCTCTTGTTGCCGGATGCGGCGGGCATTCATCAAATGCCATGGCAATGGTTGATGCAAGATTGGACTGTATCTGCATACTCTCTTCCGGTCCCATGAAAATCTTCTTTCCGTCAATATGGGAATTAAAATATACCCCTTCTTCTTTAATTTTGCGAAGTCCTGTCAGGGAAAACACCTGAAATCCACCGGAATCCGTAAGAATCGGCTTATCCCACACCATAAATTTATGCAGACCGCCCATCTGTTTTACAATCTTATCTCCCGGTCTTACATGCAGATGATAGGTATTGGACAATTCCACCTGTGTCCCAATCTGCTGTAAATCCAGTGTAGAAACCGCACCCTTTATGGCTGCTATGGTCCCCACATTCATGAAAACCGGGGTTTCTATGGTTCCGTGTACCGTATGGAAACGGCCTCTCTTTGCTCTTCCATCTACTTTTAATAATTCATACATAATTCTTTCCTGCTAATTTACAATTAATTCTATTTCTTATTCTTATAAAAATCAGTCAGATAATCCATTCTTGCCGTCATATTGGTCATCAGTGCATCCACTAAAACAAGGGCCGTCATGGCTTCCACTACAACAACCGCTCTTGGAACAATCATCGGATCATGACGTCCTTTTATGGATACGTCAATATTCTCCCCGGCTTTATTTACCGTATGCTGCATGGCCGCAACGGATGGCGTCGGTTTCACTGCTGCCCTGAAAATAATATCACTTCCATCACTGATTCCTCCTAAAACACCGCCTGCATGATTGGTTTCTTTTACCACCCTGCCATCCTCCATACGAAAAGCATCATTATTGGTAAGTCCCGTAGCTTTGGAAGCATCAAATCCCGATCCGATTTCAAATCCTTTTATCGCACCGATGGACATGATTGCCTTTGCAAGATTGGCATCCAGCTTTTCAAAGCATGGTTCTCCTGCTCCTGCCGGCATTCCCTTTACCACACATTCGATGATTCCGCCCATGGAATTCATCTCTGCCATTTTCTTTGCAGCAAATTCTTCCACTTCTTTCGCCGCCTTTGCATCCGGCATATAAAACGGATTATTGAATCTCTCCTGCCAGTCCATTTCCTTTACTTCAATGCCACCGATGGACTTTGAATATGCTGCCACACTAATCCCCATAGACTCAAGCATCTTAATGGCGATTGCACCTGCTGCCACTCGCCCGATTGTTTCCCGTCCTGAAGAACGTCCGCCTCCACGGTAATCCCTGAAACCGTATTTCATGTCAAAAGTATAATCCGCATGTCCCGGTCTGTAATAGCCTGCAATCTCCGAATAATCCGCCGAACGCTGGGTCTTATTAAAAACCACCATGGAAATCGGTGTTCCCGTAGTCTTTCCTTCAAATACTCCGGACAGAATCTCAACAGTGTCTTCTTCCTTTCTCTGGGTAGTATAACGGGATTGTCCCGGTTTTCTCCTGTCCAGAAACTTCTGGATATCCTCTTCACATAAAGGAAGTCCTGCCGGGCATCCGTCCACCACTACACCGATACCTTTTCCGTGGGATTCCCCCCATGTCGTAATTTTAAAAATATTGCCAAATGTCGAACCAGCCATCTGTTCTCTCCTTATCTTCCCAATGTCATGTAAAAATCATCTTCCTAAAACATCTTCCGGATATACTGTATCATGCCCGGTCCCAGATTGGCGGTAGGTCTTGCCATGAAATCATGCTTTTTGTAAAAGCCTTCCCGTCCCTTGGCGCACATGAGACACAGCATCATTTCCGTACCGTCCTGTGTAATGCTTTCTACATACTCTATCAGTCTTCCCAGCACCTGACTTCCGATTCCGTGTCCCTGCACAGCCGGCAGAATCACCAGATCCTGCACATAACATACAACAGCTCCGTCACCGACAATCCTTCCCATGCCAACCGGCTCCCCGTCTTTATAGGCAGTCACGTTAAACAGACAATTTTTAAGTGCCATCTCTGCCTGCTTCTTAGACAGCATTTTCCATCCCACCTGCTGTCTTAAATACATATATGTATCTATGTCCAGCTGATTTTCTCTAAGTTCAATCATACCGATTCCTTTTCTCCATGTAATCTAATAGAAACATTTGCGATATATTATACCTCAAAAAGCAGAATATTTCCACATGAAATATTGGAATGTGGTATAATCAGATTATATAAAATTAAAATCGGAGGAATTATCATGATACTTGTTGCACAGGACAACACCGGAGACTTTAGCTCCATTCAGGAAGCCATTGATTCTATCCGGATGCTTCCGGAAACCATTTATATAAAAAAAGGAACCTATCACGAGCGTATTGAAATCCGCTGCCCGTTTCTTACCATTGAAGGCGAAGATCCAAAAAACACCGTTATCGAATATGACTATTATGCTGACATGATGTTAAGTGACACAGAAAAACGTGGAACTTTCCGTTCCTATACCATGCTGGTCAATGCTGACCATTTTACCTGCAGGAATCTGACTATTGCCAACACCGCAGGCTTCGGCGCCGAGGTTGGACAGGCAATTGCCCTGTATGCAGAAGGAGACCGGATTACACTTGATAATTGCAGACTTCTTGGTCATCAGGACACACTCTTTACCGGTCCGCTTCCAAAAGCAGAAGCCAAGGCAGGCGGCTTTAAGGGACCGACTGAATTTGCCGAAAGGAGACTCTGCCGGCAGCTGTATAAAGACTGTTATATTGAAGGGGAAGTTGATTTTATTTTCGGAAGTGCCGCCGTATATTTTGAAAACTGCGAGCTTCATTCCCTCAATCGTAACAAGGAAATCAATGGATATGTCACTGCTGCTTCCACCTATGAAGAGCAGAAGTACGGATACGTCTTTAATAACTGCCGCCTGACCAGCGACTGCCCGGAAGGTACCGTGTATCTTGGACGACCATGGAGAAATTTTGCCAAAACAGTTTTTCTAAACTGCGACATGGGCGCCCACATCCGGGAAGATGGTTTTCATGACTGGAATAAACCAGAATCCCATGATACCGTATTTTATGCCGAATATCATTGCAGCGGTAAAGGATATGTTCCGGACAGGCGTGCCTCCTTCGTAAAACAGCTGACTGATACACAGGCCGCGCAGTATACCATGGAAAATGTGCTAAATACAGACTCCTGTAATGGATAAAGCACCACTTAAAAAACGGCTGTTGTCTTAACCGGAGTATTCTCCGTTAAAATAGCAGCCGTTCTTTTTTAAAGCATGTTATTATCCGTCATTGCCTTATAGTATACTGATAATGGAATAAAACACTGTCCGAAATTCTTGGTGCCCTTCGAACCACTGATTACCGTATCTTCCACAATTTTTTTCGCTCCACCGATTCCCGGATCCGGTTCATTTATATTTGCATAAAATGTTTTCCTGCCATATTCCAGATATTTTGTATCCCCGGTCAGCTCATAGCCGATGGTCATTGCTTCCAGCAGAAGGGTATTCTTTCCGTTTCTGCAAAGACTTGGAAGTTCCTTATAATAAAACAGTCCGTTATCCATCAGGCAGTTGTCCACAAGATCATCAATTGCCTTCATAATCATTGCCTTAACTTCTTCATCTTTAAAAATCCTGTAATATCTCATAAGACTTCCTACCGCAACAGAAATCATAAAACCTACCCGAATGGTGGTATTATCGGTATACGGAGCCAGCCATTCACCGTATTCTTCCGTCCACTCCTTAAAATGCCCGATAATCCACTTACACTTTGTAGTCCATTTATCATCCCATGTTTCCACGTATAACGCAACCAGTGTACGAAGCGCCCATCCGGTTTCTCTTGCGTTACTTTCACCACTCTTCTGGTACATCGGCGTTTCCAGCAGTTTTAACACATTTTCACCAATTCCCAGTGCCGTCTGAAGCGCCCTTTCATTTCCCGTAAAATGATAGCAGTCCAGAAGTCCTTCTACCCATTCATGGCTGCAGACCATCAGACCTTCCCCGCAGTGTCCCATGGTGTGCTCCCACTGGCCACCTATACGGAGTGGATTATTACTGTAGTGGCATACATCCACATCCATCCAGTGGCTTGCCGCAACTGTTGCATAATCAAAAAATCTTCTGGTTCCTGTCTTTGCATACATCAGATACATTGCATGAGGATAATCGTATTCATTATTGGTCCACACAAGTCTGCCCCTGCCGCGTCCCTGTGAAGTATATCCCGGGTCCGGGGCATCTCCCCAGTTCATCATGCCGTAGCATCTGGCATGACCGTCTGCCTTTCCCACTAAGGAAATCTCCACATCATAATTAATCTTATCCCTGTCAACAAATATATCCGGCATCACTCCGGCTTCCTTAAAACACTCCGGTGCAATATGCGGTCTGTCCGGCATCTGATAAATCAGGCTCCGGTTATCAATCTCAATCAGTGACTCCTTCCTGTCATGAAAATGAAGTAAAAATTTCTGTTCCCTGGACATTCCCGATGCCATGGCTACCCGGTCCACATCTTTTGGTACAAGCATCACATAAATTCCGCTCTCATCTGCCATGACAGCCTTTGGATAATTCTGCTGAGCCTGAAAAACAGTTGCACAGACTCCGCCCTTTTGGTCGGTTACATCCGTAAAAAAAGTTCCATACATAACTTCCGCAAAATGTTCATTTGCTTCACTTACCAGAAGAGAAGAATCAATAACGTCACTTACCGGTAATCCGTCCTTTCCAATCTGGAATCCGGTCTTATAATTAGATCTTCCCACGCATGTTCTTACCGATTCCGTCCCGATTCTTTCTTCAATCATGGACAATTCCTTAATTCCATTTGTGTAGAAAAACGGTCCAAAATTCTCTGTATTATCCGTAGGTGCATCTCCACATCCCGTTGAATCCGCCTTTGCACCCGTGTCCTTTCTTTCAACGACCGGACAAAATACTGCTTTTTCCGAGGATTTCACACAAAAAACCAGGGACTCCACATGCAGTTCTTCATCCGTTGTATTAATCAGGCGGTACGAAACCTCCAGCCATTTCTTCTCTGAATATGCCGTAATCATACACTCAAACGATATGTTCCTGCTTCCGGTACATTTTCCCTGATTTCTTAGAATGGCACATAGCGGGCCATCTTCCACCACATCCCACTGACCGAACCGGACACCATATTCTTCGCCCCCGGTGGTTAATACAGGACCCACAAACTGCTCTGCGGTATATTCTTTATTCCCGTCATTCAGATAGGTAAACAGATTCGTGGAATCATCTTGTACCGCAAATTGTAATCCTTTACAATCCACCAAAAATCCATCCTTCTCCTTTGTTATGGAGATTCCTTCATAAAGTTGCTGCTGCTTATTATGAAAATCACACTGGAACACTTTCCTGTTATTTGCCGGAAGATCTGCCATGAATCGCAAAAACATATATCGGACAGAGCCATCCTTATAGCGTGAAGTCACTTTCTTCTGAACCGGCAGAAGACTCTCTCCATCCAGAATCTGTACCTCATCCAGATTGTAAAGCTCACTTTCCTTTACCGGAATTGCAATACTGCAATGTTCACTCAACCTGTCATACCGGTATAATTTATCAAATCGAATCTCCATGTCCGATACCTCCTTACAGCTCTCACTGTTTCTTTCGGAATTTATTTATGCTTTTAATATACGTTCTTTTTTCTGTATTTTCTAGGAATTATTTCCTTTATTTGCTTATCATTACAGAATTTTTGTCATATTATCAATAAGAGACTGTGGCTGGTATATTTCATTATCCCAGAATTCCTCCGAAAGTCGTTCCATGTTTTCCTCACAATGTTCGATTTCCTTCGAAAAAAGATACATAATACGCACCTGGTCTTCCATTTCAAATTTCCTGTCATGGTCATGCCATACCGATACATCCATTTCATGAATCACCATAAGAGATACCAGACACATAACCGCCTTGGAATAAATGTCACCATCGAAAATCATCTTCATGAAATAGCGATACACATAATACACCATTAAATGTTCATATACATACTGGTTATCCTTATAATATTCATGAAAATCCGCATGTTCCTTTTCATATTCTGCCTGCTCCTGGCATTCCAGAAATTTCCTGGCATCCCGAAACATTGTAAGCCATTTTTCATTGATAATTTCCAGCTTATCCAGAAAATCAAAAACTGCCTTTAAAAACTCCCTTGCCTGCTGCCCTGACGACCCTTTTATGGATTCCACTGCCTTTTTCTGATATTCTTCCTTTGCGAATTTTTCTGCCGTCTTTGTAATCTGATCCCGGACATAACTTCCTTCCCCACCCTCATCAATAATATTCTGAAGATTTGATGCCATCATAAGATACAATGCCGCCCGGTCTGCAACAGGCAGATTCCTGTTTTGTAAAATTCCAAAAAGTACATCCCGTATATCCATTAATGCTGCAAACACGGCATCCCTTGTATAATCCGGTTCTGTACTTTCTTCTTCCTGATACCATTCCCCAAACCTTATGGGGCCGGGGGAAGAAAATACCAGTTTTGAAACCTCCGGACAGGATAAAGATAATCCCATCTCCCTAAGCCCCCCAAATTCAACGCCTACTCTCGGATAATTGTCACACAGGGAACACAGACTATCTTCTCCCAGTTTTATTACCATTTCACATAAATTATCCTGATTCAGAAATACGCATCTTCCGTCCTTATTCAGTGCAAAGAACCTTCCGTCTTCCCGTTCAATAATATTATTACGGATTTTTTCTCCCATTTCTCCTTCCATCTTCTGAAAACGTTCATAAGATGCATCATCAATTTCAATCATCCAGCCGACACAACAGGTATCCGGACACCTGCTTCCGGTACAGCAGAACATATCATAATAATGTGGTACTCTGACTTTCATTTCCCTACCTCTCTTTTTCTTCCATATCTGCACATCCCGCTTCTAAATTTCCCGAAGCTTATAAAATTTATCAATCCATGAAATCATCATATGATGAAGTTCCAGATTTGCCTGCCATTCTTTCGGTATCCTGTCTGCTCCTGCCATGGCTCCTGCAAGGCTTCCACACACACAGGCTATGGAACTGCTTCGACCCTTACAGTTTGCCGCCATCCTTACTGCCTCTTCGTAGTTTTCAGCTTTTAAGGCACAGTATACAGCCATTGCCAGTACATCCTCCGCTGTATCCCCTTCTCCAATCATTTCCGTACACTGTTTCCAGTCATCCTTACATTCCGACAGATGAAGTGCATACTCCAGTACATCATTAACTTCATCAATATAAGAATATTTCTTTAATTCAAACAGTGCATTGCGTACCGCCTCGTCCAGATCTTTTCCATTAAGGATTTCCGCAAGAATATAAGAATAAGTACCTGCTGCCAGATAACCGGTCGGATTCCCATGGGTAATCGCCGCCAGCCTTGCCGCCACAATAAAGGCAGTCTCAGGATAGTCATGTAAAAACAGACCCACCGGTGCCACCCGCGCCAGACAGCTTGCATCCTTGAACTCATTAAAAGGCAATTCCATGGTTCCCATCTGTCCGCTCTCCAATGCTATCAGGCTTTCTTCACTTGGATTGCGGTTACTGTATAACTCCTCATATTCCAGAATCGTTTTAACGCCAATGGAACTTAATGCCACCGGTTCATGCTCATGCTTATGCAGAATATAATCATCCAGCACTATATTCGTCTGGGTATAGTACCACCTTGCATAAGACTGCCACACGCCACTTGCCTCATAAGAACCAATTCCCCTGCTGTTACAACGGATGTATGCCCACATCATTCCATCCATGGTAAATAACACCATCTGCGTATCATCCGATATCAGAGCTTTCCCCGTTTCTTCATCCGGAAACGGTTCCGTAATTCCTTCCTGTGAAAATTGTTCCGTAATCTCATAACTGCTAAGGCCTTCCACTGCATATCCCATGCCATCCCCAATGGCACCGCCGATAATGCACCCTATGTATCGATCCTTTGCATCCATTTCCCCCGTGTTCTTTCTCAATCTTCTCACCTCATTTATCCATTATACCCAGGAACACTTGTACGCACAATACTTCCTCTACCGGAAGCCATTCACCCATTTCCATCAGTCCTCAGGCTGCCAGTCCCTGCAGTCAAAATTTCCTATTTTCCCCGTTGCCCACGGGCTTCCCACATCACAGCGTCCGTGATGATATTGTTCCTGTACCGAACCTGTTTCCTGTGTTTCCGATACATTCAGCGTAATTCGGCTGGTGCCGGATTCGGATTTTGCATCCAGGAGACTGATAATATTTTCAATATCGTTATCCATGATTTATCCTCCTTAACCTTACATATATTATAATATTGTCCGTACCCATAATACAAGCAAAAAAGCCACAGAAGTTCCTTTATCGGTAACTTTCTGCGGCCTTTCCGTACATCCTACATTATATTATCTTAATTTTCCTATCTTCTCTCTCAATGCCTCCACAATTTCCTTCTCAACGGTCATGTCAAATCCATCCACTCCCACGATATGTTCCTTGGTCACACCATCCACGCTTCCCAGCTCCACGGTTCTTTTTATGTATTCTTCCACTTCATCAAATTCCGGAAATACATCCTCACCTGTTATTTCTTCCAGATACGCCGTAATCCCATAGGCACCCCAGTTGGACACGGTTGCAATTACCAGCCGGTCTGTCTTAACCCTGCAAGGCACCAGTTCCAGTTTTTCCGTGATAATATCTGCCACATTTCCCATGCCAATTTCATTGCCTCCATCCCCCACACCGATGGAAGGAACCTTTCCCTCCGTCAGTTCAAAAAACAAATCCGTCTGTGCCGTATGGTCTTTAATACTGATACCACGCATGTTGGCATAATCATCCTGAATATTTTTTCCACACCGTTCTATGGAAATCATTCCAACCGGATGATATTTTTCCAGTACATGCCTGCAGAATTCCTCTCCCGCCTCCATTCTCATGTAAACTACGTCCAAATCCTTTATTTCAAAGAATGCCCGGCAATATTCATCCGTCACGATAACAGGATGATAACCCAGTTTTTTCAGTGCCCCGGCAAGGGTAACCGTTCCCACCGGACCGTCTGTCTCTGCATTACCGGCAACATAAAATCCTGTGGTTAAAAAAATGTTGCCCTTTTCCCACGCAAGAATATCCTTCGCCGCTTTTTTACAATAATCATCCTGCATATACTCTCTTAAAATATTCATTCCCCGTTTGGAATGTCTTAATACAATATCTTCAATCTTTTCCATTTTTCATTCTCCAGCCATTCGTATCATTTTCTTTCAGAAAACTACCTTGAAATCACTTCATTAATAGGCAGAACTGCAACGCCCTCTTCTTTCAGCCGTTCGCTGATTTTCTTTACGAATTCCACAGCCTTTACGCCATCCCCGTGTACGCAGATGGAATCTGCCTCCACGGCAATTTCTTTTCCTGTAATTGCAGTTACCTTTCCATGTTTTACCATGGAAATAACCCTGTTTATGGCAGTCTCTTCATCCGTAATCACAGCACCTTCCTTCGTTCTTGCAACAAGAGAACCGTCTTCCTCATAAGCGCGGTCTGCAAATACTTCCTTTGCGGATTTCAGTCCTGTCTTCTTTGCCGCAATCAGCATCTGGCTTCCCGAAAGTCCCAGAAGAATCAATTCCGGATCCACTTCATAGATTCCCTCGCAGATTGCTGCTGCCAGTGCTTCATCCTTTCCTGCCATGTTATACATCGCCCCATGAGGTTTCACATGCTGCATCTTAATGCCGTTTGCCTTGCAGAATGCCATTAATGCACCTACCTGGTATTGTACCATGGCTTTTACCTCTTTGGGCGCAATATTCATGTTTCTTCGTCCGAATCCCACAAGGTCCGGATATCCCGGATGTGCTCCGGCACTAACACCATATTCTTTTGCCATTGCCACGGTCTTTGCCATTACCAGTGGATCCGAAGCATGAAATCCGCAGGCTATGTTTGCCGAGGAAATGTATTTAATTACTTCCTCATCCAGCCCGCATTTATAATTGCCAAAGCTTTCGCCAAGGTCACAGTTTAAATCTACTTTTACCATGTGAACATCTCCTTTTTTTAATTATTTTTCGATTTATTGTTTAAATTGGGGTTTGTTAAGCTGAAGTGTCGGATTCTCCTGCCGGATGTGGGTAGAAATACATTTCATTTGTTGGCTGGTATGACCAGTGTCATTTACATATTGGCATAGGAAAATGCTGTTTCCTGAATCCCTATGCCAATATTCTTCTTTAAAATGCTTGGAAATGCCGATGCTGGCATAGGAAAATGCACTTCTTCGAATCCCTACGCCAATTTCATCTCTTTGAAATGCTTTGAAACGCCAATGCTGGCATAGCGAATTGCACTTCTTCGAATCCCTATGCCAATTTCATCTCTTTGAAATGCTTTGAAATACCGATGCTGGCATAGCGAATTGCACTTCTTCAAATCCCTACGCCCGATTTTGTGCTGCATTGTTTATAGCATAAATTTTTGCATATATCTAATTTTACTATGCTATACCATCCCCTGCACTCCTGACATCCTGTTTTATCACTGTATTTAAATGCGCTTTTGGAAAAAGCCTAAAATGCCCTGTTTGTGAAGGTTGCGACTCAGAGGGTTCTCCTGCCGGATGTGGGTAGACTGTGGAGGGTTGTCATGGAGAACACGAGAGAGTATGCTTTTTGAGAATTGTTGTTCTTTTCTTACACAATACCTCCATACCCAGAGGCAATCCGCCAGGACGGCGGATTGAGTCTGCTTTGCCCATGGATGGGCATTTGCAGACGACTCGTCACTGACCAGCAAATAAAATGTATTGTGTTAGAAAAGACACAATTCGAAACCCGCATACCCTCTCGTGTTCTCCATGACAACCCTCCACAGTCTGCCCACATCCGGCAGGAGAACACGACACTTCAGCACTCCAAACCCCAATTTAAATATACAAACCTCAATATTTTAAACTCACATTCTTAACATCCGTTATCAGCATATGCCCCGGTGCATGTGTAATCACAAAATCCGGCTTCACATTCATCACAACCGACTGCGGAGTCACGCCGCACGGCTAGAAAACCGGCACTTCTCCCGGATGAATTGTCACGCTGTCACCGAAATCCGGTTTGTTAATATCCTGAATTCCGATTACTGAAGGGTCTCCAATATGCACCGGTGCCCCGTGTACCTTTGGCATGGAACCGGTAACCAGGACTGATTTTACAACCTGATCATAAGGAAGCGGTCTCATGCTCACAACCATATTGCCGCTAAAGACTCCGGCAGGAACGCACGGTATATTCGTTATGAACATTGGTACATTGCAGTTTTCCTCAATATGCCTTACCGGTATATCTGTTTCCAGAAGTTCTGACTCAAAAGAAAAGCTGCATCCAATAAGAAAACTTACCAGATCATCTCTCCAGAATTCTGATACATCCGTATACTCACCGGTCATGACACCATGTTCATAAATCCTGTATTTCGGTATATCCCTTGCAATATCAGCTCCTTTGGCAATATATTTTAATTCCCTGCTTCCCACGTCACTGACCTCAAGCACCGGACAGGACTTTGGATTTCTCTGCGTAAAAAGCAGAAAATCATATGCCAGCTCCTTGGGCATTACCGCAAGATTCGCCTGGGCATATCCGGCACACATTCCCGCCGTAGGCCCTGTAATCTTACCCTCACGTATCAACTCTCTCACCTTAGCCGGTGTTTCTTTGGAATAATCCATATTTCAAACCTCGCTTTTCTTTTATTTCAGTGAAACCAGATCTTCTCTACAGATTAGAAGTTCCCTGTTCTCCTCTAAAGCTTCTGTGCTTCCTCCACACTGATTTTTACAAACCGAACCTTATCTTTCGGTTTTAACTGCACTAATTTTGACAGGTCTACCCGGCAGACGGTCCCTATCTTGGCATATCCGCCTGTTGTCTGCCTGTCAGCAAGAAGGATAATCGGTTTGCCGCCCGAAGGAACCTGTATGGCTCCAAGTGCAATTCCATCCGACACGATATCCACGCCGTTGACATTTTCAATTTCCGGACCATCCAGCCGAAAGCCCATGCGGTCACTGTCCACGGAGATTTCATACGAACTCCCATAAAAGGTTTTCTTACCTTTCTCCGTAAAATAATCTTCCTGCGGTCCTTCCACTACCCGAAGCTTCACATCCGTGTCATAATGCACTTTTTTTGCCTTACGTGCCAGAATTTTTGCAACCTCTTCATCAGAAACGACATTTTTTCCGATTTTGAGCTCATCACCATTTTTTAAAGCACGACCCTCATAGCCGCCAAAATGACACTTAAGATTTGTGGAACGGCTGTTCATGATAACCGGAACATCAATTCCTCCCATAAATGCAATATAGCTTCTGCATCCGTTTACTGCCATTCCCATGGATAACGTCTGCCCCGCCATGATACGAAACGGCTGATACATCTCAACCAAAACCTCATCAAGCTTTATTCCCATGTCTGCACCGGTTACGGCACAGATGCAGTCCTCATCAAACTGAATTGTCGGACCAAATAAAGTGGCTTCAATCACTGCCTCATCATGTTCATTTCCCACAAGGTAATTTGCCGTCTCATATGCTTCATAATCCATGACACCGGATGTTCCTATCCCGGATTTCTGATATCCGAATCTTCCCTTGTCCTGAACTGTGCTCAATGAACCGGCAAACAAAATTTTCATTCCCATCATTCACCGCCTCCATTTTCTTTACTTTCATCCGGAATTTCCTCAATTTCCGGCTGATAAGTACCTTTTAGCACCATATGACGGATATCGTAATACTCATCAATGTTCACCGGTACAAAGCGGATATATTCACCTGCTTCACAAAGTATTGGATTCTCTCTGTCCGGATTATAGAAATCAAGCGGTGTTCCTCCTATCAGGCGCCAGCCTCCCGGTGAAGCAATCGGATACACTCCCGTCTGACTTCCTCCGATTCCCACGGCACCCGGCTGTATCTTGAGTCGGGGCGTTTTAAGCCGTGGAGCTTCAAGTCTTTTATCCAGTCCACCGAGGTAGACAAAGCCCGGCAGAAATCCAAGCATATAAATTTTATAATCGATACTGCTGTGAATCCGGATAATTTCATCACGGTCAATTCCCGTAATTTTCTCCATGTCCGCCAGATCCACGCCAAACCGTGCGCCATAACAGCAAGGCACCTTCCGTATTTTTTTTATACTTTTTTCTGCATTTGAAAGAGCCGTATTAAATTGCTCCAGAATTTCTTTTAAGCGGGCAAATTTAATGACATGATAGTCATAACAGACCATTAAGGATCGGAATGTGGGAATTATTTCAATTACTCCCGGTATTTTCTTTGCCTCAATCCAGTGGGACATGGCATGCACTTTCCGGTTTAGTTCATCCTCTATTGTCTTTCCGAATTCCACTACCATTGCACTGTCTCCGGCCGGCAGAAATCTCATGTCAGGCATATCATCACCTCAAATAAAATCATTTTCCTGAAAACCTCTTAATTAGTGGCCTCTATAAACTCCTCCATAAGAGACTTTCTAAGAAGTTCCATCATTTCCGGCTGTTTACCGCCAACCGGTCTGCCGTCTATCTCGCATGCATGCAGACAAAGATTGCTGGAACTTGTCACAATGACTTCCTCTGCATTGAATAAATCATCCAGTGTATACGGTGTTTCGCTGACTGCAATATTTAATTTCTTACACATTTTAATAAGATGTGCCCTTGCAATTCCCGGAAGAATGAGATTATCCGTAGGCGCCGTAAATAACTTTCCATCTTTAATAATATGTACGTTACTGTGGGCACATTCCGTTACCCTGCCGCCCGGTCTGTAAAATACAGCTTCCTGACAGCCTGCCTCCTTCGCCTTTTCAGTTGCCATAACAGACGGAATCAGATTCAGGGTCTTAATATTGCAATGAAAGAATCTGGTATCTTCAACCGTGATTAATTTAATTGGCTCAATACCGTCTGATATTGTTGCAGGCTTTAACATAATCCATAAGTTACCCGGGCCTTCCGTAAATGCATGATTACGAATTCCGGTTCCTCTTGTCACCTGATAATATACAAACAGGTCTCCGGTATCTACCTTCTTTACCATATCATATAAAATATTCTTTAATTCTTCCTTGGTAACCGGCATCTTGATATCCAGAAGCGCGGCACTGTTAAAAAATCTTTCAATATGCTCATCCAGTGCAAATATCTTATAATTTCTGCATGGACCTGCATCATACACACCATCGCCAAACCAGCATACCCTGTCATCCATCGGAACCATCATTTCCTCAAGTGGTCCAAATTTACCGTTGTAATATCCAAGATTTTCCATAAACTTACCTCCTTTATTTTCCCTTATCGGAATATTGTCTTGTGGCAGATTTTAAAGACTATGGAATTTGTCCCACAAGACAAAAAATCAGTATGCAAGACGAAAGACTCCTTCGTCCGACATACTGATTTTTTAAATTACCCTTATAATAGGTCTGACCGGTTTATTTGTCAATCCATTTTTTTAATTTTATTATTTTTCTTAAATACTTCTAATACTATTGAAGATATGTCCATACCAAAACTCATTTTATCTAAACAAAAACATCGTTAATAATATGTAAAAACTTCTACTTCCGGAAATGTATTTATAATATATGCTTTCTGTTCTTCTGAAACATTTTCCGTTAAATATACCGCTTCCAGACGTGTGCAGTCTGATAAAAACTTAAAATAATCCTCTTCTTTGGAATCTGCATCCAGCATTATAAATTTCAAATGATCCATTGTTGCCAATGACTGTGAATATTCATCTGTTATGTTTCCAAGAAGTACTTCAATATTATTTAACTGAGACAGTGAAGAAATATCTACATTATACGGAATCCACATGGATTTTAAGCTTGTACATTGACATAACGCAGATACATTTAAGGGTGTACTTGTCATATTGGTTAGATAAAGATAAGAAAGATTCTTGCAAGAAGCCAATCTTTCCAAATCCTCCATACAATCCCCTTCCTCAAAATATACACTTGCCTCAATACAATCCACACTGATTTCTTCTCCCATACACATGATGGTATTATCTTCAGATAACTCTGGCTCCAAAATATTTGTAAATGATTTTGTCACTAAAGGTAATTGACTTAAATTAACTGCATAAACTTCTTCATATTGTTTTTGATATTCTGCTGTTCGTTCAATAAATGACGTATATTCTTCATCTTTTTTTAAATAAGTTTCGCCTGATTTTCCATCAAAGAAATCCCTGACAATATATAACTGATGATCTTCCGATGCAATTCCGCTAACGGATGAGATAACCGTCTTTTTCATCTGCTCTTCTTTGAATTCAAGTCTTACCGCATCATAATAGAACCAATTATCTTTCCACAGCACATATTCACTCAAAAAGAAAAAGCATTCCTCTTGCGGATCATAATACTTACGAATTTCTCCATCATTATTTGTAGTTATGGTTCCAATCAGAATCATTCCCTTTTCTGATTGTGTGTAGATTTTGTAATTAACAATCCCCATTCCTACCCATGCAATTACCATTTCCATCGTCCCATCTAAATCAAAATCATATTCCGCATATGACATAAGAGAAGCATCAGCTTCTGGAACGTTGGCAGAATTATTTGATAATAGTGTAGAATTGGTCAATAATATTATTAATAAATAAATCAGTAATTTCATTTCATTACCCCGTTTTAAAATACAGAATATCATATAACATCAGTATTGTCTATTTAATATTCTTTTCTAAATTATAGCGAATCCTAATCTTTTTAAGGTAATCTATACAATGTTGAGAACCATCTGAACCATTGACATTAATTGACTTAGGAATATCCATATAATAATATTCAGACATTCTTATTTGCTCAAATAATATTGGATCAATAATCCCTTCATACTGTGTTTTAATTTGATAATCCAAATGAAATCCTCCTGAATTTCCTGTAGATCCAACAGTACCCAACACATCACCAACTTTAACATAATCACCCATATTTACATAAATACTCTCCAAATGACAATACCGAAAAGCATAAGTTTTCCCATTTATCTCACTTTCATCAAAAGAACATCATAAAGTGTAGCAAATGTTACCTGTTCGTTTTCATCAACCTTTACCAGACCATTCCTTGAGTCAAGGTCTATTTCATCAATATCTCTTATTCCATCCTTATCATAATCGCTTTTGTTCAAGCTTGAAAATGTTGTCAAGTTTACCTCTTCATTGATCAATTCCATCGATGTCGTTATAAGATATGGAGGAACATCCAGTTTACATTTTCGGTAAACATATTCTGCTGCAAGTCTTCCCGCTTCCTCTGGCGAGTCCAGATTTATATTCAAACTGATTCTGCTCAAGCAGTGTCAGTTCAATATCATAGTCTATCCGTGCCTCTCCCGGCTTTGCATTAGACCAATCTGTTCCTAACACAACAAATAATACATGCTCCTGTATGGAATAATATCCTGTTCGCTTCGCACGATACAAAGCTTCTGACATTCCATAATTTTGTTCTACAGTCACATATTCAATTCTATCCAAATCTTCAAGGAAATCCTCATATGTAAAATTTGAATAATTTTTTCCATAATCACACTGATTTCTTGGTTTTGTGTAAATTATCGTAAGATTCGGTTTGGTGAAAAGACTGTATATTTCTTTTGCAAAATATTTTAATGCCTCTTTCTGCTTGTTAAATAACTCTTCATCCGAACCACAGGCATCTAATACTACTGTAATTGAAATATGCTTTGGCATATTATCCGGATAATCATCATTACTCATCATGGCAATCCCAGCATCAGAATTTTCTTCATCTCCTAATTCCAGACCGAAATATATTAAATCTTCTGATTCCAACAAATTCATCCGAATTATCCACATACTTTCCTGATACATTCTATGACAACGATATTATTCTCAGCTACTCCAGCCGACTTAATTTTGATGGAAAAATTATATGGATTATTCCTTAATTCATTTATGAATGTTAAACTTTCATTATTGTCAAGATATTACACTAAATCAACTATGACTTCTTTTTAATTTTCAGATAACTTTTTTCTCTTGGGGAAAGTCAACACGGATTACATTATCCTTCTCTGTCTCCTTCCGCCGCACCGGTCTTTTATCCCTGTCAATCCACATGATAAAAAGTCCTGCCAAAATATATAACATAAATACATATTCCATAATATTACCTCCGACATTTTCTTGTGTTGCGGAAAGCTTCCTTCTCATTTACTAAAATTCTGCTTCCGTACGAATTCCTGATAAGGTAATATTAACTGTTTATCTGTACAAAAAAACGGACTTGCAATATTAAGTTTTTATCTACCGAATTCGTAAAGTGAATTTTTAAATCGTAAAGTGAATTTTTAAATTCCATCATTTTATACCAAAAGTGGAATTTACTCTTGCACATAGTTTTTGATACAATCTCATATGGTTATCTGTCTGTCAGAAAGGATTACCATATGAATAAACATAACCAAAAACATTT
>JAQXXN010000130.1 GCA_029226085.1 Thermoflexaceae bacterium
CATTTATTGGCATAGGCTTCAATCTGATTTTCAAAGTTATTTCTTAAGATACATACGAATTCATCTCCTCCAAACCGGTATGGAGTAAATTCGTCATTTGCAATGCTGGAAAGACGTCTTCCGACTTCTTTTAAAACATCATCTCCTGCTGCGTGGCCATAGGTGTCATTAATCTGCTTAAAACCATCAATATCAAAGATAAAAATGGAACAGATGGAATTCCTTATGATTAGTTCTGTCAAATCGGCATATAGTTTGGTACGATTTGGAATTTTGGTAAGAAAATCATGTAAGGAGGACTTTTCAAATTCCTGTGCATTTTTCTTAAAGTGGCTGGCCAATACACGCTGTTTTCTGTTTTTCATGTACAGAAGAATAATAATGATAATAAATAATATCAGAATAATAATTCCGGGAATCAGGGTTTCTTTATTGCGTTCAAAAAAGGTAAGCTGATGGTTGATGACAACTGCATCTTCCGGAATCAGTGACAAATCCAGATTATATTTACGCATGACAGCTTCATCGATGCAGTAAATATTTGGACTATCAATGATAAGGTCGTAAGTAGCAGGGCTTTTACCGTTAGCAATTTCTGTTGCAATTTCAGCCGCAATCTTTCCGGACAGTTCCATGGAAACAATATTACCACCTAAAAGACCGTCACCAATTCCGCCGGATACCATACGCAGTGCAGGAACACTGGAATACTGGGAAACCAGATGAATGGACTGCTGACTGGTGTATTTTTTACCGCTGGCATCTTCTGTCATGACAATATATATGAGAATGCTGTTTTCATCGATGGAAGAAAATGCATCAATTAATTCTTCTGTTGTTAATTCAGAAGTGTTGATTTCAGTAAAGGTTAAATCAGGAAATGCCTCAGCATTCTTATAGAATGATTTTCGTTCTGCCTCACCGGTAACAGAATTATCCAGAATACTGATTACCTGTGTTGCATTGGGATAGAGGGTCAGTGCAAAGTTTATGTTCTTTTCAAAAGACAGTTTTTCAAGTACACCGGTAATTAAAGGATCTTTGGAAACTTCAATGGCATAATCTTCATTATTTATTCCCTCAAATACAATTGGAATTCTATAAAAAAGTTCATCCCGGTACTTCATGGCAAAATTAAGAGCCGCATCATCACCAAGAATAATTACATCATAAGGTTCAAGACGCTCAAGACGGTACTTTAAGCTCTCATAGAAGATATTCAGACTTTCTTCATCAGGGAAACGCTTGGTGTCCATAAATTCATAATCCAGAACAATATTTTCTCCGATTCCTTCCTTGATTCCTTCAATCTGAATCTGAACCGTGTCCCAGGCATAAGAATAAGAACTGATAAACAAAACTCTTTTTTCATCACTTGCTTCAGATTCCGCAAGCGCAGTCTGGCATACACAAATAGAAAAAATAATTGTAAGCAGAATAGTTATTTTTGTGAGTTGTTTCTTCATTGACACAAACCCCCTGTCTTAATCTATGGATGAAAAAATGAAGATATTTTTATTATATAAAATTAGTTTACAATGTTTATATTATATATATTTTACAAAAATATTGTTAAAATTTCAACATAATTTGGAACATAAATCGACATTATTTTAGAACACTTATTTTTCTATTGACATTTTGCTTAGTTTGTTATATGGTTAATTACATAAGTAATGAACCGAGGAAGGAGGGAAGCAAATGAATGTGTTACTAAATCAGGAAAAATCCATATATATACAGATAAGTGAAATGATTGAGACAGATATTCTGAGAGGGATTTTGCTTGAGGAAGAGAGAGTTCCGAGTACGAATGAGCTGGCAAAGATGTATACCATTAATCCTGCAACGGCGGCAAAAGGGGTAAATATACTTGTGGACTCCGGAATACTTTATAAGAAGAGAGGGATAGGCATGTTTGTTGCAACAGGGGCAAAGGAAAAAATTACGGCGGCAAGAAAAGAAAGTTTTAAGGAAAATTATGTTATGGCTTTGGTAAAGGAAGCGAAGGGGCTGGGGCTTAAGAAGAAAGACATTGTTTCGATGATTGAGAGTATAATGGAGGATTAATTATGGAAAATCTTATTTTGGAATGCAGGGGAATCTGTAAATCATATGGAAGGAAAGAAGTACTTAAGGATCTGAACCTGACCATTGAATCGGGAAAAATTTATGGACTGATTGGAAGAAACGGAGCAGGAAAAACCACGTTACTGTCCATTCTTACGGCGCAGAATCCTGCAACAGGCGGAGAAGTAACTATTAATGGAAAACCTGTCTGGGAAAATGAAGAGGTTTTAAAGGATTTATGTTTTTCAAGAGAGATTGTATCCAGTACACAGAACGGTATTGCTGCAATGAAAGTGAAAAATTACCTGAAAGCCGCTTCTGTCTATTTCCCATACTGGGATCAGGGGATGGCGGATGAACTGGTAAAGGAATTCGGACTGGACATAAAGAAACCGATGTCAAAGCTTTCCAAGGGAATGCTGTCCATGGTTACAATTGTGGTTGCACTTGCAAGTAAGGCTCCGTTTACCATTCTTGATGAACCGGTGGCAGGACTGGATGTATTCATGAGAAGAAAATTCTACCAGCTCCTTCTGGAGGAATACTCCAATACAGGACGTACCTTTATCATTTCCACGCATATCATAGAGGAAGCTTCGGATGTACTGGAAGAGGTTATCATGCTTCATGGCGGTAAAATTCTATTAAAAGAAAATACACAGGAGTTAATCGGAAGAACATTCTGCGTAAGCGGTCTGGAATCTGAGGTAGACAGGGCGGTAAGGAATCTTAAGACATACATGCCGGAACGGACTGGACGGGGTAAGAGGGTTACGGTTGTCTTAAATTCCGGAGAGAAAATAGATGAAACATGTGATGTGACCGTCCAGCCAGTTAATCTTTCAGAGGTTTTTGTTGCGATGTGCAATGAAACGGAGGCGGCATATGAAAAGTAATGTTAAGTATTTTTTTAGAAAATCGCTGATTACAACGGCAGCCTCCCTGTGCTATGCAGGTCTTATGTTTCTAATCATGACAGACACCGAAACAACAGGATCAGAATGTGTGTATACCTGTATTATGAGTTTTGCCATAATGAATATGGCATGGCACATTGCAATTTATAAGACAGACATTCCAATGGCGATATCTTTTGGCTCCACACGGAGTAATCTGTTTAGAGGTCTGGTTCTTTATGATGTTTTGTGCTGCCTGCTGGCCGGAATAAGTTGTATGCTGGCAGCTGTCATACTGTCGCCGGAGGAATTAAAACCGGATTTCCTTTGTATTGTTCTGATGGGAATGCTGGGAACGAATGTTTTGGGAACGGTTATGGGAATAATGATTTATAAACTGGGGAAAATTGCCGCAATTATCTGGATTATTGTTTGCTCGGTTCTGATTGGCATTGGCGTGGGATTTGTGGTACTTTTTATCAGGGAAAGCATAAAGGGTTTTTTTGCTGTCTCTACCCTTATTATTATTACCGTGGTGATTGCAGCTTTTTGGATAGCAGTATTATTTGTTCAGCACAGGATATTACGTAACTATGCATTATAGGAGGGAATACGATGATTGATGTATTAAGAAAGGAATGGCAGCTTTATTTAAGAAACTGGCTGCTAAAGCTTTTGATATCCATGGCAGCAGGCGGAATTTTTGGTGTGGCAGCCTTAATAATCATTATGCATGTTGATAAAACCAGCACATATATTTATCTGGGAACAGTGTGTTCCATGTATGTGGCAGTATTTTTTGCATTTTTATTTCTGGCAGGTCTGGTAAATACAAGATTTGGGTTACTGGTTTCCTTTGGGCAGAAGAGAAGCAGTGTCATCTGGTATTCGGCAGCGGCCAGTGTTTTGATGAGTATTGTTCTCTATGTGGTAACCATGATTATTTATTTACTGGAAAAGAAATGGTATCCTGTTGTTTATGCAGGAAGAAGACTGGAGGAGGGATTTTCACTCAGTTTTCTTGCAAAGTACGGTTTGCTGGTTTTTGTGCTGATTGCAGTTTTTTTGTGGATGCTTTATACGGTTTCGTTAAAAATCGGTGGAAAAATCTTTGCAGGGATTTATTTGACAGCAATGGCTGTGATTTTATTGATTCCAAGACTGGAAGACATGGGAATCAGAGGAATGGATACTTTTTTTGGAAAGGTCTTTCGGTTCCTTATTTCCATATCATCGACGGGCTGGGTAATGACAGGAATAATAACAGGTGCAATTTTTGTCGGGTTGGGCTATAATAGTCTAAAAAGATATGACGTGAGATATTAGGCATTTACAATATTTTGACGGTGTCTGGCATTAAGGAGGATTATTATGGTTACGGTAACTTTGGGAAAGACCGGAATTGTATCCGAGAAGAATGGTTTTGGCGCCCTGCCGATACAGAGGGTGTCAGATGAAGAGGCAGTAAGAATTCTTAAGAAAGCGTATGATGGCGGTGTTACATTTTTTGATACAGCCAGGTTTTATACGGACAGCGAACATAAAATCGGACTGGCATTTGAAGGAATGCGGGATAAGGTACATATTGCAACTAAGACGGCGGCAGTGACTGCTAAGGATTTCTGGGAAGACCTGCATACAAGCCTTACCAATCTTAAGACGGATTATATTGATATCTATCAGTTTCATAATCCGGCCTTTTGTCCAAAACCCGGGGATGGAACCGGTATTTATGAGGCGATGCTTGAGGCAAGGGAAAAAGGCATGATAAGACACATCGGCATTACCAATCATCGTCTGGCTGTTGCTCATGAAGCCATTGATTCGGGACTTTATGAGACACTGCAGTTTCCATTTTGTTATCTGGCTGCAAAGGAAGATGTTGAACTGGTGGAAAAGTGTAAGGCTTGTGGCATGGGATTTATTGCAATGAAAGCACTGTCCGGAGGGCTTATTACCAATTCCAGGGCTGCATATGCATTTATGGCACAATATGAGAATGTTCTTCCAATCTGGGGCGTACAGCGGGAATCCGAACTGGATGAATTCCTTTCCTATGTAAAAAATCCGCCGGAGATGACGGAAGAGATTCAGACAATTATTGATAATGACCGTAAGGAACTTAAAGGAGAGTTCTGTCGTGGATGTGGCTATTGTATGCCTTGTCCGGCAGGAATTGAGATTAATAACTGTGCAAGAATGTCCCTGCTTCTTCGCCGTTCTCCTTCCGAACTCCAATTAACGCCAGAGGTTCAGGAGAAGATGGCAAAGATTGAAAACTGCCTGAATTGTGGAAGATGTAAGTCAAAATGTCCGTACCATCTGGATACACCGGCACTGCTTAAGAAAAATCTGGAGGACTACAAGGAAGTGCTGGCTGGAAGAGTGAAGGTGCAATAGTATCAGGGTGTAAGTTTTCCTGCTGCTTTTCGAAACTGCAGGGGAGAGATTCCTTCCATTCGTTTGAAACAATCACTAAAATATGCGTTGCTGGCAAAACCGGCCTCGGCAGCAATTTCGGTTATGCTGAGTCTGGTTTCAGCCAGCAGTTTTTGTGCATGGAGAAGTTTTTCGTTCCGTACAAAGACAGAATAAGGAGTATGCAGCTGGTTTACAAACAGTTTCGATAAATAGGAAGGTGAAATATGGATACTTTCTGCTGTCTCATTCAGGGATGGATTATCACGCAGATGAGTCTTAATGTACTGGATTGCTTCTAAAAGATAGGTATGCTTCTTTTCTAAATTAATGTCGTTATCCTTAACAAGAACCCGTTCCCGCAGACAGATAATAATCAGTTTATTTAACAGTCCCTTTAACAAAAGTTCTGAATATTCATTGTAATGCTTCCATTCCTGTTCCATTTCCGTTAAAATTCCCAATACTTTTTTCTGTGTACTTGGTGTCAGCCGGATGACATGTTCCTTACATAAGTCATCAAATGTTTTCTGACCGATGACTTTAATAAGGTCGGAAATCATGGAATCCGTAAATTTTAGCAGAATTCGTTCGTAAGGCTTATTGGAAATATAGGTAGTACGGCGATAAATGTTTTTTGGGATAAAAACAATTTCTCCGGCCTGTACAATGGTTGTGAAATTAGGAGAGTAGATTAAACGCTCCCCGCTTATCATGAAAGAGATTCCGTAAAAGTCAGTATATGCTTCAGCAGAGGACATTTCATAATAGGAGGGACGGACGGTTCGGTCGAAGTTAAAATGGTATCCTGTTTTTAACGGAAGAGGCATGGTAAGTTCTCCTTTTTACAGAATGGCAGGAAAGCCATTCGTTTTGATTTATTTTACCATGCAGGACATGGAGTGTAAATGACTGAAATCTAAAAAATGACTTGTTTATTGCGTGAAATAGAAAGAATTATTTGGTCTATAATGGTATGATGTTGTTAGGAAACATTATGGATACTATGAAAAATGCTGTGTGTTTCACATTTTTTTAAATAATGGTATGTAATCTGGTATTATTGACGGATTTTCAAAAAAATGCAGCAGGAAGGGAGAAGGCAATGGAGGAGAACAGGATAGAGAACAGATTAGAAAATGGAATGGGGGAAACGGTAAAAAAAATTCTGGATAACATTAATCAGGTAATTGTGGGGAAGGAAGAGGTTTCAAAGCTTCTTCTTACAGCCATGCTGGCAGGAGGCCATGTGCTGATTGAGGATGTTCCGGGCGTGGGAAAGACTACCTTTGCCAATGCTCTTGCAAAGTCCGTGGATTGCAGATTTGCAAGAATCCAGTTTACACCGGATACCATGCCCAGTGATATTACCGGGTCTTCCATTTACAATTATGAGAAACATCAATTTGAATATGTGGAAGGTGTTCTCATGAATCATATCATTCTTGCGGATGAGATTAACCGGACTTCTCCCAAGACTCAGGCGAGTCTGTTAGAAGCAATGGAGGAGGGGCATGTTACCGTGGACGGAAAAACATATGAACTGCCACAGCCTTTCATGGTCATTGCAACGCAGAATCCGGTCATGCAGAGAGGAACGTATTATCTTCCGGAATCCCAGCTGGACCGGTTTATGATGAGATTAAGTGTCGGTTATCCGCAGATGGGAGAAGAAGTACAGATTGTGAAAAAAATGCTGGAAGGCGTTACCGTGTCCAAAGTAAGGAATGTGATTGATGCTGCCGGACTTATGAAGCTTAAGGAAGAAGCCGGCAGGGTAATAATCCGAGACAGCCTGATTGAATATGCCGCAGAATGTGTGGATCGTACCCGGGAACAGGAACGTGTGCTTCTGGGAGCAAGTCCACGTGCATTGCTTGCATGGATTCGGGCGGCAAAAGCCTATGCTTTTGTGGAAGGAAGAGGTTTCGTGACACCGGATGACTTAAAGATTCTGGCTGTACCGGTGCTTTCACACAGGCTGATTCTTGTACAGAATACGGCAAAGGATGCAAAAGGTGCGAAAGAAATTGTGGAAGAGATTTTAAGAAAGGTAAGAGTGCCGCTTGGAAAATAAAATGTTATTGCTTCGCCGGATAATTTATGGAATCTGCTTTGTTTTATCATTGGTTTTCATAAGTTTTCGCGGTGGGAATCTGCCATATATGCTGTTTTTTCTGATGGTATGTAATACGATTGCAGCCGTGGTCTATATTTTATATGTGTATTTTACCATCCGTATTTATCAGGAGATACCGGAACGGAGAGTCACAAAGAGAGAGTTTGTTCCAT
>JAQXXN010000131.1 GCA_029226085.1 Thermoflexaceae bacterium
AAAATGTTGTATTCGCACTTATCATTAAAATCGCAGTTATGATTCTTGGTTTGGCAGGCTTTGCAAATATGTGGATGGCTGTATTTGCCGATACCGGTGTTGCTATGCTGTGTGTACTGAACTCTGTACGGGTATTGTATAAGAAATAATATCAACGGGATAAACTGTACTGTAAAGTACAATCTATCCCGTTTTTTATAATCTCACAATTTGGTTACCAACCCTTCGGCAGATATTTTTTTGTATTTTCTATCATATCATCTGCCAGTTTCTGTATCTCCAGCTTTCCGGCGCGTCCTGATACCATTGGATCTTTCTCAAAAGCTTCATAAACATAGATCTTTTCTTTTGTCAACGCAGCTTTCATTATGGTTGCCTGATTTTCCACATGCGGTTCAAACAATCCCTTCATGTTCTCAGGTATTTTTCCTGCTGCAATTGGCTGTACAGAATCTTTGGAAAAAACTACATTTGTTTCTACCACAGTATCCTCAGGCAGATTACTGATCTGATGAAATCTGTTTGGAAGATTTACATTGCTGACTACTCTGATCAGTCCACACAGCGCTTTTATCAATAATATTCCTTCTTCTCCGGTAGCTTTCAGCTCAATGCTCTCCTGTCCCTGCCCAAGACGTCTGCTGCGTGCCAGGCGTTCCTGCAGTTCTTTCTTTCTATATGCTACTGTTGTAAGCCCAAATTTCCATTTTGCTACTGTTTCCGGATTTTTTAAATACATTTCTCCCGGCATGAATTCAGCCAGATGTCTGTCCCCTGCGGCAGCGATAAGACCATATCTGCGGAAAAGATCAAACTTAACCCTATGGGCACAGGTAAATGTATTGTTCATCCAGTTATTATCAATCTCTTCATATCCGCTTTCATAATGCTTCTCCACAAACTCACTGTATACCGGCATTAGATCATTACCTGCATAGCAGGCTTTATCAAACCACGTAAAGTGATTTAATCCCATAACATTGACAACGATATCCCTTCTGTCAATTTCCTTTACTCCATAGGTCTGTTCGCAAATACTCTTTAATAGTTTCTGTGTTCCAAAGACCTCATGACAGCATCCATATGCCTTTATTTCCGGAAATGTTTCATACAATGTCCTGACACACAATGCCATTGGGTTCGTATAATTGATCACCCATGCATTTGGCGCATATCTACGCACTGCTTCCTGACGTTCTCCTACCATATTTCCTATCAGCTCGTTCTGCTTTGCTGCTTCCCGGTCAATATCATACAGACGGATGTTTCCACTGAGTGCGGGTTCAAGTGCAAGATCCGTCATAAATGTCCAGGCCCACCCTCTGGATCCTCCTCCGATATACGCAATCTCAAGATCTCTGATTCTTCCATTCTCACATTTCATGATCTTATCCTCTTTCTAAATTCTGAACTTAACAAAAAAATCCCCACAAATTATCCGACTTATTATTACTATTTTGTTATTTTATCAAATTCATACTTATACTTCCATTACTATTTTCAAAAAAAAACGGAACTGAGACCCCCATTTTTAAAAAATTGAGGGTCTCAGTTCCGTTTTTTTCTGTATAGATACTTTCACTACTTCTGTTTTGTTTCGTGTGCAGAAAATCTCTATGCCTTACCGGTACATTTTTTAGAGAAATATACACACAATCGGTATTGTTATTATCGACAATAGTGTACTTAGCACGATTCCGTTTGTACAGCAGGCCTCATCCGCTCCATTCTCTTTTGCGATCAAGGTAACGATGCTTCCCACCGGCATAGCCATCTGCAAAGCAAATACCCCGAAAACCATCGTATCCACAGATACTAATTGTTTTATCAGAAAAATCATCGCAATGGGAAAAGCCACCATGCGAACTGCCGTAAACAAATAAATCTTTACATTGGTAAATATAACTCTCAGATTGACCTTTGCTATGGATATTCCGATCAACATCATGGACAGCGGAATGGTTGCATTTCCCATATAGTCACAAAAATCCACCACAATATCCGGCAGAGGAATCTGCAAAAGGAAAATCAGGATTGCCGCCACAGAAGCAATCACTCCTGAGTTCAGCATACGTTTCCACGGGATTCCAAATTTCTTTTTGTTATTCCCTTTTGTTCCGTTATCCCTCTGAATATCGGATACCGGATACATTTCCTCGCCCGCTTTTCGGGCCAGTATAATGCCATACGTATAAATCAAAAGATTATATGCCAGCATATAGAAAACAATATAAATCATGGAATCATTGCCGAAAATACTGGTGATCACAGGTATACCCATAAATCCCACATTAGGGAACATGGTCATCAGACGATACAGCTTCCGCTCTTCTTTTCTTGGACAGACAACGATAAGAATCACATACCCCATGATCCACAGCAGACCATAAAACAAAACCACAAACATCAGATTCTGTAGTAAAAGTCCTGTATTTCCCGCTGAACTTTTCCCGGCAACACCATAAATCACCAGCACCGGATTGAATATATTTACCACGATTCTGGAAAGCTTCTGATATGCATTTTCATCCATCCAGTTTCTTTTCCAGATTACATAGCCAATCAGCATCATAGCAAACAGCATGAGCATCTGGCCAATAATGATTTGTATGTTCATATTAGATTTCTTTGCCTTTCGTAGCCACGGCATGGATCACAAATGGTATAAACAGTGTGATCAGCGCTGCATAACCCAGATATGCATAGCCTTTCTTTACAACCGCCATCAGACCAAACTGTGCGATAGCAAAAGCAATAAAAGTAAAGATCAGCGTAAATACTGCATTTCGTGCCAGATGACCTTTTTCTTTCTTTTCCTGTGAATCCATACGACGTTCCATCGCATTGACACAGCGTGTTACGATACCTGAAATCATATTTACTGCTGTAGAGATAGCGCCTAATATGATCAAAATAGAGATAATCGGTGTAAGTATACCGGAACCAACACCATTCTGAACCAAAACCAGCATAGGTACGGATGCTTCTGCCAGT
>JAQXXN010000132.1 GCA_029226085.1 Thermoflexaceae bacterium
CCGGGTTAAATGCCTGGAAGGAAGCCTGTTGCACATTCACGTCCGGCTGCATCATCGGATACCCCATCATCGGCGGATATCCCATCGGCGCTCCCATACCTGCCATCGGCTGTGCATAGCCGCCCATGTTCGGCATCGGTGCCGGTTGTGGCGGTGCTGCCTGAGGTGCAGGCGCTGGCTGTGGCGCAGGTGCCGGCTGTGGCGGTGCTGCCTGAGGTGCAGGCTGTGATGTGGTCGTTTCCATCTCTACCGGTGTAAACATCCGGTAAAGTTCCTTTGCAAATTCAACCGGATACAGCTGCATCAGTTCACTGTCAATCAAATCCCCAATCTGCATTTTAAATGACACCTTAACAAAAGTACGATTGAGGAACTCCGGCTTATTATAATTTCCATCCGAAGTCATGTCCACAAGACTGGCCGTCGGCGGTGTTATGTCAATTTTCCGGTTTAAAAGTGACGACATTGATGTTGCCGCAGACCCCATCATCTGATTCATTGCTTCACCAATGGCACTTAAATGCAATTCTCCAAGTGGTTCATCCGTCACCTGTCCGGTACCACCCATCATTAAGTCCGTGATAATTTTAACATCATCCTCTTTTAATACAAGGACATTATTGCCATCCAGACCCTCCTTATAAGAAATATGCATAAGCACACAAGGTTTTTCATATTCTTCCGAAAGCTGATCCCAATTCATGTAAGAAACCATCGGAGTCGTAATATTAACTTTCTGATTTAATAAGGAGCTAAGTGTTGTTGCTGCCGTTCCCATGCTGATATTGGAAACCTCACCTAATGCATCTTCCTCCTCCGGAGTCAGAAGTCTTTCCGGCTCTGCCGTTGTACCTGCCGCATCATCGCCAAAAGACATTCCGTTTAATAAAGCATTAATTTCATCCTGTGATAACATTCCATCCATTTTATCCAGCTCACTCCTCTCTCAGTATTTCCGTAATCCGGACCGCATAATTATCATTAAACGAACCGGGTAATGCCGTAAATTTTCTGATGTCACCGACATATACATCCAGCTCATCTTCTACTTTTCTATCTAATTTAATCACATCCCCAAGCTGAAGATTGGCAAAATCAGCAATGGAAATGGAGCTTTTACCCAGAACTGCCTTAACAGGCACTTGTGCCTTCGAAATCAATGATTCAATGGCCGCTTCATAAGAATTATCATCCTTATCCTGCATGGTGGAAAACCAGTACTTTGTATTCAGTTTATCCATAACAGATTCCAGACAGGTAAACGGAAGACAAATATTCATCAGTCCGCTGACCTCACCTATTTTAATGGATATGGTTATAATCGCAATGGTTTCACTTGGCGAAATAATCTGTGCAAACTGGGAATTTGTTTCTATTCTCTCCAGCCGTGGATTAATATTAATAACATTCTTCCATGGCTCCCGCAGCAGGTTCACGCAGATATTAAAAATTCTTTCCAGAATAGAAAGCTCAATCTCCGAAAACTCCCTGCTTCTTTCCAGCGAGGCACCTTCTCCTCCCAGGAGTCGGTCAATAATTGCATATCCCAGATTCGACCCCAGTTCCATGATTACATTTCCCTTAAGCGGAGCAAAATTAATTACACCTAACAATACCGGATTGGACAGGGCATTGGAAAATTCGGAATAAATAACAACTTCCGAGTTCATGACATCCACCTGAACATTTTTTCTTAAATATGCAGGAAGTTCGGTGGAAAGTAGTCTTCCATAATGTTCAAATATAATTTCAAGCGTCCTTAAATGTTCCTTGGAGAACTTGGATGGTCGCGCAAAATCATAATTTTTCACCTGTTTTTCAGGCTGATTTTTCATTTCATCCACATCAAATTCGCCACTGCTAATCTGATTCAGGAGCCGGTCAATCTCCTCCTGGGACATAACGTCTGCCATCTGTTCTCACCTCCAATACAATCCCCTTTTGGATTTCTTCTCATCATTTTCACACTTTTGCACACCTTACTGTACAAGAATCTGAGTGGAAACGTCATAAATCATGTCGGACTGGAATAAGCTTCGTATTTCCTCCAGAAGCTTTTCCTGAATCTCTGCCTTTGAATTCTGAACTGTCTCATATGTATAAGACGATATTACCATGTCAACCTTACTTATGATAAGACTCTTGGCATTGTCAAAGCTTTCGGACAGTTTCTCATAATCTTTATTGGTCTTATCCAGGGAAACCGTTACCGTTACAATCGCATAATGATTCTTGCCATCCGAGCTCGGCACAGATATGGTAAGACTTGTCTTTCCATCTGCATTCGTTATGATACGAGGGTCAATCTGATCAATGGACAGTGCATTATCCGTCTCATATTCCGGTTTTAATTCCAGATCAATGATTTCCGATATTTTCATAATCAGATTATTCGTTCTGTTTGCTGTCGGAATGACAGAAAAAATTATCAATACATTTAATACCAGATTAATAACAACCAAAGTAAGAATAATAATATTCAGTGTATTTTTCTTCATTTTTCTTCCTTTCACCAGTTAATTGGTTGTGAATGAATTATAGATTTTAATCTCAACACGACGGTTCTGTGCCCTTCCTTCTGCAGTTGAATTATCTGCAATCGGAATATCCTCGCCGCGTCCCGTACTCTTTATATAATATGGATCAACACCCACCTGATCAATCAGATACTTATATACGGAATAGGCTCTCCACATGGAAAGCATTCGGTTATCCGGATACTTTTCTGACTTAATCGGAACATTATCCGTATGTCCTACAACTTCAATCATATATCCGTCATAATCCAACAGCACCGTACCGATTTTGTCCAGAACCGAAACAGCCTCCGGCTTAAGTTCGTCCTTACCGGAATCAAAGAGGATACCGCCATTTAAGTTCAATGCCACATAAGAAGATGTAGCTACCACTTCCACAGAATCCAGAAGTTCAAGCTGCCCCAGTTTTTCTTCAATCTCTTCTGCCATCTGCTGGGATTCCTCCATCTTCTCAGCCTCAATGGTATCATATGCCTGTTCCAGCTCATTTTTTTCAGTATCTGTTTCCGTTTCTCCATCAGAATTCATCCCCATGGAAGTATAATATTCACTCAGTTCAGACAACTGACTTACCCCGCTTGAAATCAGGATTCCCTCATCCAATGCAGAACCACCGCTTGGCAGGATACTGAAGCTTGACTGAATGGAAGCCATTACTTCCTGAAACTTCTGTGTATCCGTACTGGACATTGAGAATAACAGCACGAAAAAACACAGCAGCAGATTCATCAAATCACTGAATGTGGCCATCCATGCCGGAGAGCCGGATGCCGGTGGATCTTCCTTCCTTTTTGCCATTATTCTTCACCTCCGCCATTATCCGTACTGGAAGCTCTTTCCTTCGGTGCAAGGAATGACTTTAACTTTTCTTCAATTACACGCGGATTCTCTCCTGCCTGTATGGAGAGGATTCCTTCGATGATAATCTCCATGGAATGCATCTCCACATCATTGTTTGCAGAAAGCTTATTGCCAATCGGAGTACAAATCCAGTTTGCAAGCACAGAGCCATAGAATGTGGTAACAAGGGCAACCGCCATTGCAGGACCGATTGTACTCGGGTCATTCAATGCCTTTAACATGTTAATAAGACCGATTAATGTACCAATCATACCCCATGCAGGACCTGCCGCACCAAGTGCCTGCCAGAAACTTATGTATTTTTTATGACGGATGTCTGCATTCACAAGCTCCGTCTCCATGATACTTCGCACCAGATCCGGCTCAGTACCATCCACAACCAGCAGGATTCCCTTTTTCATGAATTCATTATCCAGGGTTCCTGCCGTTTCTTCCAGTGCAAGCAGACCTTCCTTACGTGCCACATTGGATAAGTCAATAATACTGGAAATTACCTTCTGTATGTCAAAAACAGGTGCTTTAAAGGCAAGTGTAATACTCTTTAGCCCACTGATATAATCTGCCACGGAATAAGAAGCAAACGTAGTCATGAATGCACCGCCAAATGTAATCATTATGGACGGAATATCAATAAAACTATTCAGATTGCCAATGATAATTCCGGCACTTTTATCGAAAACAATACCAAATATCATAAGTATGAAGGCCACCACAAGGCCAATCAGTGTTGCTATATCCATCTATGTTCACCGCCTATTTTTCATCAAAAGTCAAAATATCCCTTTTATAAGATATTACTAAATTTTTAACATCCTGTCTACTTTCTTTTACAAGAAATTTCCTGCCTGTTGTCAATGTAATAACTGTATCAGGAGTTTCTTCCACAGTCTCAATCAGGTCTGAATTTATCATGATTCTACTACCATTCAGTCTTGTAAGGTCTACCATTCTTTTCTCCATCCGTATCCAGAATCCAATCTTTTTCTACAAATAGCCACGAAATATTTTACCACAAAATTTATACAAATACAAGACAAGGCCAAAACAAATAAATTGCTTTGACCCTGCCATTTACTTTTTATGTTATCTCTTTAAGTTTACCAGTTCCTCAATCAAAGTATCAGAAACCGTAATAATTCTTGAATTTGCCTGGAATCCTCTCTGTGTTGTAATCATCTCCGTAAATTCCGAAGAAAGATCCACATTGGACATTTCCAGAACACCTGCCGCAATGGAACCTCCTGTTGCAGTTACATCATAACCGATACCGTCAAACAATCCCGAGTTCAAGGTGGCGGAATAATAGTTATCGCCAACCTTTTCAAGACCGGAAGGATTTGCAAAGGAAGCCACTGCAATCTGTCCTAATGTCTTTACATCACCGTTACTGTATGAACCCACCAGTTCACCGGAATTATTAACAGAAATACCGGTCAGTTTTCCAACTGCCTTGCCTGCACCAAGCCCATCCGGATCACCAAATTCTCCCTTCAGATTGGTTTCATCTGCATAGGATGTCATCTTACTGTAATCCACTATAATTTCGTTAAAATCCATATCTTCCGATACAATTGTCATATTCGCCCAGTCTTCATCTGAAATGCCTAAGTCTGCCTGGCTTGCTACCGTAAGTGCCGGAATGCTAAATTCAAAAATCGTTTCTCCGGTTGTTGCATCCACA
>JAQXXN010000133.1 GCA_029226085.1 Thermoflexaceae bacterium
CGGAACGGAGAGTCACAAAGAGAGAGTTTGTTCCATACCGGCTGATGGTGAATAATGAAAGCTTCATGGCATACAGGGATGTCAGGGTTCATTTTAGTACTGATTTTTCCGAGGTTTTAAGTGCCGGAGACATTGGGTGCATCGGACTGGAACCGGGAGAGGGACTGGATATTCACAAGGAATTATTTTGTAAATATGCAGGAACGTATTTTGTTGGTGTGGATACCATTGAAATCATGGACTATTTTAAGATTTTCAGGATTCGTTTTATGATGCCGCAGAAAATGAAGGTTACGGTAAAGCCAAGAGTGCTGAATCCGGAAAATATTAATTTTCTTACGGAAGAAGAATCACATAACAGCAGTATCCGGGGAAAAAGTGAATACCAGCTGGACAATGAGGTGCACAAGTATTATCCGGGAGATAACAAACGGCATATTCACTGGAAGAATTCGGCAAAACGTCAGGAATTAATGGTAAGAAACCGGACGGCGGAAGAAATCACGGAGTATGTGGTAATCATGGATGGAAGCATGGGAAAACTGGACTTTACGGAGAAAATCATCTGCTGTGACAAGATGAGAGAAGTCGTTCTGACCCTGGTTCATTATATTTATTGTTCCGGATACTATGCAATGACGGTATTGGACCGGAATTACGAAAGAGAAATCTGTTCCGAAAGGGATTTTAACGAATTATATGACCGGATGATAGATTATGGTTTTGGACAGGAAAAGAATCTAAAAGAACGGCTATATTCCCTGAACAATACCTATGAAGAAAATGTGCCGTTTATTCTGGTGACATCCGGTCATTCATTGCTGGAATCCTGTGTAATGGAAGAAATAAGGGAGTGCCGGAGTGTATCGGTTATTAATGTTGATCTGCATGACAGTGCAGAAGAAATTTTTCACATGGAGAAGTAGATGAAAAAATATGCAGTTACAGATATCCTGGATATCGTGATAATTCCTTTAATTACATATTTGGTTGTGGGACTTTTACTGATACAGTTATGCCTGCTTCCGGTTTCTTCCCTGCATTTTGCCGTATGGGGAGTGATGGCAGGAATTGTTCTTGGTATTTGCCGATGGTTTCCTGCCAGGGCAGTAACCATCGGAATGATGGGATATGAACTGGGAATGATTCTCTGGGTCATCTTCTTCATAAAGTCAAATACCATGGAGCATGTCATTATCATTCTTATCAGTCTTTTTTCAATTTATCTGTTACAATTTCTGATGAAGAAAAGAATAATAAAGGTTCTGGCAGGTGTTACGGTAATGGGCATCATGGTTTATAACAGTATTCTTGGAGAAGAATTTTCAAGGATTCTGATTGTTTCTGCCATAATCTTGTTTTTAAATGCAATATCTGAAATGATTGCGTTTTTCTATTCGGGAAATGCCAAATCACTGATTTGCATCTATGCGGCTGTGGCATTCATGACACTGCTATTTCCGGTTTCAAAGGAACCATACGGATGGGATTTTGTGTTTCGGATTAAAAATTCCCTGGAAAAGGCAGTAGAATGGGTGGTGACAGAAATACAATATCAGTTTGAAGATGTGGGAGTGGATGGAATCTTTCACTATAAAAGTACCGGTTATTCTGATTCCGGAATGGACCTGACACAGGGGATTTTAGATAAGGATGTGGAACAACTGTTGATTGAGGGAGACAGAACCAAAAGAAATCTGTATCTTAAAGGAAATGTCTGCGATGTGTACAAGGGAAACACATGGGAAACCGGTGAAAACATCATGGATAAAGATTACCGGATTGATACATTGATGGCTCTGTATGCAATATTTCATAAAACAGGGAATGAAGAAGAATTAAAACGATTTATAAAAATCGGAGAACAAAAGGTAATCTTACAGAATATTAAGACACAGTCATTATTTTACCCGGCAAAGATTCTGGATATATCGGTTGAGAATGTGGCTGCATCCGGGGATAATCTGCGTTCCGGTCAGGTGAACAAACGGGGATATTCGTATACCTACCGTTTTGTGGATATTGATTATGCAAGCTCGTATATGATGGAAATATTAGAAGAAAGCAGTCAGATTATCTATGAGGAAGAGGAATATGACGGTATTTATGTGAAGCTTAAGGAATTATTCGGTGTGGAAATGGAAAAGGTTCCTTTTGAAGAGTTTTGTCAGAAGGCAGAAACATACCGGCAGAATATTTATGATTGTTATCTTGTGACAGGAAGTGAGGTTTCAAGCCGTGTAACAGAGCTGGCAGAAAATATTGTGGCAGGCTGTGGAAGCTCATATGAAATGAGCAAGAAGCTGGAGAAGTATCTGTATCAGTATCATTATAACAAGGAAATCTGCGTTCCGGAAAATGTAAATGTACTGGACTGGTTTTTATTTGAAGGAAAGGAAGGGTATTGCGCCCATTATGCCACGGCACTTTCCATGATGCTTCGCTGTCAGAAGATACCATCCAGGGTAGTGGAAGGATTTCTGGTGGATTACCAGAAACGAACCGGTCTGGCATATTCCATATCCGGCGAGATGTCTCATGTATGGGTTGAAGCATATCTGGACGGTTTTGGATGGATACGTCTTGAACCGACTGTAATTAATGCCGGTAATGCCAATACGGCATGGTATTTTAATACAACAGATGTTGAAGAAGTGGAAGATGATAACGCCGGCGAAATTTTGGAAACGGAAGAGGAAAAAGAGCAGCAGACCGTATCATGGCTATTGCTGTTAAAACTTCTTGGGGTAATGGCTATTCTCATCATCATCATTCTTTTCGGAATGTTTGTGCACAAAAGAATCATTCTGCGAAAGAGTGATGATCCGGATGTGGTATTTATGAATCTTCTTTCCAGACTGGAGAAAAGATATGGCGTAAAAAATCCGTCCGAAACCATTACAGAATATTTCGGGCATCTGTGTTCTATGGAAGAAGTCCCGGAAACTGTAAAGGAAAGGCTTATAAAAGCCGGGCGGCTTATGGAGTGCTACTGGTATGGGAACAAAACCATATCCGTGGAGGATGTTAAGGAAATGAAAAGAATTGGTGAAAAAGAATAAAGGGATTGATAATTTTCTATCATTTACAGGATAGTACTTAATATGGTATACTTTGTATAAAGCAAAGGGTTCGGAACAATGCATCTGGAAGGAGTGGGCAATTATGAAATACAAGGTATTACTCATTGGCAAGGGAAATGCTGTAATCGATGATTTTTTTATTCATCTTGATGAGGATTTTGAGGTACAGACTTCATCAACCCGCTACAAGGATATCATGAGTCATCTGCGTTACTTTAAACCGGATGTTATGGTATTTTGCCTGTATAAAGAATCTGGGGAATCCATTAATACCGTTGAGGCATTTAAGCAGAAACTGCACAATCTGCATATTCCACTGGTAGTAATAGGAAATCAGGAAGAATGTGATGATTTTGAGAAGGAAACATACCGGATGAGCAGTCTGGTTCTGACAAAGCCGATTTCTGTAAGAGGAATTCATGATAAAATCGTTGAATTTATGGGTAACTGGCAGGCAATGGAGGAAGCAGAGGAAATCAAATCACTCTATGGCATGGAAGCTGACTGTCAGAGTGAGACTTTCCATAAGGATGTTTTAGAGAAAAAACAGGACAATATTTTGGAGAGTTATACGCTGGAACGGGAATTGGAACATCAGGAGAGTACAAAAGAAAATCCGGAAAAAACGGCAGTGAAAGAAAAGAAGCATGTCCTTGTAGTGGATGATGATCCTATGATGTTAAAACTCATTAAAGAACAGCTGAAAGAAACTTATGCTGTTGGAACGGCAATTAATGGAAATCTTGCAATTAAATTTCTGGAAAATAAAAAGACGGATTTGATTATTCTGGATTATGAAATGCCTGGAGAGAATGGAGCACAGGTTTTGGAGAGAATCCGGAAAAATGAGATGACAGCTAACCTTCCTGTGATTTTTCTAACGGGGATGAGTGATCGTGACAAAATTCAGAAGGTTTTGAGCTTAAGACCCCAGGGATATCTGTTAAAACCCATTGACAGGGAAAAACTGATGGATATTATCGAAAAGAACATTGGATAAGTCCGGAGAAAAAGGAGAGGGCTGTTATGGACAATGAATTACGTCTGACGGATTTGGTTGATGTAGATATGTTACAAAGAATACAGGATGCATTTTCCAGAATGACGGGAATTGCGTCACTGACAACGGATATTGACGGTGTGGCAGTAACAAAGGGATCCAATTTTTCTGATTTTTGCATGTGTCATACGAGAACATCGCCAGTCGGGTGTGCAAGATGTGAACAGTGTGATAAGTATGGGGCGGAACTGGCACTTGAAAAAGGAAGATCCATTACCTATTTCTGTCATGCGGGACTGGTAGATTTTGCGGCGCCTATTATGGCAAATGGCAAGATGGTAGGATGTTTTATCGGCGGTCAGGTATTAACACAGGCACCTGATGAAGAAAAGGTGAAAAGGATTGCGGATGAAATTGGGGTTGATCAGAAAGAGTATCTTGAGGCAGCCTCCAGGGTTAATATTATACCAAAAGAAAATACTGAAAAGGCAGCAGAATTTTTGTATACAATTGCGGGAATAATATCGGAAATTACATATAGCCGTTATCTTGTATACCGTGCAAATCAAGAGATAGAAAAGGCTGCCAATATGAAATCTGATTTCCTTGCAAACATGAGCCATGAAATCCGGACACCGATGAATGCGGTTATCGGTATGGCAGAAATGGCACTCAGGGAAAATCTTCCGGATAATGCGAGAGGATATATTAATGAAATAAAATCCTCTGGAAAATCTCTTCTTACGATTATCAATGATATTCTGGATTTTTCTAAAATAGAATCAGGCAAAATGGATATTGTTCCGGTAGAATATGAACCAATGTCCATAATCAATGATGTTACCAATATTGTAATGACACGTCTTGAAGATAAAAATGTGGAATTTGTCCTGGATGTTAATCCAAATATTCCGAATAAACTATATGGCGACAATGAACGAATCAAACAGGTTATTTTAAATATAACCAATAATGCCATTAAGTTTACACGGGAAGGCCAGGTTGTTCTGCATATGAATTATGAACGACAGTCGGATACAAGTATTCTTTTGAAGGTTTCGGTTGAGGATACAGGAATCGGAATTAAAAAGGAAGACATGGGAAAACTTTTCCAGTCATTCCAGCAGCTTGACAGCAAACGTAACCGTAATATCGAAGGAACTGGTCTGGGACTCGCAATCAGCAGACAGCTTCTTTCACTAATGGATGGCAGTATTCATGTGGAAAGTGAATATGAGAAAGGAAGTACATTTTCCATTGAAATTCCGCAGGGCGTGCTGGATAATACAGAAAGTATCGCTATCAGGGATAATAAAAAAATTGTAGCTGCGGGACTGATTTCTAATCCATATGTGAAAAAACAATTTAAGGATTCTATTTTATGTTTCGGAGTACAGTATGAAGAGTTACAGGATGAAGATGAAGTTTTTCGGTTTGATGGAATGGATATGGCGTATTTGTTTGTAGAATCGGTCTTGTTTTCTGAACGTATACGGCAGTTTGCGGAAAAAAATCCGCAGATTACCGTGGTGGTGCTTACGGATGCAAAAGAAAACATGGTATGTAATATTAAGAATGTAAGAATTGTTAAGAAACCAATTTATACACTGAATATTGCAATGATTCTTAATAATGAAAGTCTGCAGTATGATTATCATCATCAGGATGTGGAACTGTTTGACTTTATGGCTCCGAAGGCAGAAGTGCTGATTGTGGATGATAATGCAATTAACCTGACGGTTGCCAAAGGTCTTTTAGAACCGCTTAAGATGCAGATTGATACGGCTTTAAGCGGCAAGGAGGCTCTTGAGAAGATTTCAGGAAAACGGTATGACATTATTTTTATGGATCACATGATGCCGGATATGGATGGTGTTGAAACAACGCATGTCATACGAAGATTTCACAAGGAGTATGATGATGTACCGATTATTGCGCTGACTGCCAATGCGGTAGAAGGAACAAGGGAAATGTTTTTAAAGGAGGGAATGAATGATTTTGTGGCAAAGCCAATTGAGTTAAAGGTTCTGGTTTCCAGGGTAAAGCGTTGGCTTTCGGCAGATAAGATTCAGAAAATACAGGTGTGTAAACAGGCAGAATCCAAAACAGAAAGATGCAATTATCCGGTGGTGGGTGATCTTGATGTGGAATCCGCATTAAAGCTTCTTGGCAGTGAAAAATTATTCTGGAGTGTGTTAAAAGACTATTATCGTGTAATTGAACAAAAGTCTTCCCTGATTAAAGCCATGGAAGAATCAGAAAACTGGACGGCTTATACAATCGAGGTCCATGCATTGAAAAGTGCATCCAGACAGATTGGCGCAATGAAACTGGCAGAGCAGGCAGCTATTCTGGAAAAAGCAGGCAATGAGAGAGATTGCGCAAGGATTCATGCGGATACGGATACAATGCTTATGCAGTATCGCAGGTATCTTACGGTTTTAAGTCCGTTCTTTGAAGAAAAGGCAGAACAGGAGGAACAGAAGGAAAGAATTACAGTGGAAATTCGTTCCGGGTTATTTGAAAAGCTCAGAACGGCAATGGATGATCTGGACATGGATGCCATGGAGGAAGTTGTAAGGGAAATGAAACAGTACCATTATGATGAGGCACAGAAAACGCTATTGGAACGGCTTTGGGAGGCTGTTAATAATATTGATGTTGAGGAGTGCGAAAATATTCTGAGAGAATGGGAAGAGTTAAATGAATTATAAAAATAATTTTTATTTTTCTTTGAAATTGTATTGACAATATTAAAAAGCTGTGTTAATATACAATCATAACAAAGATACATAACAACAAAAACAAAATATTCAGAGAAAGAAAAAGAAAGAATCTGAAAATAACTCATAAGGAGGTCGATTCCATTGAACTAAGAGCCGGATAATTCTCAATATGAGAGTGGTAATACAGCAATTACCCCCATTGAAGACCATGACAAGAATAAAATAATAGAACGTATTACAGAAAGCTGTGAATACACCGGTTATGGTAACATCCGCTGATACTCATATTGAATATTTACCACAAAAACAGTGAAGAAGATTTTCTTAAATGTGTAAAGAAATATTTAAGAAAGAGGCATATTCCTTATATAACCGGAACATTTTGATGATATCGCAAAAGAGAATTTGCAAAATGATAAATATGCAAAATCAACGGAAACTATACTGAAGCTGCTTTGAATGAACTGATACCGGAACTGTCAGAACAGGAAACTTTTCACTGAAGCAAGTAAAAAATAAAAAAATGGATGTATAATTTTCAAGAAAAGATTTTATAATCAGACAGTTGCAGATTAAAATCTTAGACGGGGTTTCAAGTACAACTTTAACATAGATGGAAAATATAATAAAATATAGGTTTCAAATAGTTTTAGTTGAGAAAGGAAAAATAAAAATAAAAGTGGATATCGAAATAAATTAGAACGGTCATCGTATCAAAAAGAAAAGATAGGATGACCGTTCGTTATTGTTTCATATAGAATTATTCCAGAGTTTCATCATAGGCGGCACGGATTCCACCCACATACTTTGCGCGGGTTCTGGCACAGACAACGTGTGCACTGCCGATGGTTTTCTGTGCAGTACGTACTGGAACGGCAACCGGTAGAAGATGCATTCCAATCAGGGTATCGCCGATATCAATTCCGGCATGAGCCTGAATGGATTCCACGGCATAAGGAGTGTTCATGTTGTGATAGGCTGCTGTGGCAAAGGAACCGCCGGCCTTAAGCTGTGGAACAACATTGACGCGTGTAAGCTGATATTTTTTCGCACATTCTTTTTCTACAATCAGAGAACGGTTTAAATGTTCACAGCATTGACAGGCAAGATAGATACCCTTGGAAGATAACAATTCATAAGCTGTATTAAAAATACACAGTCCAATTTCTTCACTGGAAAAAGTGCCGATTTTTACTCCGGCTACTTCACTGGAAGAACAGCCCATTACCAGAATATCTCCTTCTTCAAGTTTTGCAGACTCCAACAGTTCGTTGATAACGGCACGTACTTCTTCACGGATATTGTCTAAGTGTTCGTATTTTTTTTCGGAAATTCCGTTCATGACATATAACCTCCCACAATTATAAATTTTTCGTAAATCCAATTTATTTCATTCACATATGTGTTATAATATACCCAAAAAGATTTTTTGTCTAATGGTTAATTTAAGATAAAGTAAAGAGATGCAAGGGAGGAATTAACATGAATAAGATTGTTGTGGGCCAATACGGCAAGGGACAGTGTGATTCTATTCAGCAGGCATTTGACATGGCAATGAACATGCAGGGACATGTGGATATTCAGATTCTGAATGGAATCTATGATGAGAAAGCGGTTCTTCAGAGAAATGATGTTACAATTATCGGTGAAAATGCAAAGAATACAGTCATTACATATGATGATTATGCTAAAAAACTTCTGCCTGATGGTACACCGTACAAGACCTTCAGGACGGCGACACTGAAACTTTCAGGAAACAATATTATCATGAAAAATATATCGGTAATAAACCGCTCCGGAAATGGGAGAGATTTTGGACAGGCGATTGCATTATATGCGGAAGGCGACAGGATGCAATTCTATAATTGCCGTCTGATTGGGGCACAGGATACCCTTTTTATGGGACCGGAGCCGGAATGTAAGGTAAATTGTGAACAGTCACTTCCGAAAGAAGATAATGTCATCAATGCAAGACAATATTACAAGAATTGTTATATCCGTGGCGATATTGATTTTATTTTTGGCGGAGCAACGGCATATTTTAATCATTGTGAGATTTATTCACAGTATAATATTACGGAGGATGATGACAGATACGAAGGCAGGGTGAAAGGATATGTTTCTGCTGCCTGTACATGGCGTGGACAGAAGTACGGTTATGTATTCCGCAAATGCCGTTTTACGGGGGATTGTCCGGAAAATACGGTATATCTTGGACGACCATGGAGAATCTATGCCAAAACCGTTTTACTGGAATGTGAGATTGGAAAGCATATTAAGGTGGAAGGCTGGCATGACTGGGATAAGCCTGAGGCAAGAGAAACTGCCTATTATGCAGAGTATCACTGTAAATATGAGAACATGGCAAGAAGAGAGGACTGGATACACCTGTTGAGTGCAAAGGAAGCAAAAGAATATACAAAGGAAAAAGTTCTTTGGGAGTATTTTTGTGAGGAATAAGAATTATGAGAATCAGAATACCGGATTATTATGAAGATTTTAAATGTATCGCATCGGAATGTACGGACACCTGCTGTGCCGGCTGGGAAGTGGATGTAGACCAGAATGCGCAGGAGTATTACAAGACGGTTGGGGGCGATTTTGGAAAGCGTCTAAAAGAGAATACCATTATTGATGAGGAAGGTATCCGTTTTACACTGACGGATAAGAAACGATGCTGTTTTTTAAATGATTGTAATTTGTGTGATTTGTACACGGAATTGGGCGAAGAACACCTGTGTGAAACCTGTACGGATTTTCCGAGGTTTTCCGAGGTGTTTGGAGACTTAAGGGAAAAGGGGATTTCCTTATCCTGTCCTACTGCGGCAGGGCTTATATTGAATCATGATGCAAGGCTTTCTTTTAAGGAAGAGGAAGCAGATGAGATGGTTGCATTAAATGATATCGATTATGATTTGTACATGCAGCTTGTTGCGGCAAGAAAACAGATATTTGAGATTCTCTGGAACAGGGAACGGGATATTATATGGCGCATTCTTGCGGTTCTTATATTTGCCAATGATATCCAGAAGTACATCTTTAAAGGGAAATACAAGAAAATCGCCAAGGTACGGGAGAAGTATCTGGATGAGAAGTATATCGACAAGAAGATTCTTAAAACAGGAAAAAAAGCATTGAAACATGTGGACGGCGTGGTCAACACACGGAGTATCCTTTCCTTGTTTGAGGAATTTGAGGTAATCAATGACATTTGGCCGCAGGAACTTAAAGAAGCGAAGGCGACCAATGAAGAACTTTCCAACAATGACAGTGAATATGCGGCATATTTTAAATCCAGGGAAGTACAGTATGAACAGCTTATGGTATATTTTATTTACCGGTATTTCATGAAGGCAGTATATGATCTGGATTTGATTGCCAAGGTAAAACTGGGAGTAATCAGCATAATTGTTATCCGTAGTGTGGAAAAGGCACAATGGAGGAAAGAAAAGGCTCTTTCCCTGGAAGATTTCATTGAAATAGCGCATTTGTATTCCAAGGAAATAGAGCATTCGGATGAGAACATGGATGGAATCAGTGAATTATGTTATGGTGATTTATGTTTTCATGTAGAATCACTGATTGCATCGCTTTTATAGGATGGGACACATAAAATGAAAAAGTTATTAAAGTATTTTGGTATACTAATATTGGTTCTGCTTGTGGGATGTACATCAGAAAAGATACAGACCACAGAAATGCAGACAACTGTGGCAAAGACAGGGGAAACCTTCACGGAGGTAACGCAGGCTGCTGCCGCTACCGTACAGGAAACAGAATATTATACGACCAAGGAAGATGTGGCGCTATATCTGTATACATATGGTGTGCTTCCGCCGAATTTCATTACCAAAAAGGATGCGAAGGAATTGGGCTGGTCTGGTGGCGGACTGGATGAGTATGCAGACGGTTACTGTATCGGAGGGGATAAGTTTGGAAACTATGAAGGAATTCTTCCACAGAAGGATGGAAGGCAGTATTATGAATGTGATATTGATACCATGCATCAGGAAGAACGCGGTGCGAGGCGTCTGGTCTTTTCCAACGATGGCCTGATTTATTATACGCAGGATCATTATAATTCGTTTGAATTATTATATGAAGATGCTACAATCCATATGGATTGAGGAAAATTTATGTTCAATAAAGGAGCAGTTTTATGATTTCAATTATACTGGATGGCAGTGAGATAGCAGACAGGGAACAGTTACATAAGATTTTCCGGGATGCATTGCAGCTTGAGGATTATTACGGATGTAATCTGGATGCGTTATATGATGTGCTGTCAACTTATTCCGAACAGGTTGAAATAACCGTACGAAATGAGGAAATTCTCTATTCCAATCTGCCTTTTTACGGAGAGAGGCTTATGGGAATGCTTAGGGTTGCGGCAGAAGAAAATGAACCGTACATTATTATTAAAATGGGTGATGAAGAGCCGGAGGAGGAATTATGGTAGACAAGAAGTATTTAAAAATAGGATTCACGGTATTTTTGTTTTATCTGGTCATATATTACTGGTCAGGAATTTCCGGGGCAATAGGCATTGCTGTCGGTGCGGCACTTCCCCTGTTTGTCGGTGTGGTCATTGCTTATGTCATTAATATCCTGATGAGTTTTTATGAAAAATGGTATTTCCCAAAGTCAGAAAAGAAACTGATTAAGAAAACAAAAAGACCGGCATGCATTGTGTTAGCTCTGCTTACGGTTGTGGTTATTATTCTGGCTGTTATTATGGTAGTTATTCCGGAATTCTTATCCAGTATGGAACTGATCATTGCTGAGGTGCCAAAGGTATTAAATAAAGCTTATGTATGGTTCATCAATAATGAAGAGATTAAACCATACCTGGATCCTGCAACACTTAATACACAGATTGACTGGCAGAAAATCGTAAAGGATGTGCTGGATGTAATCATAGCAGGAGCAGGCGGTGTCATGAATTCTGCAATCAGCATTGCAACCTCCCTTTTTTCTCTTGCGGCACAGGCGGTAATCGGATTTATTTTTGCATTATATCTTCTGTTTAACAAGGAAAAGGTAATGGGACAGATTAATAAGCTGTTAAAGGTATATGTGAAAGAAAGTATACGGGATAAAATCATGTATGTGGCAGCTGTGGCAAATTCAACATTTAAGAGTTTTATTGTGGGACAGTGTACGGAAGCGGTTATTCTTGGACTTTTATGTGCCATCGGAATGATGATATTCCGTTTCCCATATGCGGGAATGACAGGTGCGGTTGTGGGAATCACGGCATTAATACCGGTAGCCGGTGCATATATCGGTGCAGGTGTGGGTGCTTTCATGATTTGTACCATCAGCCCGATGAAAGCGATTTTATTTATTGTTTATATTATTATTTTACAGCAGCTGGAAGGAAATCTGATTTATCCGAAGGTAGTAGGCACATCCATTGGACTTCCGGGAATGTGGGTTCTGGCAGCAGTCACTATTGGCGGTGGTCTGCTTGGAATTGCAGGTATGCTGTTTGGGGTGCCGTTTGCGGCAGTTATATATAAACTGTTGAAAACGGATGTGAATAAGAAAACAGCATTAAAAGATAAAGAAAAAGTCCCCGTGGCGGTAAAGCCTGTGGAAATAGCGGAAAATCCATTAAATAACCAGGATAAATCAGGAAAACGGAGAAAAAATAATAGCAGCAGAAATCAGGCAAAAGGAGGAAAATAAAATGGCAGTAGAGCACATTACAACAAAAAATTTCGATGAAAAGGTGACGAATTCAACAGGAACCGTACTGGTGGATTTTTACGCAGACTGGTGTGGACCATGCAAGATGCTGGCGCCGGCTGTGGAAGACATTGCAGAAAGTCATCCGGATATCAGAGTGTATAAGGTAAATGTGGATGAAGAAAATGCACTTGCGGTAAAGTTTAAGGTCATGAGCATACCAACACTGATTGTATTTAAGGACGGTGTGCAGGCTGAGACATCTGTGGGAATGGTTTCCAAACAGGAATTGGAAGAATTGATTCAGTAATAGAAACTAAGGCGTATCATGAAAAAAGGATATGCCTTTTTTATGTGATGTATTGAACTTTGAAAAAAACTTATCTATAATGGGTACTTAAGAAAAGAGGTAGAACGTATGAGGAAAAATGTGTTATGCGTAATGGGCTGTTTTATTCTATGGGGAATTCTTCCGGTATACTGGAAGCTGCTTTCCAATCTGGACTCTTTGTTTATTCTGGCAAACCGGATGGTATGGTCGCTGGTATTCTGCCTGCTTATCCTGATGGTTACGAAAAATCTGAAAAAAATCAAAAGTGCATTACAGGATAAGAAGCAGTTGATGGTTACGGCGTGCTGCGGGGTACTGATTACCGTTAACTGGGGAAGCTATATCTATGCGGTAAATTCCGGACATATTCTGGATGCAAGTCTTGCATATTACATGAATCCGCTTCTTTCCATTGCCATTGCATTTGTGTTTTTTAAGGAAAAGCTCTCGGTGCAGAAGTGGGCGGCAGTTGCCGTTGCTTTTTTGGGAATATTCGTTACTGTTGTCCAGTATGGAACCTTTCCATATCTGTCTCTGATAATCGGAGGTTCCTTTGCTATTTACGGTGCACTCAAGAAAAATGTCAAATATGAAGCAATGGTGTCACTGTTTATTGAAACGATGGTTATTACACCATTTGCATTGATTTATATCCTTTATTGCGAGTATAATGGAATAGGAAGCATGGGAGTACTGCATGGGACAGAATTTCTGCTTCTGCCGCTGGCAGGAGTAATCACGGCAATCCCTCTGCTTCTGTATGCCTCTGGGGTTAAGGGGATTCCCTATTCCCTGTCGGGAATTCTGATGTACCTGAATCCGACTTTGCAGCTGCTCTTAGGGGTATTCCTGTATAAAGAAAAATTTACCGGCAGCAATGCATTAATGTTTGTCTGTGTATGGATTGCACTGGTATTATTTTTACTGGATGGGAAATTAATTCGGAAAAAGAAAGGTGACTGAAATGAAATTAATGATTGCATCGGATATTCATGGTTCCGCTTATTATTGTGAGAAGCTTCTTTCGGTATTCGAAAGGGAACAGGCGAAGAAGCTTCTGCTTCTTGGGGATATTTTGTATCACGGTCCAAGAAACGACCTCCCAAGGGACTATGCACCGAAAAAAGTAATTGCGATGTTAAATCCTCTGAAGGATAAATTGTTATGTGTAAGGGGAAACTGTGAAGCAGATGTAGACCAGATGGTGCTGGAGTTTCCGGTACTTGCAGAATATGCAGTGCTTTTTGTGGATGGAATTACGATTTATGCTACTCACGGACATGTTTATAATGAAAAGAATCCCCTGCCCATGGAAAAAGGTGCAGTGCTGTTAAATGGGCATACGCATGTGCCAAAGTACGTGGAACACGAGGATTATGTATACATGAATCCGGGTTCGGTTTCCATACCTAAGGAAGGGAGCAGTCACGGGTACATGGTTTATGAGGATGGAGTATTTTCATGGAAAAATCTGGACGGAGAAGTGTACGATGAACATAAAGTCCGGTAAATCTTGAAAAATAGGTGTTACCGGATTTTTGATGATATGAGTGGATTATTGAAAGAAGGGATAGCATGGCGAATATTATTTTGGATGCAGGGAAACTTAAGGTGATGGAGTTTTTGCATGAGTTATGTGCATATGCCGGATTTAAGGACGGGTATGCGGATGAAGTGTGGCAGGAACTTACAAAGCATCCGAAGATATATGAGGAATTTGCGTATTACATTGACCATCATGAATTACTTGGAAAATATTACATAGAGGGATATAATGTACTGGACTGTTATGTCTGGCAGCGGATTAATTATATTTTCCGGTATCTGGACCGTGGAAAGATTGAGCATGACTGCAACGAGGAAACCATGGTAATTTTAGCCTTTGACTTCTTTATGAAAATGGAAGATGACCCACAGCCATATCTTGAAAAACTGGATGAAGACCTTGGAAGAGATAAAATGCGGTAAAAAATAAAAGAAGTAATAATTTAGGAGAAAAACAAAATGCATAATATTGTTTCAAAATTATTAATGTACGGTGACATGCCAAAAGATTCCATTTTAATGGAATTAAGTTATGTATGTAAAAAACTGGAATCCGGCGATTACGCCAGGGAAGAACTGGTGGCATCCGTGTATAAACAGGTAAAGCGGCTTTTAATTGTTGCCACGGATTACGGATTTGATAAAAATCTCTGGCACAATTACCTGACCTTTTTACTCATAACCGATGAGAATCCTTTCAGCATTACCTGTGAAAAAATAGGTGCCAATGACGGAAGTGTCAATTATTTTGCAAAGAATGATTTCAAGGCGTTTCTTGATTTATTTAACTATGATTTTACCAGCCTTGAGAAAGAACTGGAAGTGGACTGCTTTTCCAGAATTTCGGATTATAAGGCAATTGGAAAACCGGAGCTTATGTACAATAAAAATGTGAGTGAAAAGGTGCAGAAATTAAGCAGTGAACTCGAAATATGTAAGGATGAAAATGAATTCTTTGACAAAGTCACAGGATTTTATAAGGCTTACGGTGTGGGAATGTTTGGTCTTAATAAGGCATTCCGTATCAGTTCCGGCGAGAATAATACCGTGAAGTTCCTGCCGATTAACAACATGGAAAAAGTCATGCTTTCTGACCTGATTGGATATGAAATTCAGAAGAAGAAGCTGGTGGATAATACCAAGGCATTTGTGGAGGGCAGAAAAGCTAATAATGTGCTTCTCTTTGGTGACAGCGGTACCGGTAAGTCCACAAGCATCAAGGCAATTGTCAACGAGTTTTACGATCAGGGTCTCCGCATGATTGAAATCTATAAACATCAGTTTAAGGATTTGTCCAATGTGATTGCAAGCATTAAGAACCGGAATTATAAGTTTATCATTTACATGGATGACCTTTCTTTTGAGGAATTTGAAATCGAATACAAATTCTTAAAGGCAGTAATAGAAGGCGGTGTGGAAACGAAGCCGGATAATATTTTAATTTATGCCACATCCAACCGTCGTCATCTGATTAAAGAAACATGGAATGACCGTAATGACGTGGAACAGGAGGCTGGAATGCACCGTTCCGATACCATGCAGGAGAAACTTTCACTGGTGAATCGTTTCGGTGTTACCATCAGCTTCTCCAAGCCAAGCCAGAAAGAGTATTTCAACATTGTCATTGAGCTGGCAAGAAAAGCCGGTATTACCCTTTCAGATGAAGAACTTTGTGCAGAGGCGAATAAGTGGGAATTAAGCCATGGCGGCATTTCAGGAAGAACGGCACAGCAGTTTATTAATTATGTGCTTGGAACACTGAGTGTGGATGAGTAAGGCAGAAAGGTCTGCCGGATAAATTTAACATAATCGTAACATATTTTTTATCTCCTTACCGGTATTTCTGTGATATGATACCGATAAGGGGATTTTTTATTCATCAAAGGGAGAAAAATAATTAATCAGGAGGGACGAAAGTATGAATGAACAGGAAAAAGCAGAGGAAGAAAAAATAGAACGGCGGAAGCGTTTTATTGTGAATGTGCTATATTGGGGAATTATAGCTGTGTTTGTGCTGATTGGAATAAAGGTAACGGAACCGGTTCTGGTGCCACTTATAATTGCATTTATAATTGCGTGGATATTGCATAAGCCCATTGACTGGCTGGAGCAAAAAATTCATATTAAAAAATCAGTTATTGCCTTTTTGGTGGTTATTCTGGCATATTCAATCATAGGGGTACTGCTGACCCGTATTGTCATGCGCAGTTTTGTGGCATTGAGGGATTTCTTTTCAGACCTGCCTGGATTTTATGACAGAACAATCGAACCGGCACTGAATACATTGTTTGCATGGTTTGAAAACATATGTGAAATGATAGACCCGATGATTATGGAAAGCATTGAAGAAAGTTCGGATAAAATCATGGAATATCTGGCAGATTTTGCAACAGGAATTTCCAGTGGAGCTGTTTCATGGATTTCCGGTAAGGCACTTTCTATTCCGAGTATTTTAATGAAGACGTTAATTACATTAGTGGTAACGGTATTTATTACCATGGATTTTCATGATATTGTAAATTTCATATACCGTCAGATGCCGGAAAAAACCAAAAAGTATCTGGTGGAAATTAAAAATTATACAGGTGGAACGTTATTGAAATGCCTGAAATCCTATCTTATCATTATGCTTATTACATTTACTGAACTTCTGATTGGACTTTCCATATTAAGAATTCCAAATGCACTGGTTCTTGCAGCAATTATTGCTGTAATCGATATTCTGCCAGTTTTGGGAACAGGAGGTATTCTGATTCCATGGGCATTTATATCCGCAATAACCGGAAATATCAGGTTTGCGATAGGACTTCTTGTACTTTACGTTATTATTCTGGTCATCCGCAACATCATAGAGCCGAAAATCGTGGGAAGCCAGGTCGGACTTCATCCGGTACTGACACTGGCAAGCATGTTTGTGGGTTTGCATTTCTTTGGAATTATCGGCATGTTTGCATTGCCGATTACCTTATCAGTCATTAAGAATCTGAACGAACGGGGAATGATTCATATTTTTAAATAAGATATTCGGGCTTCACCCGGCAGAAACACCTGCATGAACTTAGAGAAGGAGAATTAAAAAAGCTTGTTAATTTTTCCGCTTTCCTATATACTAAAATCTGGCAAGAGAAGAGGCATTATAAATATAGAAATGCGGAGGAATACAAAGTATAATGAAAAAATTTTTAAACACAAAAGTCATTGTAGGAATTGTAATTGTTCTTGGAGTCATTAACGGACTGCTTGCAGTTGCAATGCCGAAAAAGCAGGAAATGTCTGATGAAGAAGCTGTCATTGCATTTATCACGGCTTACCAGCAGGGAGATTATGAGGAATTCAAAAAGTATGTAAGTGAAGACAACCAGTTAAATTATATAATGGCTGCACTCGGACAAGACAATACGGAAATGGCAGCCGTCTATCAGATGGTTCATGAACAGACGAAAAATGTTGTTTTTACGGCAAAGGCAGTAGAAGGACGTGAGCGTTGGGGTGAGGTAACGGTTACGCTTCAGAATGTTGATTTATACACGCCGGTTCAGGTAGCAATGGCTTCTGCAATTGAGGAACAGGTAACCAACGGAACGGACAGCTTTTCCGACATGCCGGCATGGCTGCTTGCAGGGGCAGCAAATCCCGGTAAAACGGTAAAAGAGGAATTTACCGTATATGTCGGCTGCAGTGAAGGTGAAACGGTTCTGGATACCAATACAAACC
>JAQXXN010000134.1 GCA_029226085.1 Thermoflexaceae bacterium
TTCCACAAAAATGGCGGATACCCATCAATATCTCCTCTTAGATGCCTTGCCAGCAGTAATGCCTGTACATGCGGCACCAGTCCCCATGAAATTTTCTCTTTTAAATATGGATGCACAATTTCTTCCTTCTTATGATTCTGCCAGGCTGACAGAAATTTTTTCTTTCCGTCATCCGTGAATTCCACCGCACCACTATTAGACATCTTAAAATGTTCTGCTTTGATTTGCTTATTGTTAATAAGTGTCAAGACAAATCGGTCTACAAGAACCGGGCGTAATTCTTCCATTAAATCCAGCGCCAAGGATTTTCTTCCCGGTCTGTCACGGTGCATAAAGCCAACAAATGAATCAATACCTACCCCCTCCAAAGCATTTGCACAATCATTTGCCAATAATGAATACCCAAATGACAGCATGGCATTAACATTATCCAATGGAGGTCGCTTATTTCTCCCATGAAAATAAAAATCCTCTTTCTGGTTCAATATCATTTCATCAAAGACGCTAAAATAAATTGTTGCACTTTCCCCTTCCAGACCACGCAGAGTATCAAGATTATCTTCAATTTTAATCTTTTCCAAAGCACCAGATAGAACATAAATTGCCTTCCTACATTGTTCTGAATCTATTCTCATCTCATGGTCCCGTAGTGTCCTGTCCACGCTCCAGCGGCAATTAAACACTTTTCCAAGAATAAAATTTCTTGCAATCACACAGCTTGCACTTTCATTATCAGAAATTCTGTATTGCTGCTTACGCAATAGTACATTTCCCCGACTTTCTCCTGTCACACGGCATAAAAATTTTCCAAAAGGACTATAAAAAGCCAGATTAATACCACGTTTTGCACACTCTCCCATTAGTGCCGGAGTCGCACCACAATAAGAAAAGCAAATAATACTTTCCAGTGTATGCAACGGAAATTGCCCTGCTTTCTCACTCTCAATTTCTACAAAAACCGTTTCACCCTCCAAAGATAAGTATGCTTTTTCATTCATTACAAATAATGTATTCAGTAATTTTCTCATATCATTCTCCAATCAGCTTATTATTAATATACTTATCAACTGACTGTTCCTTAAAAAGCTTTGGAACACATATTTCCTTTAATGAGCATGCATTACATCCTTTTTGTGCCTTAACCTTAGGAGTATAGCCTTTCTTCCATAGTTCGTGCATTTCTGATAACATATTCTTTACCTGTGTTCGAAGTTCATCCGTAAACTGCACCTGCATTCTCCTTCGGTTTTCGCCATAAAACAAACTTCCACAAGGGATACTGCATAATAACATTTCTTCCAGACACATTGCCTGACCACACAACTGAAGTTCATCTGCATTATTTTCTTTCGGTTCACCCTTTTTATACTCTATGGGATATGGCTGCCACAATCCTTCATGAGAAGAAAGTGTAATGCCTTCCGGTGTTTTATGAAACTCTACCACATCACATATTCCGGATACACCTAAAGAGGCAGATTTTATCCGTAATCCACGGGCAATAATTAAATCTCCCCGTTTTTCCAGTTTTTCAGAATTATGTGCTGTTGAATGAAACAAATTACCATCTACCGTTCTTTCATTTTCCGCCCACTGCTGTTCAATATGAATAAGCGCCCATTGTCTCCTGCAATATGCAAAATGCTGTAATCCTGAAAGCATCAGATAATCATCTTCATCATACATGTTTACATCCCCGCGATAATCTCTGGCTCCAGACCTTCCAATGGTTTTAAAACAATATCATAATCTTTCTCTGAAGTCGGAATCTGAATACCATCCTTCAGGGAAATCATCAATGAATCATGTACTTTCGAAGCCGAATACTGACCAATCTTGTTATTATGCTTCCACCAGTATAGTGTTACTACTTCCATGCTTCCATCCGGTCTTGCAGCAGACGCATCATTAACAAAAAGTGTTCTAAGTGCTTCTTTTAATTTTCCTGCATCTTCTTCTGAAAATCCGGTTTTCTCTGCAAGCTGAACATTGATAGAACCTTTAATCTTGTACAAACCAAATTCTACAAAATGCTTTGTTCCCATGGTATCTGAACTTCTGCCTTCTGATGGTTCTCCGTTAACGCTTTTGGTAATCTGCATGCTGTTGATATCCACAGGTGAACAGCTTACTGCCTGATGGATGGATACCGGTCCTCTGACACCCACAGATACATTATCCTTTCTATCCTTAGACTTAAATGCAAAAACCTGTCCAAAAGTTCTTACATCAATCCATTTTTCACATGCCTGTCTTGCATAATCATCATTTGAACTGTATGTAGTAATGTTTTTTGATGCACGTTCGCTTAATGAAGTACATCCGTCATCACTTTGCTCTGCTGATTGTACAAATACACTTTCCCCCATATCCTGCAGTCTGTTGCGAAGCTTTCTCTTGATACAGACATCTGATATTTCCCCATTGCCTGCATATGTAGTTCTCGGCCGGTTCCCGTTTAACGGATCTCCATTTGGATTTGCATTTACCACCTTCACTAATGCCACAAAATCAATCTTGTTCTCTAACTTACTCATTTTCTTCTTCCTCCTTATTATCTTTTTTCTTATTCAATTCTGCACGTTGTAAATAATATCCCAGCAGATAACTTTCTTTTAAACCCTGATTGAGCACTTCTACATCTTCTTCTAATATCATTCCTGTAATTTCACTGATGATTCTTCGGTAATACTCTCTGGAACCTGGTTTTAATTTCTGAAAATATGGATTTAAAGCGTCTTCCAATATTTTCCACGTCTGCATGGGATGATTAACATATGCCGATTGCAGACGTATGGCATTGGTGTCTCTTTCCTCCTCCTTGTCATAAGTAGAACGCTCTACTTTCTCAAAAACTGCCAGAAGCCTTCCAAATAAATAGCTTCTGTCGCGATTTTCCACATCTAGTTTCATATAATCTTTTTCCCCTTTCGTTAAGATTCCATGGTCATAATAATACTTCATAATTATTGCACACGCCGTTGATAATACACGTTCACGATTTCCTTGTGTATAAGCTAAGGGTGTAGATGCACGGTGTACAAGAGCCTGCATGATATCCAATGGCAGTCGTTGTCCTTCCAGCATACATTTTAATAATCTCTGGCTCTTCTCTTTCAATACCCTGTCATCCACATCAATATACTCTCCTTTTTCCCTACCAAATGCACATTGTGCAATTCGATAAAAAGATGGAGTCTGTAAATTAAAGTATGGCTTTTTATCCTCTGTAAATTTCAAATATGTCCAATTGCAGGTATCTCCCCAATCAAGAACACGTTCCCAAAATATGTTTGCATCCAGTTCATTATAATATGTAATGGATAATCTGCCCGTTGTAGCTGCATCTAAGGATATGACAACAACATTATCTCCATCTTCAAATTGCTCTATATATCCATTAAATGCTTTACGAAGTTTTTTCTTATACGAAATATTCTCTCCGCTGCCTTTTTCATTGTCCAAGTTTTCAAACATACTAAATAAATTCGGTGTTTCTTTTCCGCCCGGATTCCAGCAGATAAATATTCGCTTATCCTGACTTCCTGCATATACTCCTTGTTTTTTCGCCAGCCATGTCAATGCCCCATGAACCTTTTGTGATGCTTCATAGCTTAATGCAAAAGCCTGTTCCGCTGTTTGAAATCGTCCACGGTATGTATAACCCTGACTGTCATTTGCCGATACCAGTTTTGCACCATAATTTGCTGCTACGATACCTTTCGGATGATTGGTTGAAATACTTTCCGTTTCTCCATTCAAATAGCACACATCCATTTTTCCATCCTGTTGTGAAAGATAATAATCCGTATATGTCTCAATCAATGTCTTATCTTCCCATGTCTTGTCACTATTTGTTTCTTCATTTTGTAATACTCGGAATCTTACCAGTGCTTTTTCATATGGCTGTCCGGCTACCTTTTTATTGACATAACATCTGTTTTCTGTTATTTCCACTAATCCTGCCGATATTAAATCAAAAATTACTTTTTCTTTCTGAATATATGCATAAATCGCTTTGACTTTTGTATGAGTATATTGTGATTGCTCCCATTTTCTCAGTTCCTCTATATATTTAGCAAATTTCTCTGCTGCTTTCTTTTTATCCTTTTCACTCTCACAATATTCCGCATAATCACCTGCTACATAAGAGAGCGTATCACATAGCGCATGTGGTGCAGCTCCTGAACTTCTTCCTGAAGAAGCTTCTGTAACCGGTATCAATGTTACTGCATTTTCTTTGGAAACTTCCATTGCAGATAAGAATTCTCCGTCCTCATTAATACATATTTCAATCTGCGCATTTGCGTTCATATGCGCTATGGGACATAAGAAAGAATCCTCATCCTGACTCTTTCCGATATTCTCCTCATATGTTTTATATAACTGATTCATCCAGGACATTTATAACATCACCTCCTGTTCATCTATTACAGAAAAGTTTCCTTGTTCTTCTCCAAATGGTTTTACATTCATTTCTCTTACAAATCTGTGTATGCATTCCCATGGTGGCAGAAAAGAAATAATCCCGTTCTTCATGGATGCACTCCACATGCGAATGTACATGTTGCCTCTGGTTTCTTCAGAATAAGCCTCATCCGCATAAGTGATTCCATGATACATCATTCCAAAATTCAGTTCCGGTATTTCATCATAGAATCCCTTTCCTTCTCCAAAAATACAAGGCTTTACATATCCCTGACATTCCCTGGCTCCAAGAAAAATGTCTCTTCTTCCTCCTTTTTCTATCATTCTTCTTGCAATATTATGATGTTTGTTCTCATTACGATCTTTTTCCAGTTCCGGACGATTTTCATTCCAGATAAAATGAGCCCTTACCTGATAGCGGCAGTCCTTTAAATATGTATAATAGGATAAGTCGTTTTCCCCATTATAATATTTAATGGGACGAATTCCTTTCGTCTCTGTCTGGATTGGATTCATGACTCGTACTTCATCAATAATCCAGATAAATGTCGGTTTCCAGTACACACTCTGAAGAATTCCCTTTAGTGCCTCATATGTGGGAATCTGAAAGCTGAACTTTTCACCTCCCACACGGGTTGCCGGATCTGAAAATAACGCATATTCTCCTGAGACTTCAAATTCTACCGTATTTCTATGCTGCATGGTTTCCTCCTTATATAATAAAATTTTCAATACTTTGTTCTTCGATATTCCCCAATCCATATTGGAAATGATATGCTTTGGGATTTAATAAGAATATCTTATTCTCACAACAGCTTTCCAGATATCCGTATTCCTCAAGTTTATCTTTCTGCCATTGAAAAATGCTTATGGTATATGCCTTCGCTTCTTTTAAGATTCGATTCAGTTCTTCAAACTCTATTTTTCTATAATCCAGTTTTCGAATTTCATCTATTATTCGTTCCCCCTCTTCATATGGCACAATTACATCAATGGTATCTTCATCAAATACCTTAAACTTCTGTCCTGCAGTCTTAAATGGATACCGCAAAAAATAATTAACTTCCTTCTTCCTTGCATAATTATTTTTATTTGCCAGAAGCTCTGCAAGATATAATGTTTCACCACAGTCTTTGACCGGATATTTCAATTCTTTCCTCACCTCCTGATATAAATACTGATAATACTTCCTTGCCGCCAATTCCCCAATCAAATCTATTCCTTCCGCGTTTTTATACATTTCCAGAACCTTACGCGTACTGATTTTTGCACTTTCGATTTCCGGAAGATTTCTAAGATTTTCATTTTTCAGGTTTATTAAATAGACTTTTCCACCATTCTTGTACTCATTACTACGATTACAACGGCCTGCTGCCTGTGCTAAATTATCAATTCCTGCCATTATTCTGACAACACATTCAAAAGAAACGTCCACACCTGCCTCTACAAGCTGCGTAGCAACACATATAACCGGCATTCTGGCTTCCTCCTTGCATGATTGTATCTGTACTTCTGCCAGTTCTTTCTGTATGTTTAAAAATATGTTTTTTCTATGCTTTTGACACATTGATGTGGATAAATGAAATATGCTTATCTCATTCTTATCAAAACATTCCTGCATTTTCCGGTATATTTCTCTTGCCTGATTTTTGGTATTACAGATTATTAATAACGATTGATATTCCTTTGCAAGATTACAACAAAACTCTGAACATTCATCCATATCCATTCCATACGGATTTGTTCTGTCAATAATCTCCGCCCTGCGAAAAACATTCAATTCATCACTGTTCAAATGTACCATGTCTGCATTATTTGCATAATTTATTGGCCATTGCACTTCTTCCAAACATGGTTGTGTGGCCGATGACAATATAATTGTTGAATTACAGAATTTACTCAAAAAATTCATTGCCTCATTAAACATCAGCGTTACTTTTTTGGGTAACGACTGAATTTCATCAATCACAATAACGCTATCGCATAATGCACTCATTCTCCCTATTGCAGATGTCTTATGGGTAAAAAATATATTTAATAACTGAACCATCGTAGACACGATAATCGGAGCATTCCAGTTATCTGCCAGCAATTCATAACGCTGCACTTCTTCTACATCTCCATCTTCATAAATTACATTGGAATGATGTTCTAATACCAAATCCTTATTCGCAATGTTATCTTTTATTACTCTCGCATTCTGATCCAATATGCTAAGCAACGGAATAATAAATATAATTCTTTTTTTATGAAATTTTTCGGCATGTGCCAATGCATACCGTAAGGAACATAATGTCTTACCTGCACCGGTGGGGACGTTTAATCGGTAAATGCCTGTCGGATTATCAGAAAATTCAAGACATTGTTTTGAAATATTACTTCTTACCTGGTTTAACGCTGATGATGTATTGAATTGTGAAATTTTACTCTCCAGATACATCCTTTGCACTTTCCAATCAATATCATTCTTTTGTACACAAAATCCACTATCCATGAACTCTCTGGTATCTCTCCTGTCACCATATATTACCGCTGAAAGAAGCAGTCTGCACAAAAGTCCCACCTGAAATGGTGCCTCATCTTGTTTTCTAATGTTATTATCTTTTTGAACCGCTTCAAAAAAACTCTGTATTTCTTCCGTTGCTTTTAGAAAGTATTCATTAATTTCTTTTTCCGGACTAACAGATTCAATAAAATTCTTTATTGCCTCTTCATAACATATTTCACCCTTATCTTTTTCTAATCGATGACAAAATCCATTATTTCCATCCAGATCCAAACAGTCGAAAATTCCATGATGTGCCCCAATTACATAGCTAATTATCTCGCTCGTTAGACATTTCCAACGTTGTTTTTCATCATGATACTTCTCCAACAGATAAATTACTCCGGCAAATGTATGATTTACCGACCCTCTGACAACATCCTCTCCCGCAAAAGATTTTTCCAGATAATTATTAAATTTCTCTGTTGCCTTGCCCATATCATGTAGGAGTCCAGCCAAATATGCAGTATTATAAAATCCGGCTATTTTCAAGCATTCTCCAGCATATTCTGCGGTTTTCATACAATGTTCTTTCAGTGATTGCTCTTTCCTGATTCCATTTTCCATTGTAAGATGTGCTAACAACTGCATATTTTTCATCCGCCTTTACTATTTGTCTAATTATATAGAATTATAGCATATTCTTCTACATTTTGCATCTATTATACTTTAAACCCTAAGATATATTATAAAAAAGATTGCAGCCACATAATACCTGATTTTATTAACGGTAAAGAAATTTAAGATTATTTTAATAAACAGGTAATAATTGAGCCCCCGGTTTCCCGGAGGCTCCAATGAAGAGAGAAAATATGTATATGCCCTTTTACAGGCCGAGGTAAGCTTTTTTAACTTTATTATCATTCAGAAGTTCTCTGGCATCGCCGCTCATGGCAATTCTTCCTGTTTCCAGAACATATGCCCTGTCTGCAATGGAAAGTGCCATCTTGGCATTCTGTTCCACCAGAAGCACCGTAATTCCCGCCTTATGAACCTCTTTTATGATTTTGAAAATTTCCTTTACCAAAAGTGGTGACAATCCCATGGATGGTTCGTCCATCAGGATAATATCCGGCTTGCTCATCATTGCACGTCCGACGGCAAGCATCTGCTGTTCACCACCGGAAAGTGTTCCCGCAAGCTGTTTTCTTCTTTCATATAGTCTTGGGAACTTATCATACACACTCTTAAGCGTTTCCTCAATTTCACTTTTATCATTTCTGATATATGCACCCATTTCCAGATTCTCCGCAACCGTCATGGTTGGAAATATATGTCGCCCTTCCGGAACATGTGCCATTCCCAGTGTAATAATCTTACTCGGTTCCACCTTCATGAGATCTTTCCCATTATAGATGATACTTCCACTGGACGCCTTTTTTAATCCCGTGATTGTATGAAGAATTGTTGTCTTTCCTGCACCATTTGCACCTATAAGGGATACGATTTCCCCATCCTTTACCATAAGACTTACATCATGGATTGCATGGATTGCGCCATAAGATACATTTACATCCTTTAATTCCAACATTATGCAAGCACCTCCTCATCGTCCTTACCAAGATATGCCTCTATAACCCTTGGATTATTAGCGATTTCTTCCGGAGTTCCACATGCTATTGTAATTCCATAATCAATAACCTGTATTCTTTCACAAATCTTCATGACAAGACTCATGTCATGCTCAATCAGAAGTACCGATATCTTAAACTTATCCCGGATAACATTGATAATATCAAGCAGTTCTGCTGTTTCGGTAGGGTTCATTCCGGCAGCGGGTTCATCCAGAAGAAGAACCTTCATTCCCGTTGCAAGTGCTCTTGCAATCTCCAGTCTTCTCTGTTGTCCATATGGAAGATTCTCTGCAATATAATCCGCCTTGTCACCCAGATGCACAATTTCCAGAAGCTCTCTTGCCCTTGCATCCATTTGCGCCTCTTCCTTCCAGTATTTCGGAGTGCGGAAAATAGCCGCAAACATGGAGTAAGACATATGCATGTTCATAGCCACCTTAACATTTTCAATCACTGTCATCTTCTTAAATAAACGAATATTCTGAAAGGTTCTTGCAACACCACTTGCCACGACCTGATGTGCCTTCTTTCCGTTCATCTTCTGTCCACACAGAAAATATGCCCCTTCTGTCGGCTGATATACACCTGTCAGCATATTAAATACTGTGGTCTTTCCTGCACCGTTTGGTCCAATCAGCCCAACCAGCTCACTTTCCCCGATTTCAAGACTGAAATCATCCACTGCCCGCAGGCTTCCAAATACAATCGAAAGATGCTGTGCCTTTAAAACCGGCTCTTTAACTGTTTCACTCATTTTCGGCACCTCCCTCTATGCGTTTCTTAAAAAGTTCTCCGTTCTTTGCCTTCTTAAGAATTCTTACAAGAGAGAATTCCCATGAGCCAAAGATTCCGCCCGGTCTGAAAATCATTACGATTACCAGTACGATGGAATATGCCAGCATTCTGTAATTAGAGAACTGTCTCATAAGTTCCGGGAGGGAAGACAGGAATGCCGCACCGATAATGGAACCGGTAAAGGAACCCGTACCTCCGATAATAACCTCCGTTAAGAGTTCTGCGGAATAATTAAAATTAAAATTCGTCGGAATCATTGCTGTCATGTAATGAGCATACATTGCACCACCGATACCTGCAAAAAAGGCAGACATGGTAAATGTAAGTACTTTATAGAAAGTTACGTTAATACCACT
>JAQXXN010000135.1 GCA_029226085.1 Thermoflexaceae bacterium
CATATTTATGAATCCAATCACTTTCGTGATGAATTACCTCTACTTCTTATTCCGACATCTCAGGCGACATTCCTTGAATCGAACTCCAAGTTATACCTTTTCTTTTTCTCACGGGTCTAACCATGGTTGAACCTTAGGAGGGGCCTGTTATATCCATTTAACTATGAAAGCATATGAGTAAAATTATAATAGGCGCAGCCGGCATTTCCAGCGCGCCTATTTATTATAATATAAAACTTGAAATCTTACAACTCTAAATTTAATCAAAATTCACCTGCGCACTAATCCACATGGAGCCCTTAAAGCGGCGGCCTACTTCCGGCTCTCCGATAAGGTCTTTTTGGTTAATGGCGGTCTTTATGATGATATCGTTGCAATCCAGCACCATGATGCAGACTTCTTCACCGGTATAGGTGTTGGTTTCATAGGAGTAATCCAGAATTTCACCAATAACGGAATACTGGTCGCATTCCACGCCATAAGGCATGAAGGTGGAGTCTACAATGGAATAGATGTCTTCACGCATGACCCTGCGGGATATCTGAGAATAGGTATCCAAATCTTCAATGGTGAGATTCTCCATGGCTTCTTCATCCCCGTTGCGTGCGGCAGCAATAAGATTATTGCGTACAAGGGCATCTTTTTTGATTTTCTGAATCTGCCTGTCATTTTTAATAAGCGGAAGAAGAATCTTGCCGCTTAAAGAAAGCCCGGAGAGAGAAATGGAACGTCCGCAAATGGATTCGGATTTGGCCTTATAGTTGTAATAGTCAAAAATATTCTGAAGATAGAAGATAAGAGTCACACCGGCTTTGACTTCATCACAGACAATGGCATAAGAGTCCTTGTCGGCATGGCGCTCAATACTTAATTCTTCAATATTGGACACACAATCGCTTAACAGGTAAGGATAATAGTATTCCATGGAAAATTTATCACGGCCATTGTAGCTTCCCTTGATGCAGATTCCGAAATCCCTGCCAAAGCCGGCCATAATGACACCGATACCGGCGTCTTCATTATATTTTACCTGACCGGAGGCGATTGCTTCTTTTATGATTTTTCGAATGAACCGGTTTTCCCGGGAAGAACTGTTAATCCCGGAAAAACCAATGGATTTTAAATATAAATGCATAAAATAATCCTCTTTTGGCATAAAGCCCGAAATCAAAGATGATTACTTTTTAACAATTTTCTCCATACCACCCATGTAAGGTCTGAGTGGAACCGGAATGTTCACAGAACCATCTTCGTTAAGGTTATTCTCTAAGAATGCAATTAACATTCTCGGAGGAGCGACAACGGTATTGTTCAGGGTATGGGCAAAGTATTTACCGTCTTTGCCGTCAACTCTTATCTTAAGCCTTCTTGCCTGAGCATCACCAAGATTGGAACAGCTGCCGACTTCAAAGTACTTTTTCTGTCTTGGAGACCATGCTTCCACGTCAATGGACTTAACCTTAAGGTCAGCAAGGTCACCGGAACAGCACTCTAAGGTACGAACCGGAATATCCAGTGAACGGAAGAGGTCAACGGTATTCTGCCATAATTTATCGAACCACATCTTACTGTCTTCCGGCTTGCAGACAACGATCATTTCCTGCTTTTCAAACTGATGGATACGGTAAACGCCACGTTCTTCAATACCGTGGGCACCCTTTTCCTTACGGAAGCACGGAGAGTAGCTGGTAAGGGTATGAGGAAGAGTATCTTCCTTAATTATTGTGTTGATGTACTTGCCAATCATGGAGTGCTCGCTGGTGCCGATAAGATATAAGTCCTCGCCCTCAATCTTGTACATCATGGCATCCATTTCGGCAAAGCTCATTACACCGTTTACAACTTCGCTTCGAATCATGAACGGCGGAACGCAGTAAGTAAAACCACGGTTAATCATAAAATCTCTTGCATAGGAGATAATGGAAGAATGGAGTCTTGCAATGTCTCCCATCAGATAGTAAAAACCGTTACCGGCAACACGTCCGGCAGCATCAAGGTCAATGCCGTTAAAGCTTTCCATGATGTCTGTATGGTATGGAATTTCAAAATCAGGAACAACCGGTTCACCGAATTTCTCGATTTCCACATTTTCACTGTCATCCTTTCCAATCGGAACACTTGGATCAATGATATTTGGAATGGTCATCATGATTTTCTTAATTTTCTCGGCAAGTTCGGTCTCTTTAACTTCCAATTCGGCAAGCCTGTCCGCATTGGTAGCAACCTGCTTTTTAATTTCTTCGGCCTCTTCTTTCTTTCCCTGGCTCATGAGAACACCGATTTCTTTTGATAATTTATTTCTCTGTCCTCTGATGGTATCTGCTTCCTGCTGTGTGGCACGGCTCTCAGCATCAAGTGCGATTACTTCATCAACAAGCGGAAGTTTTGCATCCTGAAACTTATTCTTAATATTCTGCTTTACCACATCAGGATTTTCACGTACAAATTTAATGTCTAACATATTTATATTTACCTCCGAATAATTATCTTTTTGTAGAATTGCGCAGAAACACAATAATTATTCTTAATTATAATACACCTTACAAATATTTGCAATTAAGTTCTGCCTGTTTTGTACCCTTGCCGGCGTGCCCCCAAAATTTATGTAAATTTAATAAAAAAAGTATGTTAAATACTTGACAAGGTATTGCATATAATATACAATGAGTTTGTTAAAACATTATCAATATCAATTAAAGGTCGATAAATCAAGGATTGACCGCAGTTACCGTAGAACGGTTAAGGAGGATAATATGAACAAGAATGTAACACAGGTTCCTGAAATTGTTGACAGCATTGAAGCTTTAACAGCGAAGATGGAAGCAATCAGGGAGGCACAGGCAGTATTTGCAACATATACCCAGGAGCAGGTTGACAAGATTTTCCTGGCAGCGGCAATGGCAGCAAACAAGCAGAGAATCCCACTTGCAAAGCTTGCAGTGGAAGAGACGGGAATGGGTATAGTTGAAGACAAGGTTATTAAGAACCATTATGCTTCTGAATACATTTATAATGCATATAAGAATACCAAGACTTGTGGTGTTATTGAAAGAGATGAATCTGCAGGTATTACCAGACTGGCAGAACCGATAGGTCTTATTGCAGCAGTTATTCCGACAACCAACCCTACGTCTACCGCAATTTTTAAAACATTATTATGTTTAAAAACCAGAAATGGTATTATCATAAGCCCTCACCCACGTGCTAAGAAATCCACCATTGCAGCAGCGAAGGTTGTTCTGGAGGCAGCGGTTGCAGCCGGTGCACCGGAGGGTATTATCGGATGGATTGATGTTCCGTCCCTGGAACTTACCAATGAAGTAATGAAGAATTCGGACTGTATTCTTGCTACAGGTGGTCCTGGCATGGTTAAGGCAGCTTATTCATCAGGAAAGCCGGCACTTGGTGTTGGTGCAGGAAATACACCGGTTATTATTGATGAGACAGCAGATGTACTGCTTACCGTAAGTTCCATTATTCATTCAAAGACTTTTGATAACGGCATGATCTGTGCATCCGAGCAGTCTGTTATCGTAAGCGAGAAGATTTATGATGAAGTAAAGAAGGAATTTATTGCAAGAGGATGTCATGTATGTAATAAAGAAGAGACACAGAAGCTTCGTAATACCATTCTGATAAACGGTGCATTGAATGCCAAAATCGTTGGACAGAAAGCAGCAACCATTGCAAAACTTGCAGGCTTTGAAGTTCCGGAAACAACCAAGATTCTCATCGGAGAGGTAAAGTCGGTTGACATTTCCGAAGAATTTGCACATGAGAAATTATCTCCTGTTCTTGCAATGTATAAAGCGAAGGATTTTGATGATGCAGTTGCCAAGGCAGAACGACTTGTAGCGGATGGCGGATACGGTCATACATCATCCCTTTATATTAATGCAGCAACCGAAAAAGAAAAGATTGCAAAATTTGAAGAGGCAATGAAGACCTGCCGTATTCTTATTAATACACCGTCATCCCACGGTGGAATCGGTGATCTCTATAACTTCGGCATGAAGCCATCCCTGACACTGGGCTGTGGTTCATGGGGCGGCAACTCCGTATCGGAGAATGTTGGAGTTAAGCATTTACTGAATATTAAGACAGTAGCAGAGAGGAGAGAGAACATGCTGTGGTTTCGAGCACCTGAGAAGGTTTATTTTAAGAAGGGATGTCTGCCGGTTGCACTTCGAGAACTGGGTGTAATGGGCAAGAAAAAAGTATTTATCGTTACGGACTCTTTCCTTTATAAGAATGGATATACAAAGGCAATTACGGATGAACTGGATGCAATGGGAATGCAGCATACAACCTTCTATGATGTTGCACCAGACCCGAATCTTACCAGTGCAACAAAGGGTGCTGAGGCAATGCGTTTATTTGAGCCGGACTGTATTATTGCAATCGGCGGTGGTTCTGCAATGGATGCCGGCAAAATCATGTGGGTAATGTACGAACATCCGGAAGTAGATTTCCTTGACATGGCAATGCGTTTCATGGATATCAGAAAGAGAGTATATACCTTCCCGAAGATGGGTGAGAAGGCATATTTTGTGGCAATTCCAACTTCATCCGGTACTGGTTCAGAAGTAACACCGTTTGCTGTTATTACGGATGATAGAACCGGTCAGAAGTATCCGCTTGCAGATTATGAATTACTTCCAAAGATGTCCATTATCGATGCAGACATGATGATGAATCAGCCAAAGGGACTGACCTCTGCATCCGGTATTGATGCCCTCACACATGCCCTGGAAGCATATGCATCCATCATGGCAACCGATTATACAGATGGTCTTGCATTAAAGGCAATGAAGAATATATTCAAGTATTTACCGTCAGCCTATGAAAACGGCGCAGCTGATGCAATCGCAAGAGAGAAGATGGCAGACGCATCTACAATGGCAGGTATGGCATTTGCCAATGCATTCTTAGGTGTATGCCACTCCATGGCACATAAGTTAGGTGCATATCATCACCTTCCACACGGTGTTGCCAATGCATTACTGATTACTGAGGTAATGAAGTTTAACGCTGCATCTGTGCCGACCAAGATGGGAACATTTTCACAGTATCAGTATCCACACGCTCTGGAAAGATATGTGGAATGTGCAGATTTCCTTGGAATCAAGGGTAAAAATGATGAAGAAAAATTCAATAATTTCATAGACGCAATTGAGGAATTAAAGGAGAAGGTTGGTATCAAGAAGACAATTAAGGATTATGGTGTTGATGAAAAGACCTTCCTTGATAAGCTGGATGCGATGGTTGAAGATGCATTTGACGACCAGTGTACCGGTGCAAATCCAAGATATCCTCTGATGAGCGAAATAAAAGAGATGTATCTGAAAGCTTACTATGGTAAGTAATTGATTGATAATGTTTAGGAAAAATCCGGTGTTTATGCACCGGATTTTTTCATTTATTTGTAGGTTTCCATAAAATAGGGGTGGAAAAATGCTCCATTTTTTGATAATCTTATATATAGTATGAATTGAAATGCGGAGTATGACGTTATGAGACTGAATGAAATTCCAAGACATGCGGAAATTGTACTGACGGTAAAAGATAGCAGTACAACACTTGATTTTCGCACAAGGGTAAGGGATGTTATCGGAGAAAACGGAATATGGGTAGATATCATTAAGGATGGTAAGGGACGTTCCGTAAGTTTTACAGGTGTTCCGGTTTCCTTGTCTTATTATAGTGGAAGCGGCAAACCGGTTGTATGGAGTCTGGTAACAGTAAAGCTTCTGAAGGTGGGCGGTGAGCTCAAACAGGCGATTGTGACATCAGTTGAGGGTGAAGAGATAAACCGAAGACGAGTATACCGGCAGAAAATTAATCTTCCGGGAGCCGTGGATTATGGTGCCAATCAGGAAGAAGTTATGGTACGGGATGTGGGCTCCACAGGTTTTTCTTTTGTTAGTGACGGTAAGGGGACAAGGCATGGGACAAGCATCATGATTGTGTGTACTTATCAGGATGGCGAGACACAGATTACCCTGAACGGAAAGATTGTCCGGGTGCAGGATCTGGATGACGGAAAGATTTGCTATGGATGTAAATTCATTGGAAGGACGGATTTATTAAATAAATATATCCGCAGAAAGAAACGGGAAGAAAAGTCATGAATTATATCGTTTTGGATTTGGAATGGAATCAGAGTCCGCTGGGCAAGGAGAACGAGATAAAGCAGATGCCTTTTGAAATCATTGAGATTGGCGCAGTTCGGCTGGACGAGAATCTGAAGGAAACAGGAAGATTTCATAAGCTGATTAAACCAAAAGTATATAGAGAGCTTCATTACATGACAAAACAGATAGTTCATCTGACCATGGAGGAACTGGATAAGGGAGAGCCCTTTTTTAAGGTAATGAAAGCTTTCCTTTCATGGTGTGGAGAAGAGTACATTTTTTGTACCTGGGGAACCATGGATTTACTGGAATTACAGCGTAACATGAAATATTTTGGAATGGGCGAGGTATATACTACACCGTTAAAGTTCTATGACATACAGAAGTTTTTCAGCCTGCTGTACGAGGACGGGAAGCAGAGAAGAACACTTCATTATGTGGCAGATTATCTTCATCTGGAGGAAGAACTCCAGTTTCACAGTGCACTGAATGATGCCATATACACGGCGCGAATCATCGGACATATCGATTTTGAACGTATCAGAAAGAATTATTCCATAGACTGTTATAATATTCCGGCAAACAAAAAAGAAGAAATCCATGCAGTATTTGATACCTATGAGAAATATATTTCCAGAGGTTTTGAGACAAGGGATGATCTGATGGAAGACAAGGAAGTACTGGCTCTTACCTGCTATGTCTGCCAGAAAAACTGCAGGAAGAAAATCCGTTGGTTTTCCAATAATAATAAGACTTATTATGCATTGGGAATATGCAGGGAGCACGGGTATATTAAAGGGAAAATCCGCGCAAAGCAGGCAGAGAACGGTCTGTACTATGCCGTCAAGACCACAAAGCTTGTGGATGAGGCAGGTGCGGATAAAATACGGGAAAAGCAGAATTATTTGAGGGAGAAACGGAGAGAACGTAGGAAAAGGCTTGCACTGGAGAAGAAGAAAGCCTGATGATGAAAAAGAGGGGGATGCATATGATTTATACTGCCATTGTGGATGATGAAAGGGAATTTGCGGATTCCTATGAAGCCATGCTGGGGAATTTTTTGAAAGAACCGGGCATGGAGATTTGTGTATTAAAATTTGAAAGTGCAGAGGAATTATTTAAGAGGGAAGAAGAGTTTGACCTTTATTTTCTGGATATTGAAATGCCCAAAATGGATGGAATGAAGCTTGCAAAAGTAATTCGGGAAAAATATGGTACACTGCCGGAAATTGTATTCGTTACATCGAAGGAAATGGCAGTATTTGATGCATTTTCAGTAGATGCACTTGGGTTTATCAGAAAAACATTTCTTGAGACAGATTTTGAAAGAACCATGAAAAAATATGTGGAGAAATGGAAATGCAGAAATCGGAAGTACGAATTTAAAACGGAGGATATGCTGATTTATAAGAGCGAAGAGGAGATCCTGTTTGCCGAAGTCTATGGACACCGTTTAATACTTCATTGTACGGATGGGGAATATGAAATGAGGGGAACGATAAATGATTTAGACAGACGCCTGCCAAGGGAAAATTTTGTAGAACCACACCGGAGTTATCTGGTGAACTGCCGTTTTATAGAACATATTGAAAACGATATACTAATCCTGGACACCGGGGTACGAATTCCATTAAGCAGACGGAAACGTGACGAGGTAAGAAAGAAATTTTTACGATATATGAATTAAGACGTCAGGGGGGTGCGATGATGGAAATAATCAGTAATGTATTTGAATTGTTTGCAAATCTGATAGAAGGGATTATTGGAACACAGTTTTTTATAAGATATCTTGGATATAAGAGTGAGAAGCATAAAGGGATTACCATTGGAATCATGGTTGGTTCGTATTTTGCGGCAGTCAGTTTTTGTAATTATCTGACATATATGAGTAAGTATGCTTCGTTTTTTACGATGGGCACATGGTTTATTTTAATTACGATTCTGCTAAAGGGAAGAATTTCCGAAAAAATATTTCTTGTTGGATTACATAAAATCTTTATCTGCACAATTAGTATTATGTTATTCAGTTTGTTCGACAGGTGGATTACCTATGATTCCAACGGGTATATGGTATTTGGTGCGGTTCGGATAATACTGGTTATCATTGCAAAATTATCGGAATTCTTATTATTGGAGTTAGTTTTGCATTTTCGGATTAAGGAATCCAGCTTAGCGAGTAATAAAATCTATACAGGATTAAATGGTATTATTTTGGCAACCCTGGTTTCACAGGAATATCTTCTTGATATTATTTATCAGGAAGCATATACAAATCATCTGGCAGATGATGCAAAGATAGTTGCTATTACATTAGTAATTATTGATGTGATTGTATATGTGTTATGCATGAACCTAACGGAGAGTAATGCAGAATTATTAAGGGAACGCATGAAAACTGCCGCTTATGAAAGTAAGATGAAGGATGTTCGGTTAGCTAAAGAATTTCATCAACAGACCATGAAAATCCGTCATGACATGAAAAATGAGTTGTTAAATATCCGGCTCAAACTAAGGGAAGGCAGGATAAAAGAAGCAGAAGATTATCTGGAAGAGACACTAAATGTGAAGCTGGCGAAAAGTAATCTTGTTTTTACGGAGAATGTTCTGGTTGATTCCGTTATTAACCGCTGTATCGAAAAATGTAAGGATAGGGGAATTGTAATAGAGAACATTATAGAGTGTTCCATTGATTCCATGGAAGAAATGGATATGGCAGTTCTTTTGTCCAATCTTCTGGATAACGCCATTGAGGCAGCGGAACAGTCAGAAGAAAAGTACGTTTACTTAAAAATCAGCCGTATGAAAAACTATCTGCATATTCACGTAAAAAATTCCTGTAACGGGAAAGTTTTAAAAGGTAAGATGGGATTGCAGACAACGAAAAAGGATAAGAACTTCCATGGATATGGGTTATTAAATGTACAGGACATTGTGAAGAAATATAATGGAGCATATGAGGGAAATCTTAACGGAAGAGAATATGTGACCAATATCGCATTGTATCTTCCCAATCTGACCGTTCAGGACAGCAATTGACCGTTCGTGCCAAATTTATTGTATATAATCGGAAATTAAGCTATGTTTAGGACAGAGGTGAATCAGATGATTACAAAACTGTCCCGGGGCATAGCTTTTTATTTTGTGAAAGAAGGAATTGTTGAAGAATGGGATGCGGATATTTATCGGTATGGAATCGAAACAATTCTTTGTAGTATTTTCGATGTTGGAATTGTATTGTTATCCGGTATCGTATTTGGAAGATTAGGAGATGCAATCTGGTATTATCTGGTGTTTTGCATCTTACGAAAACTGTCGGAAGGATATCATGCAAAGACATTTGAAGGATGTAAGCTGTTGATGGTTTTTATGATGTGTAGCGTTATGGCTGTTAGTAGTCTCAAAATTCAGCTGAATCTTTGGAAGGTTTTGGTCAGTGTCGGGGTATTGGCTGTAATGTTGCTGAAGGTATCGCTAAAGTGTGAAAGATGGATGTATCTGTTGGGTTATATCCTTATTGAGTTAATATTATCCGGCTGGAAAGGAAATGCTGCAATCCTTACAATGTGTGCATTCTATATTGTAGCGATTGCTTCAAATATAAATAAGATAGAGAAATTGCAACGCAATTTTCTATTAAAAGAAAAGGAGGTGCCTTGTGATAAAAGCACAAAAACGTAATCTGTTAAGGAAAACTGCAAATTATATTAGAAAGGTTGCAGAACGTACAGAAGAAAACTATTTTACATCAGATGGTTTTTATAAGCCGAAAAAACCAGCGGCATTGATGCAGGAAAAGCATGAAGGAGGAAAGTAAGAAAGAATGTGAACTATATTTTCACACAGGAAAAGATGGAGGATAAGAAAATATGAGAGTAAAAAAACTAATTAAAACACTTGTGGTATGTTCTGCAATATGTATATGCAGTTACAATATGGATAGGGAAGTATTTGCGCAGGGAACTGGTGATATGTCATATGAGGAAGGTGCAGAAGTTTATATACCTACAGCGGAAGATGTTGAATTACAGAAGAGAAAAGAAAATGAAATGTTGAACACGCCTATGATGCTGACAGAAGGTTTTAAAACACTTGCAGTGACCTGTTATCCTCAGGAAACAAACTATTATTGTGGACCTGCAACTGTTAAACAAGTGCTACATTATCTTACTGGTGATAATTATAGTCAAGGTTATTATGCCAACTTACTAGGAACTACTCAAGCAGGAACAGATTTCTCCAGAATACCGAATGTATTAAATAATAGATTAGGCGATTCCTATTATGTTTATGAAAATATTGGTGAATAAATAATTGGTATTCCAGAATTCGATGGGATGTAGATAATGAACATCCGGTTGTATTGGATATTAACACAATGTCGGTAGCTGATATACCATATAATGTAGAGGGACATATTGTTAATGTAAGTGGTTATGATGAATTATCTTCACAATGGAGAATTCGAATTACAGATCCTTATCAAAAAGCAGTGGGAAATCAATGGTATTCAAGAAGTGACTTATTTAATGCAAATAATAATCATCAATGGAAGGCAATGATTTGGTAACATTAATGAAAAAGATATTTAGAAAATATATTGGATATTTATTATTATGCTTATTTATTATTGTAAGTGGTTGTGGCTATAATTTGGATTCATTCGAAGATGAGACTACAGGAATACCCTCAGAGACTATTCTGGAACAACCGGATTATCCACGAATTCCATCAAATGAAGGTGAAATCCAATATACTATAGATAAAAAAGATTTTGTATTTGATGGATATTATCTTGGAAGCAATCAAGAGGGAGTATTTTACTATAACAATTTAGAACAGTTTGAAGTATGGTATCAAGAATATGGACAGGAGAAGGCAAAATGCGTTTTTACAGCCCCTAAAGCAAATTATCTCGTATCTAGCCTGATGTGTGATCGGGGGATTATTTTAGAGATAAATCCGGGGACTTATACAGAAGAGTGGTTTTTATGTGATGATATTAATAATGCAAAAATGCTATTTAGAAAGGATGAGATGCGTCTGCCTGAAATCTCAGTGTATAAAGATTGGCTGTATGTATCATATACATTGCAAAAAGCAGGGAAATCAGTTTTGTATAAGATTAATCTGGATAATATGTCAAGTGAGTCCATTTATGAAACATCGATTAAATATGATAATATGGGAAGAGCAAACGGAGAAAGAATTGTTTTTAGTGGTGGTTCAGAAGAATGTCTGTATTTTCAAATTTTAGGGTTAAAAGATCAGTATGATGAGGAATGTACAGATATTACTTTATACCGATATAGTGATGGGAAAGTGGAGTTCGTCATGAATCCAGACGATATTCTTGTAACGATGACCGGAGTTAATAATAAATTATTAACTGCCGATTACGCAACGGATGAACCATGGAGAGAAACCTGTAAGATTTATGATACCGATTGTAATGAATTATTAGGAGTAGTAGAAGGAATTACACCGGGTGCTGATATACGTAAGGCAGTTGTGTATGAGCGATATCTGCTTTTCACCAATTATTATAATATCTATATTTATGATACAGAGCTTAATAAACTCGAGACAATGAAGGTTGAAGGAGAACATACACAGATTGATATATTTGAAAATAAATTCAGTTATTATGATTTTGATTCAAAATGTGTGTGTATTGTAGCAATTGCTTCAAATATAAAAAGATAGGTGCCTTGTGATAAAAGAACAAAAACGTAATCTGTTAAGGAAAACGGGTTTGTCAAGTAAAGTGTGTAAGTTCTTATAAATCATCCAACATATGCGCATCATGCAATTGTTGGGTATGCCTATTTTGATGTAGTAAGTAATGGTGTGAGAAATCATTATATTACAGTTAATAATGGATGGGGTTCAAATGGTGTAACAATTAATTGGAATTATGTTGAAAACATAACTTATAGTGTAGATTAATTTACAACAAAGTTCTTAGAAAAGTGTCCAAAGATAATTTAAATTATAAATTCCGCATGTGTTATGAAATGGGTTAGTAGATGAATGAATTAAGGGATATAAAACTATGGGAAAAAAGATGAAAAGAATTTTAATATGTTCAGGGATAATATTATTATGTGTTTTATTATCAATGGTATGG
>JAQXXN010000136.1 GCA_029226085.1 Thermoflexaceae bacterium
TATCGTTATCTGACCAAAGTGCGGGTGTATCTGGCAACCGGGCGGAAGGAAAAGGCATTGCTTTTATTAGGCAAGTTGGGGTTCTATGCAGAAAAAATGCACAGAACCTATATCGCAATAGAGGTTTTGATATTGGAAGCCATCGCCATGTACCGCATGGGAAGGGAAGGCTGGAAGGATACCTTGCAGGAGGCAGTGAAAAGGGCAGAGGATTACCACTTCGTGCGGATTCTTACAAGAGAAGGCGCAGCGCTCTGGGAGCTTTTGAAAGCCGGTACGGTTATATGGCAGGATCAGGCTTTTAAAAAGCAGGTCATGGAGGAATGTGAACAGATGGCAGGCTTTTATCCGGCATATCTGAAGGTAAAGCAGCAGGGAAATGTGATTCTGACCGATAAGGCACTGAAAATTCTGCGGCTTCAGGCAGAAGGCATGTCTGTGGAAGAAATTGCCCGACAGCTTGGACTGTCCAAAGCGGGAGTGAAATATTACAATCAGGAGACCTATAAGAAATTAGGTGTAAACAACAGGGCTGCTGCAGTAGCAGAAGCCAGAAACCGGAAATTGCTTTAAATTACTTATTTGAATGGAGAGAAACATGAAGACGATATTAGTTGTGGATGATGATGCAATGAATTTGAAGATGGCGAGATTTATTCTGGAGCAGAGGAATTATTTTGTGATAACCGCGTCCTCCGGCATGGAGTGTTTAACGATTCTGCAGTCTAAATTTGTAGACCTGATTTTGTTAGACGTTGAGATGCCTGTTATGAACGGCATCAAAACATTGGAGTGTATAAGGGAAAATAAAGAGTTTAACAGCATACCGGTTATGTTCCTGACAGCGGATGCCAATGAAGATACAGTCATTATGGCAGGAAAGCTTTCTATTGCCGGTTATGTGAAGAAACCCTACATGCCTCAGGACTTTTTGGAAAGGGTAGAGAAGATTCTCAATTGACAGATGACGGAAAGAGAATGTAGCTGGTGGATAAGAGGTGTTGAAGTACTATGAAGAAGTATAATAAGTTTATATGGGCTATCTTTTTTATACAGTTGGCAGTAATGGCAATTGTGCTAAAAACAGCCAGGGTGGATGACATGACTCTGGCAAAAGGCAAAGTGCAGTCTTTTAACACAGGCTGGGTACTGATAAGGGAAGACGGTACAGAGACAGATTTGCAGGAATTACCTTATAATACCACCAGCCGGCCGAATGAAAAAGTTGTCATCAAAAATACCATTCCAAGGGAATTTTGGGGAGAGACCATAACTTTTTTGTCTGCTGACAAAATATTGAAACTTACAGTGGATGGAGAGGAAATCTATACCTTCGGACTGAATGATGAGAGACTGTTTGGAGGCACGCCCGGACGTGTGATGGTATTTGCTGACATACCGGAAAATTGCAAAGAAGGGGAGATACAGATTGAAATGAGTTCTCCTTATGCCAACTATGCCACTTATATTACGGAGATATCGGTTGCAAAAAGGGATGTGGCAATTCTTCACTTCATAAAGCAAAAAGCATTTGATATCATTCTGACCGGAGGTGTCTTCATTGTTGCCGTGGTTTTGCTGATGCTGGCAATCATACAGAAAATGTCGCTTAAGAAGGTTGGCGGAGTGGAGTACCTCGGTATCTATCTGTTACTCATGAGCATTTATTATCTGATAGAGACAAAGATACCGGAGGTATTCTACGGAAATCAGACATTGTACTCCAATTTAATTTTTATTATTCTGATGACAGCACCTCTTTTCTTTGAAGCATATTGTTATGAGTCAATGCCCGAAATCAGAAAAACCATATTAGTGGTAATGGTTGTTTCTGTTATAAATGTAATAATACAGCTTATTCTTCAAATTAGCGGACATGTGGATTTTATGGAAATGTCTTTTGTTTCACATGCTATTATTGTATTGATTATTATTGTGAGCGCAGTAGCATTAGGAAAAAATGTCAGTAAAGAGAAAAGCCTGGAAACAGGTATAAGACTTACCGGAGTAATCGGCATGATGATTGGTGCATTTGTTGATCTTTTGAGAACCTATACCATAAAGGTAGGAGATTTAGGAAAGGCAAGCAGATATGGAGTATGTATTTTTGCAATATGTACATTAATTATCTATATGCGTCAAATGATGCAGGAACATGTGAAATTTGTGGAGCAGGCAAAAAATGATGCCATTGCGGCAAATGTGGCAAAAAGTCGATTTCTTGCAAATATGTCCCATGAAATCCGTACACCGATTAACGGAATCATAGGTATGGATTCCATGCTCCTGAAAAATTGTGAAACCTGCGATGCAGAAGAAATCAGAGAGTATGCCAAAAACATTCAAAGTGCCAGTCAGACATTATTATCAATTGTCAATGATATTTTGGATATTTCAAAAATTGAATCCGGAAAAATGGAAATCATCTCGGTGGAGTATGAATTATTTTCGGTGCTGAATGACTGTTATAATATGACCAAAGCCAGAGCAGATGTAAAAAATCTGGACTTTGAAATGGAAATTGATTCTAAAATACCATCCGTTCTTTATGGAGACGAGGTTCGTGTCCGACAGATTATCAATAACTTTCTGTCAAATGCCGTGAAATATACGAAAGAAGGAAAAGTGATTCTTCGTATGGGATATGAGCAGATGGAAGGAAAACAGCTTTTGTTAAGGATAGAGGTAGAAGACAGCGGCATAGGTATTAAAGAGTCGGATATGGATAAGCTGTTCTTGAACTTTACAAGAGTTGATGAACAGAAAAACCGTAGCATTGAGGGAACGGGATTAGGACTTAGTCTTACCAAAAATCTGGTTGAATTGATGGGCGGAAAAATTCATGTCACAAGTGAATATGGGAAAGGCTCTGTTTTCTCGGCAGTTATTCCGCAGCAGATTGTGAATTTTGAACCATTAGGTGATTTTGCACAGAAATATCAGCAGTATATTCATTCAGAAGAAATGAATGATCATGTTCTTCTGGTGCCGGAAGCAAGAATCCTGGTGGTAGATGATGTGGAGATGAATTTAAAAGTAGCACAAAGCTATTTAAAACAAACAAAAGCCAAGGTTGATATTGCATACAGTGGAGAAGAATGTCTGCAAATGATTGGTAAGGAAAAGTATGATATTATTTTTCTTGATCACATGATGCCGGAAATGGATGGAATTGAAACATTGAAGGCAATGAAACAATCAAAAGAACATCTCAATGTAGATACACCGGTCATTGTGTTGACAGCAAATGCAGTTGTGGGGGCAAAGGAGAAATATCTGGAAGACGGTTTTTCGAATTATTTGTCAAAACCGATTCGTGAGGATGAATTGATGGAAATGCTTCGTAAATATCTGCCGAAGGAACTGGTGGAAAGGAAAGAAAGTGTGGAACCGGCTGTTGATGCGGTGGACAAAAAGCCTCTTGATGAACGGTTTCCATCCTTGAATACACAGATGGGAATGGGCTATTGCATGAACGATGAAGCGTTCTTTCTGGAAATGATTGAAGAATATATTCGTGGAGATAAAAGAGATGTGTTGTCGAAGGAATATGAAGAAGAGTCATGGAAAAATTATCAGATACATATACATGCTTTAAAAAGTACTTCACTGAATATTGGAGCAGAAAAACTATCGAAACACGCAAAGGATTTGGAACTCGCAGCAAAAGATGCGGACTATCCGTATATTCAGAAACATCATGATGAGGTGATGGCGGAGTATGGGGACTTACTTACGGAACTACAAAATGGGCTATAGGTGATCCTTTGAAGTGACCTGTTTTGATTTTTTTTAACCCAATTTTGCATTTAATGTCGAAAAAAATCGGAACGGATATTATAATGTCAAAAGTATAGGCTGAAATTGAGAGAGGTAATATAATGAGTGATTGGATTCTAGTGGTTGATGACGATACATCAAACCTTAAAATGGCGAGCCGTATATTATGTAGTGAGAAAATACGTGTGAGCTGTCTGAAATCGGGAGAGGACGCAATTAAATTTCTGCAGGAAAACAGACCGGATCTTATTCTTCTTGATGTACATATGCCGGGAATGAACGGATTTGAAACAATTACCGCCATACGGGAAAACAAAGTCACAGCAGATATCCCGGTTATTTTTCTTACGGCAGATGATGACAGCAGCACGGAAACAAAGGGGCTGGAAGCCGGAGCAATGGATTTTATTAAGAAACCGTTTATACCGGAGGTTCTTTTGCTTCGTGTAAGACATACAATCGATTTGATACGCCTTCAGACCAACCTGACCAATGAAGTGGAAAAAAAGACACAGGAAGTGACGGCACAGCATGAGAAGATTAAAAGGATGTCCATGCAGATTGTAAAGACTCTGTCCGGTGCCATCGATGCAAAGGACACTTATACCAATGGACACTCTACCAGGGTGGCAGATTATTCCAAAGAAATTGCCAGACGGGCAGGTTTTTCGGAAGAAAGGCAGAATGATATCTATATGATGGGACTGCTTCACGATGTTGGTAAAATAGGCGTTCCCGATGCCATTATTAATAAACCGGCAAAGCTGACTGATGAGGAGTATTCCGTCATACAGAATCATCCGGTTCTGGGTGCAAAAATATTGAAAAACATAACGGAGTTTCCAAAACTGAGTACCGGTGCCAGATGGCATCATGAACGCTATGATGGCAAGGGATATCCTGATGGTATTTCAGGCGAAGATATTCCGGAGGAAGCAAGGATTATTGCAATTGCGGACGCTTATGATGCAATGAGTTCCAGGAGAAGTTACAGGGATGTTCTCCCACAGACAAGAGTCCATGATGAAGTGCAAAAAGGAAAAGGAACACAGTTTGATCCTGTATTTGCAGACATTATGCTGTCCATGATTGAAGAGGATACGGATTATCAGATGAGAGAAAAGTAGGTGGAAGAATCGATGTATGAGCAGGAAAAACAACGGGCAACACATCTTTTAATATTGATTGTCTGTACAATTTTGATTTTTATGTTAACAGGAGAATCTCTTCTTCTTGGCTGGGAGACAGGTGCTATTGTTCTGCTGCTGTTAGGACTTGCTGCGAGCTGGGTAATTCACATTACAGAAAAAATCCCTGAATCAACCAGGCTTTGGGTGTATTTTATTCTGTCGATGCTGGCAATTTTCTTTTATGGGATCCATGAGACCAGTATCTTTGATCTGGCACCGCTTATGATTTTAGTTATTATATTGTATTCTACCGCAGAAAGCTACAGTATCATCAGGCTTTGTGTGATTACATATTTTCTGACAATGGGTTATGATTTTGTGTTCGTGCTTGGTGCTTCTGTGGAATTATCTGCACTTACGGTTACGAGAACTATTTTACACCTTATACTTGTCTATATGGCTGGGTATATGACGATAAATGTGATGGAAAGGCGCAGTAAAGAAAGAAAAAGTACGGATAATAAGATTGCTGAGCTGGAAGAAACAAACCGTAGGACAGAAGATTTTCTGGCAAATGTGTCCCATGAGCTTAGAACTCCGATTAATGCTGTTACGGGAATTACGGCAGTCATGCTGAAAAACGAAGAAGATGCTGAAAAAAAGAAGGATTTATTTTCCATACAGATGGCCGGCCACAGGCTGTTTGGCCAGATTGGAGATATCCTTGATTTTACGGAAATAGAAACCGGGAGAATCAGGGTCAGCGAAGATCTTTATATTATCTCATCCCTTATCAATGATATTATCAATGGAAATCAACAGGCAGAGAGAAAAAAAGGGCTGGAACTGATTTTTGATATTGATCCATGCATACCTTCTGTTCTTCTTGGGGATGAAAAGAAAATTAAAAAGATATTGGGTCATCTTATTGATAATGCATTTAAATTTACCCAAAAGGGCGGAGTCTATGTCAGAGTATATGCTCTGCACAAGGCATACGGCGTTAATCTGTGTATCAGGGTAAGTGATACCGGTATAGGGATTGCCCGGGAAGAACTTGAAAAGATCAGAGAGAGATTTTATCAGTCCGGCGGTGGAAGAAACCGCAGAGCCGGAGGGTTGGGGTTGGGACTTCCGATTGTGTACGGCATGGTATCTGCAATGGAGGGTTTCATTCAGATTGAAAGTACTGTGGGAGAAGGCACGACAGTGTCTGTCAGCATTCCACAGAAAGTATCGGATGAAGCTCCTGTCATGGTGGTGGAAAATCGGGATGATTTGTGTCTGGCCTGTTACTTAAGACCGGAGAAATATGAAGTTCCGCAGGTAAGAGATTATTATAATGAGATGATTTCCCATATGATTCACGGACTGGATGTGTCATTGCACAGGATTTCTAATATGGATGAGCTTAAAAAGTTAACGTCCGTGTATCAGCTGACCCATCTGTTCATTGGAAAAGAAGAATATGATGAGAATCAGTCCTATTTTGAGAATTTGAAACAGAACATAAGGGTTATTGTAGTGGCAGATGAAGAGCTTGTCTTACCGCAGGAAAGCAGGGTAAGGCTTCTGAAAAAGCCGTTTTACAGTATGCCGGTTGTTAATATTTTAAAGGCGGGAGCGGCAGAAGATGAGTCGCTGCTTAAGGAAAAATATATGATCTGCCCGGGTGTCAGAGTGCTGGTTGTTGATGATGAACCTATGAACCTGATGGTTGCGGAAGGAATTTTTGGGGACTATCAGATGAGTGTGACGAAAGCTGAAAGTGGAAGGCAGGCAATTGAACTTTGTGAAAAGGAAGACTTTGATCTGATTTTTCTTGATCACATGATGCCTGAAATGGATGGCGTGGAGACATTAAAACGGATCCGTAAAATTCATAACGGTTCAAACAGGGTACTTACGATTATCGCTTTTACGGCAAATGCTGTCAGCGGTGCGAGGGAAATGTTCCTTAAGGAAGGCTTTGATGAGTTTGTATCCAAGCCGGTTGAACCATTGGAACTGGAGCGTGTCCTGAGAAAAGTGCTGCCAAAATCATCAATTATGTTTGTGGATGAAAATTATAAAAAATATTCCAATATTGAAGAAACAAAAGAGAAGCAGGTCGTACAAAACAGGGAAATAATAAACGAACAGATGCCAGAAAAACATTTCAAAGAAGATAGAATAATCCAGCTTGAAAATGCCGGAATTCATACACATTCCGGTATGCAATATTGTGGTGGCGATAAGGAATTTTATGTGGATCTGCTGACCAAATTTGCGGAAGATGCGGGACGTAAGGAAAAGGAAATAAATGATTTCTTTATACAGGAAGATTTTGAAAATTACTGTATCCGGGTTCATGCATTGAAGAGTACTGCAAAGATGGTGGGTGCGGATTCACTGTCGGAAAATGCAAAACATGCGGAAATGGCAGCAAAAAATCACGATGCAGACTATATAAGGGAACACCATGAAGGACTTCTTTTGGAATATCGTCAGGTGGTTCAGTGTATATATGACGTGCTTGATTTGGACAAAAAACACGATGTGCAGGCGGCACAAGGGGACGAATTGGAAATATCCGCAGATGAGTTGCTTAAGAGGTTAGCAGAACTAAAAGAGGGATTGGATACCTTTGAAGCGGATAAGGCAGAGTCTTTGATTTCAGAAATAAGCGCGGCTGTATACCGGGGTGAGTCTGTTGGCAAACTCCTTTATGATGTGCGGCAGGATGTGGACGATTTTGAATTTGGCGCAGCTTCCGGGAAGGTAGAAGCTTTAATGAAAAAAGTGGAAGGCGGTGATGTGGGATGAATCTGAAGAAACTGATTCAGGCGATTGGTGATTGTAATCGGAGCCGTCAGGAGCGTATGTTCCGGCTGCTTGTGATGATAGGATTGCTTGGACTTGCCATATCGATTATAACCGGATTTATAGCGGGGGAAAATACGGCAAATTCTGTTGTGCTGCTTGTTATGTTTGTGTTACTTTTGGGAAGTACATACTGTACTATTCGATATCATAGAATACAGTTTGGAGCAGTACTGATTGCGTTTATGATCATTTTTCTTGTGTTGCCGTTCAATTTTCTGACGACCGGAGGAATTTATGGGGGTGCACCAATCTGGTTCTTGTTCGGCGTGGTGTTTGTATGCCTCGTTGTGGAGAATAAAATAAAATATGTTTTGATATTAAGCAGTTTTTTTATCAATGCAGCCTGTTATTATGTTGCATACTTTTATCCGAAACTTCTTGTCCAGCATTCACTTGAAATGGCATATGTTGATTCGTTAGCTTCATTGTTTATTGTTGCGAGTCTGCTCTGCGGTATGATTTTATTTCAGAATGCAATTTATCAGTCAGAGAATGAGACTACGCAGAAACAGAAAAAAGAGATTGAGGAACTGAATCTGGCGCAGAACCGTTTCTTCTCCAGCATGAGCCATGAAATTCGGACACCGATTAATACCATTATCGGCCTGAACGAAATGATTCTGCGTGAGGATGTATCCGACGAAGTGGCGGCAGATGCCAGAAGTATTCAGGGTGCAAGTAAAATGCTTCTTACACTCATCAATGATATTCTGGATATGTCGAAAATAGAATCCGGCAACATGGATATTGTGCCTGTTACCTATAATGTGGGAGATATGCTGTCCGACATTGTCAATATGATCTGGGTGCGAGCCAAGGAAAAGGGTCTGGAATTTCATGTGAATGTGGATCAGACAATGCCTTCGCAGCTATATGGTGACGAGGTACGGATTAAACAGATTCTGATTAATGTGCTGAACAATGCAGTAAAATATACAACAGAAGGTTCCGTTACGCTGTCAATCCAGTGTAAGAGTCAGGAAAATGGTTATGCACAAATATCTTATTCAATAGCGGACACAGGCATGGGAATCAAAAAAGAGAACATCCCTTTCTTATTCAGTGCATTTAAGAGAGTGGACGAGGAAAAGAACCGCTATATTGAAGGAACCGGGCTGGGACTTTCTATTGTAAAGCAGCTGGTGGATCTTATGGACGGTGAGATTGCGGTAAACAGCGTTTACACGAAAGGCTCCACATTTGTGATTATCTTACCACAGAAGGTTGCCAGTGAAGTTAAGATTGGTAATCTTAATATGGAAGAGAGACATGCCTTAAATGCAAGGCAGCATTATAAGCAAAGTTTTGAGGCTCCGAAGGCTCATGTCCTGATTGTTGATGATAATGAAACCAACCTGATGGTTGCAAAGAAGCTTCTGCGGGAAACCAAGGTGAACATTGATACGGTCTTAAGCGGTGGAGAATGCCTGAAACAGACGCTTCAGAATCGATATGATGTCATTTTTATGGATCACCTTATGCCGGAGATGGATGGCATTGAATGCCTGCATAAAATCCGCACACAGACAGGTGGCCTAAATCAGAATACTCCGGTTGTGGTTCTTACAGCAAATGCAGGTGGGGAAAATCAGGCTCTTTATCGAAGAGAAGGCTTTGACGGATATCTATTAAAACCAGTCAGTGGCATGCAGCTGGAAACAGAACTATTGAAACATCTTCCAAAGGAACTGGTGCACATGATGAAAGTGGATGATTCCATTGGTGTGGTCGAGTCTCCTGTTCTCGCACATAAAAAGAAAATTCCAATCATGATTTCCACGGATAGTGTGTGTGATCTTCCAAAACAGCTTGTAGACAAACATCAGATTACTGTAATGCCATATCGGGTTGTGACAGAAGGTGGTGAGTTTCTGGATGGAGTGGAAACAGAAACAGATGGTGTTCTTTCTTACATAGGAGAGATGGGTAGACGTGCGCAGTCAGAAGCACCTGAAGTGGCAGATTATGAAGAGTTTTTTGCAGAGCAGCTGACAAAGGCACAATATATTGTTCATATTGCAATGGCAAAAAATGTAAGTCGGGGATACGAAAATGCCTTGGAGGCATCAAAAACATTTGATAATGTATTCGTGGTTAATTCCGGGCACTTGACCAGTGGAATGGGAATGATGGTATTGTGTGCAGCGGAGTATGCAGCAAACGGAATGAGTGCCGATGCCATTGTAAATGAAATGAAGAACCTTAAGATGCGGGTCAAAACCAGCTTCATTGTAGACAGTACAGAATATCTGGCACGGGTCGGAAGAATTTCCTTAAAAATAGATACAATTTGCAGAGCATTCATGATTCATCCGGTCATTATCCTGAAAAACAGCAGCATGAAGGTGGGTGCGGTCCGGATAGGAACAAGGGATTACGCATGGAAGAAATATATTGCATCAGCATTGAATAACATGGGTAAGGTGGATAAAAGAATCTTATTTATTGACCATGCCGGACTGACCAATGAAGAACTGAAAGAAATTGAAAAACAGGTCAGGAGTAAGGGAGATTTCGAGAATATCATTTATCAGAAAGCATCGCCTGCTATCTCAGCAAACTGTGGGCCTGGTACCTTTGGCTTAATGTTTATAATGAAAGAATGAAATAAGAAATTTGAGGTGTTTACATGAAAAAGCAGTGGAAAAAAATAGGCATGTTTGTTACAGCAGCAACAGTGACGATAACGATGTTGACGGGATGTGCCAGAAATAATGGTAATGAGGCTTTCGAAATGGAACATGGACAGTCGGATCTGGAATATGTACAATCCAAAGGAACCCTTGTTGTAGGAATCACAGATTTCGCTCCGATGGATTACCGTGACGGAGAGGAATGGACAGGTTTTGATGCAAAACTGGCAGAAGCATTTGCAGAAAGCATTGGCGTTACAGCAGAACTGGTTGAGATTGACTGGGATAAGAAAACAGAACTTCTTGAAAAGGGAACCATCGACTGTATCTGGAACGGAATGACAATGACAGAGGAGCTTCAGGAAATAATTTCCTGTTCCGAACCGTATCTTTCCAATGCCCAGGTGGTTGTACTTAGGAGCAGTGAAATGGAACAATACAATACGGAGGAAGCGTGCCAGCACCTGTTGTTTGCGGTGGAGGCAGGTTCCACGGGAGAGTCCCTGCTCAAAGAAAAGAAATACCGTTATACTGCTTATTCTACCCAGATGGAAGCACTGGAAAGCGTCCGTGAAAAGAAGGCGGATGCCACTGTGATAGATATCATAATGGCGGCATATTATACGGGTGACGGGCAGGAATTTGACGACCTTGGATTTGATATTTCCTTAAATGACGAAAAGATTTGTATAGGTTTCCGTAAGGATTCGGATCTGACAGAGAAAGTAAATGAGTTTCTTAAAGCTTCTTATGAAGATGGAACAATCAGTTCTCTGGCAGAACGGTACGGAATTGTAAATGCAGTTTTAAAATAATTTATTGGAGGACTACATATGGACAGGATTGGAAATGAGAGAAAAGAACAGACAAAAGAAGGGTTAAGCAGCAGGATTGGGCGTACGTTCATTAAGGTGCTGAGGCGTGCACTCATTATCGTATGTCTGGAATCGATTCTTATCGGCGGAGTTTTTGCAATTATGTATACTTTGAAGGACAACCGTAGTTCTGCCGGGGAATATACAGAAGAAATTGACTGCGCCATGCAGAGTAAAGTAAGTATGCTGGAGGCAATTGCAGCGGGAATCAGCAGTGGAACCCTTAACGACAGGGAGGCGATTCTAAGCTATGTGGATTCCATGGTGGCAATGGATGAACAGATTTCGGCGGTCTACAGCTGTTATGATGAAAATGTTACCATTATGAGCGGTGGATGGCAGCCACCGGCGGATTTTATTGTAACGGAGCGTGAATGGTATAAGGGTGCGCAGGCAGAACCGGAGAAAGTATATATTTCTGATCCTTATGTGGATATGCAGACCGGAGGAATCTGTATTACATTGGCTAAAGCTACTTACCGAAATGGAAAAGTGGCAGGTGTAGTGGGAATGGATATGTATATGGACAATCTGGTTTCACTCATTGAGAAAAGCTATAAGACAAGCAGCTATGTATTTCTGACGACTGCTGATGGAACGATTCTCGTACATCCAAATGCCGAATATTCGATGAATGTGGACAGCACTCATACTGTACAGGAAGTAAATGCAGGAAGATATGAGCCATTCTTAAAGGGAAACATGACCATAAGACTTTTCCTGGATTATCAAGGCGGCTTGAAAGTTGGAATTGGTAACATTTCAGAGGTTACAGGCTGGAAAGTGATTTCAGTGAAACCATTATACATGATACTGGTTTTCTTTGCACTGATTATCGGTCTGAATCTTGTGATTTACTTTGTCACGACTGCGATTACAAGAAAGTCTGTTCATGGAAAAATCAGTGTTTTATTCCAGCCGCTGGAGTCCATCAGCGGAAAAATGACCCAGGTTGCAGAAGGGGATTTGTCAGTGGTATTTGATGAAGAGAAGAATTCTTTGGAAATTGAGCGGCTGACAGATTCCATAAATGAGACGATAGAGAGTCTTAAGTTTTATATTAACAGTATTTCAGGTATGGTAACCGCAATTTCTGATAAGGACCTGACAGTTACCATAGATGGAGAGTTTAAAGGAAGCTATATGCAGATTAAAAATGCGCTGGAAAGTATAGTGTGTAATTTGAATGAATCCTTTAAGCAGATTAAGAAAGAGGCACAAAGCGTTCTGGATTTTGCAGATAAACTGGGAAGGACAACGGAGAGTGTGGCGCAGAGTGCTTCCATGCAGAATGAATCGGTTGCCAATGTATCAGAAGACATGACCCGGTTGACGGAGCAGATAAAGCAGATTACAGAGCGTGCATCCCGTGTCCGTGATAATGCAGAGATAACCAAGGAACATCTGGAAACAGGTAATCGTGAGATGGCGGAACTGGTAGATGCCATGGACAGCATTGAACAATGCTATGGCGAGATTGCCGGATTTGTGGGAACGATTAAGGATATTGCTGCCCAGACGAATCTACTTTCTTTGAATGCTTCGATTGAAGCAGCCAGGGCGGGGGAAGCAGGAAGAGGATTTGCTGTTGTTGCAGGTGAAATCAGTTCTCTTGCGGCATCCAGTGCACAGGCAAGCGAGAATATTGATAAGCTGATTGCAGAATCCCAATCGGCTGTTTTCAAAGGGAAAAAAATGGTTATGTCTACCTCTGAAACGATTCAGCAGGGAATGACGGACTCGGCTCAGTCAAAACAGCATATTGACGAAATTGTGGAGTTTGTTGAGAAGCAGCAGAAGGCAATAGAAGACGTTAATAAAGAATTAAAGGAAGTTGCCGAAAATGTAGAGAATAATGCAGCTAGTGCGCAGGAAAATACGGCTATCAGCCAGCAGTTAAATGAATGTGCGCAGAGTTTAAAGCAGATGGCGGATTCCTTTACCGTGAGATAGCAAACGGAAATCATTAAATTATATTTCAATATGAAAACGGGTGAAATGAAATATCAAAGAAAGCAGCAAGCATTACAACCATTATTGGACATTCTGACGGGTCAACTTCCGTATGGATTGGAGGCAGGGAGAAACCAAAAGACCTTAAAGGTTATTTGCGGTATCTAAAACAGCGCCGGATGAATGAAAAATACAAAAAGAAAAGAACCGGGATAGAAAAGAAATTATCTGCCGCGCCTCACACGATGGATGAGGTGGAAGCTTACATAAAAGAAAAATATCATGCAGAGGAAATCAATGCAGAAAGTGATGACACATTAAGAATCCGTTTTAGTGAACGCAGGGAAGAATGTAAGGCGGCAATGATACAGCGTTTTAAACCGGAACTAATAGGGCGTTCCTTAGAAATCGCACCGCCGGACATCAATGATGAGGAATCCATCCGGAGAGTACTGGATGAGGCAGATGAAATTCAAAGACTGGCAATCGCTGTACCGGATGAAGAATTTCCGCTTGATTATCATCTGTATTATTTTATGGTACCGGGAAAGGGTGAATATTATCTGGAAATAGAGAAAAATCATTCATATCTTTCGAGCAGCTATTCTTCCCAAAAAGGAAAAATGAAAGCCATGGGTAAAGTTGACAAGGATATTTTCCTGTTTTATGGGGTAAGCAGACAGGATATTGAGGAGAAAAGCGAACGATATAGCATGCTGGTAACGGTGCTGGCAACGTAAAAACAAAAATGTGAGAGTGCCCGGATTCGAAAAATGATTTTATGATATCGGAGGATTTTGCATGTTAACAAGCATTGCTTTGATTTTATTACTGGGACTGCTTCTGGGAAGCATTTTTTCAAGACTAAGGCTTCCGGGGCTGATTGGAATGATTCTGGTGGGTATCATTTTAAGTCCCCATGCCTTAAATCTTATTGATGAGTCCATCTTAAACATTTCTGCGGATTTAAGGCAGATTGCTCTGGTCATTATTCTTACAAGAGCAGGACTTTCCTTAGAGATATCGGATTTGAAAAAAGTAGGAAGACCGGCAATTCTAATGTGTTTTGTGCCTGCATGTGTGGAAATCCTTGGAGTGGTGCTTCTGGCTCCTGTGTTACTGGGGGTAAGTACGCTTGAGGCAGCAATCATGGGAAGTGTTATGGCAGCAGTATCACCGGCGGTCATTGTGCCAAGGATGATTCGGCTGATTGAGGAAGGCTATGGTAAGGAACACAGTATACCACAGCTGATACTGGCGGGAGCATCCGTGGATGATGTATTTGTTATTGTCGTGTTTACGGCATTGACATCTCTTGCGGCAACCGGAACGGTATCGGCATTCAGTTTCTTACAGATACCGGTTTCCATTGTACTGGGAGTTCTTCTGGGTGCAGTGTGTGGCATGGTGCTTGTGGCGTTTTTTAAGAAGTTTCACATGAGAGATTCGGTTAAGATTTTAATTATTCTCAGCATTTCTTTTTTACTATTGGAGGTACAGAACAGCCTTAATGGCATTGTACCGGTTTCAGGGCTTCTGGCAATCATGAGTCTTGGAATTGTTATCCGGAAACAGTATGAGGTGCTTGCAGTGAGGTTGTCGCTAAAATATAACAAATTATGGGTGGCAGCAGAGGTCTTTCTATTCGTTCTTGTAGGTGCAACGGTGGATTTAAAATATGCAGTATCCGCAGGTGTGGCGACACTCCTTTTGGTAGCCGGTGCATTGTGTTTTCGAATGTGTGGTGTGGCAGTTTCGCTTTTTAAGACAAATCTTAGCAGGAAGGAAAAACTGTTCTGTATGCTGGCCTACACGCCAAAAGCCACCGTACAGGCGGCGATTGGAGCGATTCCGCTTGGCATGGGACTGGCCTGCGGTCAGATTGTATTGACGGTGGCAGTACTGTCTATTCTGATTACGGCACCATTTGGGGCAATCTGTGTGGATAATCTGCATGGGAAGCTGTTGGATAGAAATTCTCTTTGAAAGGTGCAAGGAATGATTGAATTTCGAAAATTTACAGAGTTTCCAAGAGGAACTTTATACGATATATTACAAGATGCATATTCCTTTGATTCCAGAAACAAGGAAATATGGGATGAAAACTGGCATGAATCAGACGATTTTTTCTATGATAATCCCAATATAGCAGATCATTATGGGTTAGTAACATGTGTGGATGGTGTTCCTATTGGTTTTGTAACATGGGACCCTCGACATAGACCGGAATATGTGGAGATAGGTCATAATGGAATAAGAGAGAAATATAAGCAAAAAGGCTATGGACATATGCAATTAGAAGAAGCAGTTCGCAGAATTAAAGAATATGAGGGGCTTAAAAGGATTATAGTATGCACAAATAGTAACTTGGTTGCTCCCAGAAATTATGAAAGCGTTGGATTTCAGCTGTATGATAGGAAGAAGAACGATACGGAAAGTGCTTATACTGGGGATTACTTATATTATGAGATGGTTCTTTAATTTATGAATTTTTGTAACGAATTTGGCAAATCGAAAGTTGCAAGTTTTTGACTCGCAGGCATAGGGAATTTGGGTTTTGGATTTTCCTATGCCAGTTTTTTGCTTCGAAAGCTGGTTCATGGCATAGAAATATGAAGTTTGCTTGTTTTCTATGCTATTTTCAAGTTAAAATCGAAGTGCGGCATTTTAGAAAATGTCAATTTTGGCATAGAGAAATTAGATTCTTGACATAGCTATGCCAGTTATCATCATTGAAGCAAAATTTTTGGCATAGCAGGATTGACTTTTTAATATAGCTATGCCACGGTCATAATTCTTGGCAAAAGGAATGGATTTTGCCTCTACGCAAAGGACCAGATAACTTCCAAATTTGTCAAATTCACCAAATTTGAAATTGACGAATTGGTAAATTCATATTTCATTAATATGCGAGGTAGAATGAAATGCAGTTAGAGGGAAAATCAAAAGAGCATAAAGGGATGCAAAGATTTGATCAGGTAATGAGAATGAATCCCTGATTTTCCGGAATTTCAGTACCGGAAAGTCAGGGATTTTGTATATCGACTTTGTCATGGCATCTTACATACCGGTATTGTGCCTCTTACTGTCAGTGATGAAAAGACATTTGAGAGAGAAGTACCGTCACTGTTGCAAATTGGTTGTTAGAAACATTGTTCGTAACCTACGTATGATTTAGAACAGTAAGTAACTCTGCTCGATTTGAACACTCTGCTTTTTTCAGGAT
>JAQXXN010000137.1 GCA_029226085.1 Thermoflexaceae bacterium
ATTAATGAAAACAGCCAGGCAGCTAAGAATGGCATGATTTATGATGCTTTAAAGAAGGTTGCTGATGCTAAGGGATATGAAGTAGATAACTATGGAATGTATTCGGCAGATGATAAGGCTTCACTTACATATGTACAGTGCGGTATTCTTGCAGGAATTCTTTTAAACAGTGGTGCTGCTGATTTTGTTGTAACAGGATGCGGTACCGGCGAAGGTGCCATGTTAGCCTGCAACTCTTTTCCAAAGGTATTATGCGGTCACATCGAATCTCCACTGGATGCTTACCTCTTTTCACAGGTAAATGACGGAAACTGTATTGCCCTTCCATTTGCCGAGAATTTTGGATGGGGCGGAGAATTACAGCTTCGTTATATCTTTGAACGTCTCTTCGAATGTGAAGGCGGCGGCGGCTATCCAAAGGAAAGAGTTGTCCCTGAACAGAGAAACAAAAAGATTCTTGATCAGGTAAAAGAAGTGACTCATGTTGACATGGTAACCATTTTAAAGAATCTTGATCCGGAACTTGCCAAAGGTGCTGTTGCCGGTGAGAAGTTTGAGGAATTGTTCTTTGCAAACTGTAAGTGTGATAAAATGGCTGCAGCTGTAAGAGAACTGATTGGAAAGTAAAAGAAGATTTGAAAAGTGTTTTGAAGAAAACACATCCTGCTCACTGGGACAATCTGTCTTTTTCGTAAAAGACAGATTGTCCCAGTTTTTTAATATAAAACAGGAATGCTTATTCTCGGTTGATTATCTCCTTCCATTTAGGAGAAAAGATGTAATAGCCAATCATACAGAACATACCGAAAGCAAAACTTATTGGAAAGCAAAGCATGATAAATGTTCCATCAAAAAATTTCATTATAAGATATCCTGAAGGGATACGGACGGCCCATAACATCATTATATTGACTATCGTAGTATATCTTACTAATCCGACACCATTGACAATGCATACTATGGCATTAAATACAGCATAGAGCCATTGTGACAAAAGAAGCGTCACAACGTAGCGACTGGCATACATAAGGACACTTGCATCTTTGGTAAAGAAGCGTAGAATTGGCATTCTGATTGTAATGAAGAAGAGACCAAATGCTATTGTAATCAATCCTGAAAATACCGGAATCTTTACATAACCTTTTCTTAACCGTTCGTAATTCTTAGCGCCATAGTTCTGTCCTGAAAACGCTGTAGCTGCATTCGAAAGTGCAGTAATAGCGATATTTGAACATCCGGTTATCCTTCCGGCTACCGATAGTCCTGCCATAAAAGTAGAACCTTGCGCATTGACCATTGTCTGCATTACAATATGACCAAAGGAATACAGTGAATTATTAAGTCCTATTGGAAGTCCGATGGCAATAATCTCTTTTAATTCTTTAAAATGAAAATATCTTGAAAATACAGGAAAACCCAACTCAGGAAATTTCTTTTTTATGTATCCGATACTAACGCTCCATGATATGAACATGGCAATACTGGTTGACAGTGCAGCTCCTCCCACATCCATTCCAATTACAGCTACAAATAAAAGGTCCAGTACAATATTGGCTATGCACGAAACTACAAGAAACCACAGCGATGCCTTGCTATCTCCCATTCCACGAAGGATTCCGGCATTCATATTGTATCCCAAGTTACCAACGGTTCCCAAAAAAACTATTCGTGTGTAAATTACTGCGGCGTTCCATGCATCTGCCGGAACACCCATACAGTTTAATATAAATGGCGTTGCTAGATAGCCTATTATTGAAAGGGGAATACCACATACATAAACGAAAAAGATAACAGTCTGACAAAGCCGATTTATTTTTTCAATATCTTTTGAACCCATACTCTGGGAGACAAGAATCGAAACACCGGTTCCAATCCCCAGAAAAATACATAAAAGTACTTCTACCGGCTGAGAACTTGTGCCTACTGCAGCGAGAGAAGTTTTTCCACAAAAATTACCGACAACGAGAGTGTCTACCGTCGTGTAAATCTGTTGCAGAATATTCCCAAGGATAATGGGAATCGCAAATAGAAGGACATTTTTCATGATAGGACCAGAGGTCATATCAATTTTCTTAGAATTCATATTAATTACGTATAATCCAATTATTTTTTTTGATGATAATTGGATTAATCCTTTCTTACAAAATTATTCAGGTATTTTTATCCAACTCTGATATATTGTGAAAACTTTATCACCAACTGCCATAAGCACATTCGCATACTCCACATACATAATTGTATAAGAGACTTCCTCTATAATGATTAGAATACTTATACCCAAAGAAAGTTGAATTTTCATCAATAAGTCGATCATATAATTTCTCTATAGAATCCAGGCAATCCATATCCAAGATATGTATCTTCCTGCGTAAATCTTGCAATTACCGGATTATAGAATCGGGCTCTCCGATAATACTACTGTGTTACCGGGTCCAGCTGCTGACCGCCATACTGAGACTCCCAGTTCTTCGGCAAGTTCTCTCAACACATCCTCCGATAATCCGGTAAACTCTATGATCTCCTCAAAAGGTTTGTTTGCTTTTAACATCTTTTCTGCCACTTGGCTGTATCCCTCTGTTCTGCCTTGGACAAGTCCCCGATTAAGTCCTATTTCAATTCCTTCCGTTCTTCCTTCCTCCCTGCTGTCCCTCGCAATCAGTTTCTCTCTCCGCTCAAATGTAAAATCCAAAACTGCCATTTCAAGCACCTCCGCTCTTCTATTTTTAAAAAATTCTGCCAGTATGTTTTCCTCAATACATTCATCGATTGCCCGGTTAATTGCCGCCCTTAAGTCCGCCGCCTTATTCTCATAGGCACGCACCTTCTCCACAAAGGTCGTGTACCCTACAAGTACCCCGCTCTTTTGCTGCAGCTCCTCGTTAAACCCCGGGTTAATGTTATACACTACACAGGAAAGATCCAGATCGTAACACTCGCACCTGTGCTCATAGGAATCCGACAAATGAAACTCCTCCCGTTCCGGACGTTCTTCCACTCCGTTATAAAACACCACAAACTTCGGTGTAGGAATCGGAATCATCCGCCTTCCATAGATGTCATAATCCAAAACCTTCACATAGTCCCACATATACTCTGAAAAATACAACATAAACCGCAACGGCATATTGGGATTCGGCGTGGACTGGTGCTCATACATGTTAAAATACATATCCAGTAGAAATGACGCATCATTCCTTACAGACAACAACACCCTTCCCTTTACTTTCTGAATGGTCACCATCCCCGGATCCTCATAATTCGTCCCATTTAAGGCATTGTATGTACTTAAGGCATACTCCGGGGTTTCCTCCAGCATGGTAAAAACACTACTCTTGTACTCTCTTACGCTCATCCATTACCTCCTTTGCAGGAGACAAATGTATCGCGTATTTTTAATCTCCTGCCGTTATTAAATTATTTTTGAAATAAAAGCAGGAATTTTAAAAGAATTACTTAATTCATAGATGACGACTCAGCCTGTGTCATTCATACACACACATACACACCAAAATATGCATATATGCACACACAATCAAAGACACGTTCGTCTGCATAAAAAGAATTATTCTGCTTTGGTGTAAGTATAACAGATATGATTTTTTTAGACAAGTGTTTTATTTCTGAAATTATTGCATTGGAAATTGTAACACGGATTTTTTAGTTAATCACATTATTCAGATATTTTTTCCTACGGTTGCCTCTATCCTCCTAATAAGTCTTTCTTCCAATTCCTCTTCACTATCCCATACTACCGCAGATTTCTGTGCAATATCAAAGTGTGGCTTATTTTCTCCATTAAACTCTTTACTACGACAGCATATTATTACTTGTTTTCCAAGAGCTTCTGCATAACCCGCTTCATAATACGCACCGTAGTTCGGATATGTAATATCTACTACAACAAATTTGCTCTTTCGTATCTCATATAAAATTTCAGGAACAATTTGATTATTATGCTCTTTTTCATCAATTCTTCTTGGTTCATATCCACATTTACTAATGGCACTTTTAAAGGCATTACTTATTTTCTGAGTTTCGTTCCTAAAAGACATTGCCATAAATCCATGATTTGATGATTTATTCTTTTTCATTTCATAAATGTGCTTCCATCCGTCAGCTGATATTTCATATACATTATTATCGTTTTTGTTAAGATAATTCAAATCTGCAAGCATATCAAGTACTCCTGATGTTTCTGTTTCATCTGCAGAATATTGCATCATATTGCAGTATAATGTACGAAACAACTCATACCCTGGATAAATTGCCATTCCATAATCCCTATATTCAATACTTAAATTGATCAACGCCGCATCCATTTTTTCCATAAATTCTTCCGGGTAATTCATCATTAGCCTTGCAACATTTACTTTTGTTGCATCATCTATTATTTCCATCTTGGTACTTTCTTGGTAGAAAAACTTATATTCTCTTTTTCCTTTTTCCGTAGTTAACATATGATTCTTGAGAAGAAATGCATAAATCATATTAAATCGTTTTATTACATCCTCATCATCTCCAAAATATAAATCAGAATGTATTGTGCATTGAAATCCTTTATTACAAATTAAATAAAATCCACTTTTATCATAATCCCAGTCTCCATCCTGTATTGGCATTCTTTTACAATCTGCGCTACCACATAACGGGCATATGTTACTAATTTGCATAGCTTATTCTCCTTATTTGTTAATAGAGCCGTAGTGAAAACACTACGGCTCATGTCTCCTTGGCTTTATTGTACCATACATTTCTGTTATTTTACAATACAACTGCTGCCATTGTATTGATTGTATTGATTTTTATAGTTATTCTGTCCAGCCTATAAAATTAAGACACAGGTTTTGAATTTAATCATATCAACAAATTTGATTTATCTGTGCTCCAATTTTTGTATCAATTTAACATTTACCGCTTGATTCTCATTTAACATACCCCATGTAAATTCTCCCAGAGGTATTTCAGGAACATACCACTCATAATTTTGAAATGCCTCCATTAACTCTTCTTCTTTGAATTCTCTTCCTGATAATGCAAATATTCCATTACGCAATAAATAAAGTTCCCTTCTAGAAAATGTTTTAAGTTGAGAATCAGTAAATTCTATTTCATCACTTAATAAAATGTATGCTTCTAATATGTCCTCCTGGTTAACAAACAATTTTAAAAAGTAAATAGGTTCCCATTTCAAACAAGATCCTATATACACCGTAATTATCACACATAATGCGGCTGTCTTAATAAACTTTTTTTGAATTAATCATGATCTATCAATATTTCTAAAGAACTAATAAGAACACCCAAAATAAAGCTAAAAAAATATAATGTCTGACTATAAATATAAAATCATATCCTATCCCTCTCTTAAAAGATTGATGTATGAATTTGATATATAATTACAATTTACTTTACATTATTAACATGCTTATGATAATTTTGTGTGCAATGTAACCGTCGGATTTAACGCTTACGCATTTACCTCATTTTTCTGTTCTAAACGTAAAAAATCGAGCAACCACCACATTTTTATCTGCAGCAATTGCCCCACTTTCATAATCACGATTTACATCAAATCTATACCTGCTACCGTTGGATTTCCACTCAAATTAGTCATCTCATTAAAAATCATGTCCGATTACTATAGTATGTTCATTAGAATTCTTAGTTTTATCCACATAGACTCCCAGTTCTTCGGCAAGTTCTCTCAACACATCCTCCGATAATCCGGTAAACTCTATAATCTCCTCAAAAGGTTTGTTTGCTTTTAACATCTTTTCTGCCACTTGGCTGTATCCCTCTGTTCTGCCTTGGCTGCGTCCAATCTC
>JAQXXN010000138.1 GCA_029226085.1 Thermoflexaceae bacterium
TGTTTTGTTTGTAAAGGTTGTGACTCAGAGGGTTCTCCTGCCGGATGCGGGTAGACTGTGGAGGGCTGTCATGGAGAACACGAGAGGGTATGCTTTTTGAGAATTGTTGCTCTTTTCTTGCACAATACCTCCATACCCAGAGGCAATCCGCCAGGACGGCGGATTGAGTCTGCTTTGCCCATGGATGGGCATTTGCAGACGACTCGTCACTGGTAGAAAAATGAAATGTATTGTGTTAGAAAAGACACAATTCGAAACCCGCATACCCTCTCGTGTTCTCCATGACAGCCCTCCACAGTCTACCCGCATCCGGCAGGAGAATCCGACACCTCAGCGCTACAACCCCCAATTTGCCCTCATCAAGCTATATTACGACACAGGTGAGAGAAACTGTGACACTATGAAAAGGACAGGAAGATAAGAGTGAAAAAGAATATCAATATTCGGTAGTATTCTCATTAATGGAAAAATATGATAAGATGAAATAAATTTTATGAATTGTTTGAAAGGGAGAACAAAATGATTCGTGCAGAGCATCTTGTAAAAACATTTACAAAGGTAGAAAAGAAAAATACAAAGATTGAATTTAACGCAGTTGATGATATTTCACTTGAAATTAAAGCGGGAGAAATCCTTGGTATTCTTGGACCAAATGGTGCTGGAAAGACAACGCTGCTTCGTATGCTTGGAAAGCTTATGCGTCCGACTTCGGGCTCTGTTGTTATTCTGGATGAAGACGGTACTGAGATTACGGATGATATTGAAATTAAGCGGCGAATTGGCTATCTTTCAGGTAATACAAAGCTGTATAAGCGTCTGTCGGCAAGGGAAATGCTTCGCATGCTTGGGAAAATCTATGATTTGCCGGAGGATGTAACGAAGAATCGCATTGAGGAAATTGTTGAGATACTGAAGCTTTCCGATTTTATAGACAATCGGATTGAACGGCTTTCTACAGGACAGACTCAGAGGATATCCATAGCAAGGTGCCTTTTGCATAGTCCGAAAACATATATTTTTGATGAACCGACCCTGGGACTTGATATTATCAGTAGCAGGGCAATTGTTGAGTTTATGAAGGCAGAGAAGGAATCCGGAAAATCTGTTCTTTATTCCACGCATTACATGGAAGAAGCAGAGTTTTTGTGCGACCGGATTATTATGATACATAAAGGAAAAATTGTGGCACAAGGGACTCCGGAGGAACTTAGAGTGCAGACCGGTACAACCAATCTTAGGGATACATTCCTTTCATTAATTAATGATGAGGAGGGACAGTAGGATGAAAATTGCAAAAATTAAGGCGATTTATAAAAAAGAAATTCTGGATTTGATGAGAGACAAAAAAACATTAATAATGATGGTGCTGGTGCCGCTTTTATTATATCCTCTCATCTTTGTGGGTGCAATGCTTATCAGTTCTGCTGTTATGAACAGCATGCAGAGCAGTGAATACCAGATTGCTGTTGTGGCTGCAACAGATGTATTCAATGACCGTGACGAACTTGTTACACTTCTGGAGGATACCGAGGATGAACTGGAGTATCATCTTAAGGTGGTAGAGGAAGACGAGCCACAGGCTGCACTTCTTTCAGAGGATATTGATGCGTATGTGGTTGTAGGACAAAAGGAGGGAAAAGTAACCTTTAATGTCTATTACATGTCATCAGTAACCAATTCTTCCACGGCTTCGGACATGGTGGAGGATAAACTGGAAATATATGAAAGAAAGACGGAAGAAAAGTTACTAAAGGAGCTGGGGCTGGATGCAGAACATATCATGAATCCGGTGGAGGTTACATGGAACGACCAGTCCAATAAGGAAGAAAAACTGGGAAGTATCATGGGATCCATTCTGCCATTTCTTCTGATTACCAGTATTCTCATGGGTGCAGTATATCCTTCCATTGACACGACCGCAGGAGAAAAGGAAAGAGGTACACTGGAAACACTTCTTACCCTTCCGGTGCGTAATGACGAGCTGATAATGGGAAAGTTCCTTGCCGTGGCCACAATTTCGGTAATATCTGCCCTTTTAAATCTTTTGTCTATGGGAATCATGGCAGGGTTTTTATTTAGTATCATGAACACAACGGAAACAGACACGGCAGGACTGAATCTGACCGGATTTATTCCGGCAGCATTAATTGTGGTGCTTTGCGTAGTAGCATTTGCATTGTTTATCAGTGCCATTACCATGTGTGTGACCACTTTTGCCAAATCTTTTAAGGAAGCCAATAATTATGTGACACCGCTTCTTCTGGTAGTGATGTTTACCGGATACATTGGGTTTATTCCAAATATAGAATTTACACCTCTTATGGCGTCCATTCCGGTGGTGAATATCTGCCTTTTAATTAGTAATCTTTTGGTGTTTAAATATAATTTTTATCTGATTCTCATTGTGCTGGTGACCAATGTTGCCTATGCAGTACTGGCAGTATGGGTTTTAAGCAGAATTTATGACAGCGAGGATGTACTCTTTGGAGAGGGCGGAATGAGTCTTCAGATTTTTACCAGCAGAAAAGACTTAAAGCAGGGTGGAGTGCCGAATTTTTCGGATGCCATTCTCGTGGCGGCAGTGAGCATGCTGCTTCTTCTGTATGTGGGAACTGTGGTACAGATGAAATTTCTGCTTTTCGGACTTCTCATTACTCAGTTTATGATTATTGGTGTACCTGTTTTTGCAGCATGGTATACAAAGAAAGATTTTAAGGAGACATTTTCCTTAAAAGTGCCAAAGATTACGGGAATTCTTGGTGCAGTATTACTTGAAATAGGAACATTTACACTTGTTATGGCATTATCTGTGTTTCTGACAAAGCTTTGGCCTCAGGATGTAGACGGCGTGAATCAGAGCTTTGAGATGATGCTTGATGGTGTAACATTTGTTCCGGCATTGCTTGTTCTGGGGCTGGCGCCGGCAATCTGTGAGGAAGCACTATTCAGGGGATATCTTTTTTCCGCTGCAAAGAAAAAAATGAAACCGGTGGCTGCCATTCTGCTGATTGCTGCATTGTTTGGAATATATCATTTAAGTTTTGTGAAATTCTTTACAACAGGGATTCTTGGAATTGTATTTTGTTATGTGGTCTACAAGACGGGAAGTATTGTATTATCCTGCCTGATGCATTTTATGAATAATGCATTTTCTGTGGTGCTTATGTATTATGGGAAACAGCTTCACGAGGTGGTTCCGGTTCTGTTTAAAGAAACATTAAGCGGTGGGGAAATCGTGATGATGCTTGTTGTGGTTATTTTGTGCAGTGGTGTGGGACTGGTATTGCTTCATTTGGAATATAGAAATCATGTAATAAGAGGAAAATTATGAACATTGAAGAAGCATTTCAAATACTTGGGATAGAAGAAACAGCTACAAGGCAATCTGTTAGGCATGCGTATGCGGAAAAATCCAAAATCTATCCCATTAGTCTATTAGAAAAAAATCATTGTAACTACCATACAAAATATGATATTATATTCGTAAGTATGTAAACAAAAGTGCTCTATATCGTAAATGCTTGCGGTACGGGCACTTTTAGCAATAAAACAACCTGCGTGGCAGGCATGACAGGAGGATAACATGAGCGTTAAAAGAGTATATGTTGAGAAAAAAGCACCATATGCTGTAAAGGCGAAGGAACTTAAGGAAGAGATAGCCGGATATCTTGGTATTGATTCCGTGACGGATGTAAGAATCTTAATCCGTTATGACATTGAGAATTTATCAGACGAGACTTATGCAAAGGCATTGACCTGTGTATTTTCAGAGCCGCCTGTTGATAATGTATATGAGGAAAGCTTTCCGATGGAAGCATCGGATAAGGTGTTTTCCGTGGAGTATCTTCCGGGACAGTTTGATCAGAGAGCAGATTCGGCAGAACAGTGTGTGAAGTTCTTTAATGAAAATGAACTTCCAATTATTAAGTCTGCCACAACGTATGTAATTTCCGGAAAGGTAACGGACGAGCAGCTTTCTAAGATTAAGAATCACTGTGTGAATCCGGTGGATTCCAGATTCGCAGATGACAATAAGCCGGAAACACTTGTTACAAAGTTTGATGAGCCGGCAGATGTTATCATTTTTGATGGTTTTACGGAAATGGCAGAAGATAAGTTAAAGGAGCTTTATTCTTCCCTGAATCTTGCCATGACCTTTAAGGATTTTCTTCATATCCAGAATTATTTTAAGAATGAGGAAAAGAGAAATCCGTCCATGACAGAAATCAGGGTTCTGGATACATACTGGTCCGACCACTGCCGTCATACAACCTTTTCAACAGAGCTTACCAGCGTGAAGTTTGATGAGGGTTACTATCATGATACCATTGCAGGAACTTACGAAAAGTATTTAAAGGACAGGGAAGAGATTTTTAAGGGACGTAAGGACAAGTTTGTCTGCCTCATGGATCTTGCCCTCATGGCAATGAGAAAGTTAAAGAAGGAAGGGAAGCTTTCTGACCAGGAGGAGTCCGAGGAAATTAATGCCTGTTCCATCGTTGTCCCTGTTGAAGTGGACGGTCAGGTGGAAGAATGGCTTGTGAACTTTAAGAATGAGACACATAATCATCCGACGGAAATCGAGCCGTTTGGTGGTGCTGCAACCTGTCTTGGCGGTGCCATCCGTGATCCGCTTTCCGGAAGAACCTATGTATATCAGGCAATGCGTGTAACCGGTGCGGCAGACCCGACGGTTTCCGTAAATGATACCTTAAAAGGCAAGCTTCCGCAGAAAAAGCTGGTTCGTGGTGCAGCCAGCGGTTACAGTTCTTATGGTAATCAGATTGGTCTTGCAACAGGCTATGTAAAGGAAGTATATCATCCGGATTATGTGGCAAAGAGAATGGAAATCGGTGCAGTCATGGGGGCAGCTCCAAGAAGAGCCGTTAAGAGAGAGACATCTGACCCGGGTGATATTATCATTTTACTGGGTGGACGTACCGGACGTGACGGCTGTGGCGGTGCAACCGGTTCTTCCAAGGTACACACGGAGGCTTCCATTGAAACCTGCGGTGCAGAGGTTCAAAAAGGTAATGCACCGACAGAACGTAAGATTCAGAGACTTTTCAGAAGAGAAGAAGTCAGCAAGTTAATCAAGAAATGTAATGACTTTGGTGCAGGCGGTGTTTCTGTTGCAATCGGCGAGCTGGCAGCAGGTCTTACGGTATATCTGGACAAGGTGCCAAAGAAGTACGCAGGTCTTGATGGTACGGAAATTGCCATTTCCGAATCACAGGAGCGTATGGCAGTTGTCGTTGACCCGAAGGATGTGGAAGAATTCTTAAAATATGCAGACGAAGAGAACCTGGAGGCAACAGAAGTTGCTGTTGTTACGGAATCTCCAAGACTGGTGCTTATCTGGAGAGACAAAGAAATTGTAAATATTTCAAGAGCATTCCTGGATACCAATGGTGCCCATCAGGAGACAACGGTAGAAGTAGACATGCCATCAAAGGATGCCGATTACTTTAAGCCAAAGGAAATCGCAGATGTAAAGGCAACATGGCTTAACATGTTATCGGATCTTAATGTATGTTCCCAGAAGGGCCTTGTGGAAATGTTTGACTCATCCATCGGTGCAGGCTCTGTTTACATGCCTTATGGTGGAAAGTATCAGCTGACCGAGACACAGAGCATGGTTGCAAAGCTTCCGGTTCTTACCGGTAAGTGTGATACCGTAACCATGATGAGTTATGGCTTTAATCCATATATTTCTTCCTGGAGCCCATATCACGGTGCAATCTATGCAGTAGTAGAATCGGTTGCAAGAATCGTGGCAGCAGGCGGTGATGCGAAGAAGATTCGTTTCACGTTCCAGGAGTACTTCAGAAGAATGACAGAAGACCCAAGAAGATGGAGCCAGCCTTTTGCGGCATTACTTGGTGCGTATGAGGCACAGCTTGGATTTGGTCTTCCATCCATCGGCGGTAAAGACAGTATGTCAGGAACCTTTAATGATATTGATGTTCCGCCGACACTGGTTTCTTTTGCGGTGGATGTGGCAAAGGAAAAAGATATTATTACACCGGAATTAAAGACAGCAGGCAACAAGCTTGTAAAGTTTGATATTCAGATGGATGAATTTGAAGTTCCGGATTTTGAACAGGTAAAGAAGTTATATGATGACATTCATCAGTTAATCCAGAAGGGCGTGATTGTTTCCGCATATGCATTGGATTCCCACGGTATTGTACCGGCTGTTTCCAAGATGGCATTTGGTAACAAGATGGGCGTTAAGCTTTCTGCGGATGTGGATAAGAAAGAGCTTTTTGCTGTAGGATTTGGTAACATTGTTGCAGAAGTTCCGGCAGACAAGGTATCGGAAATTAAGACACCACACAAGGTAATCGGTGAGGTTACGGATGATGCGAAGTTTGTATATGGTGATGTTGTCATTACTTTGGATGAAGCATTAGATGCATGGAAGAAGCCGCTTGAAAAGGTATTCCCGACAAAGGCTGTAAAGGGAACAGAAGAAGTTGCTTCTCCGTTATACAAGGCAGATTCCATTCATATTTGCAAGAATAAGGTTGCAAAGCCAACTGTATTTATTCCGGTATTCCCGGGTACGAACTGCGAATATGATTCTGCAAGGGCATTTGAAAGGGCCGGTGCCGACACCATTGTTAAGGTATTCCGTAACCTGGATGCCAATGCAATCCGTGAATCGGTAGAGGAGTTTGAAAAGGCAATTAATCAGGCGCAGATTATCATGTTCCCAGGCGGATTCTCAGCCGGTGATGAACCGGATGGTTCAGCAAAGTTCTTTGCAACGGCATTCCGTAATGAGAAGATGAAGGAAGCGGTTCATAAGCTTCTTAACGAACGTGACGGCCTTGCACTTGGTATCTGTAACGGTTTCCAGGCACTGATTAAGCTTGGTCTTGTGCCAAACGGACAGATTACGGGACAGGATGAAAATGCTCCGACCCTTACCTTTAATACCATTAACCGCCACATTTCCAAGATGGCATACATTAAGGTGGTATCCAATAAGTCTCCGTGGCTTTCCGGTGCAGACCTTGGCGGGGTATACACAAACCCTGCATCCCACGGTGAAGGACGTTTCGTTGCACCGAAGGAGTGGCTGGATAAGCTGTTTGCAAATGGCCAGGTTGCCACACAGTACTGTGACATTAACGGCAATGTTTCCATGGATGAAGAGTGGAACATCAATGGTTCCTACATGGCAATCGAAGGTATTACCAGTCCGGACGGAAGGTGTTTTGGTAAGATGGCACATTCCGAGCGTCGTGGTGACAGCGTAGCAGTTAATATTTATGGCGAACAGGATCTTAAGATTTTCGAGTCCGGTGTGAGGTACTTTAAATAATCGGATAGAAAACAGAGTATTAGGACAAAATAATATACTGCATGGGAAAATGGAAATTTTTCCATGCAGTTTTGTTTTATATTCTGTGTGCCGGGGGAAAAGGAGAGTATAATGAAGGGTAAAAAGAAAATTGATTTATGGAAACTTTTTGGAATTGTATTTATTCTTGCCGGAATGGGATGTTTTCTTTATTTTGTGTTTCTTATGAGGATTCTGGGAGCAGCGACACAGTTTAATTATTTCTGGCTGATTGCGTCATTTTGCCTTGCAGGACTTGGGTTATCCTTTATTTTTGCAAAGGGCGGTCTTAGCCGCCTTCCGAAATGGCTGTTATTTCTGATTGAAGGAATTGTTGCAGCCGGTTGTGCAATCTTTATTATTGTTGAGGCAATTATCATTATCTGTGGAAACCAGACTGCAGGCAAGGCAGATTATGTGATTGTGCTTGGCGCCAAGGTAAACGGAACCTATCCATCTTTAAGCCTTAAAGCACGCCTTGATACGGCAGTAGAATATCTTATGAAATATCCGGACAGCAAGGTGATTGTAAGCGGTGGAAAAGGGCCGGACGAAGGAATCTCTGAAGCAGAATGCATGTATAATTATCTGGTAAGTAAGCAGATTGCACCGGATAGAATCATCCTGGAGAATCAGTCTACCAATACGAAAGAAAATCTGGAATTTTCCGGGGAATATCTGGATATGAAGAAGGATTCCGTGGTGTTGATTACCAATGATTTTCATGTGTTCCGTTCCGTAAGGATTGCAAAGAAGATGGGATATGCCACGGTTTCGGGTCAGGCGGCGCCGTCTCTCTGGTATCTGATTCCGACCAATTATGCAAGGGAATTTCTGGCGGTGGTGAAGGATTTTTTGTTTGGGAATATTTCTTTGTATGACTCAAAAGAAGCCATTGATGAAATGCCGGTTTTGATGGACAATGTCAGGCTGGCATATGGTAGATTTAATACAGCAAATGGCAAGGCAGTCATTGTGGAACTGTGGATGACACAGGGGGAATGGTTTACGGAAGAATATGCCGGTTCTTCTGTTGGTATTTATCCGGAAAATTATCAGGGAAATTATGTTCTGAAAACAATTGCAGAAGATGGAAGTGTACTGTCAGAACGGAACTTGAATGAAGACTGGAAAAAAGTAAGCGGCGTATCATCGGACAGGATATTAAATTTTGGTGGCAACTTTATAATAAATGCTACGGATTATAATAATGATGATTGTCCGGATTTTACCATTGGACAGGCTGTTTCATCATCTACGAATGAATATGTAATGTATACGGTTAAAGAAGATGGAATATTAGAATTATTGTGTGAAAGTATGTTGTTAAATACTAATCAGAACTTTTCTATTATATTTAATCAGACAGTAAAGAATGGTGAAAAGTGTATTATAGAAACACAATGGAATAATGCCTTTGGTAAGGAGGATGAACATTATTTTTACTGGAATAAAGAGAAAAATCTCTATGAACGTATGGTTGAATAGTTTTTGGATCATAATCAAGAGGAAGGTTCTTATGAAAAATAATAAAAAAATAATATTATTGATAGTGGGAATATTGCTTATACTGGTTTTCCTTATTGTATCAATCTTTGTTTTTCGAAAAACAGGAGCAAATCAGTCCTATTTTAATGCTGTTGTACAGGAAATTGGGCAGGGACAGGTGCTGGTAGCACCTGTGGAAGGGTCCAGGGAATTAAATTCATCAGATTTAATATGGGTTACAACCACTGTCGTTTCAGCAAACGGTGTGCCTTCTCTTAAGGCAGGCGATACCATCCGTATTGTTTATAACGGAATGATAGCAGAGTCTTATCCGGCGCAGATTGATACGGTGTTTGCCATATATCTTGTGAAAGATGGAAAAGTCATACTGAATAAAGCAGAATAATATTTTGTATAAATCACATCCTTCGTTGAAATACTATCTTTAATTCAAATTATCGTGTGAGAAATTTGAATCCATAGTATTACAATAAAGGATGTGATTTTTTGAATAATGATGATACGATAAATTTATTGCGGGAGTGCAACTCCGGAATCAAAATGGGAATCAGTGCCATTGATGATGTATTTAACAGTGTGTCGGATCATGAGTTAAGTGATATTCTCATTGATGCCAAGAAAGAGCATGAAGAACTGGAAAATGATTTATCGAAACTTATGCTGGAGTATAATGCTGATGAGAAAGAACCGGGGATTATGGCAAAAACCATGTCTTGGATTAAGACCAATGCAAAACTTGCAAAAAATGAGTCGGATAAAACAGTCGCAAGTCTGATTACGGACGGATGCAACATGGGAATCAAATCCCTGCACCGGTATCTGAATCAGTATGAACAGGCAGAAAATAAGGTGAAGGAACTGGTACGGAAAACGATTAATGTGGAGGAACATATGGTGACTAAGATGAGGAAGTATTTGTAGGGCATATAAATTGGGGGTTGTGGAGTAAGTGACGGATGTCCGGGGTGACAGTGGCAGGGGATGGTTTCTATCTGTGCCAAGGCGGTATGTGGGTTACGAATTGTGGTTTTCTAACACAATACATTTCATTTGTTGACAAGTGACGAGTCGCCTGCAAATGCTCATCCATGAGCAAGTGCAGGCGCAATCCGCCGTCCTGGCGGATTGCCTCTGGGGATTCTATGTATTGTGTAAGAAAAGCCTACAATTCTTCACAAACATACCGCCTTGGCACAGATAGAAACCATCCCCTGCCACTGTCAC
>JAQXXN010000139.1 GCA_029226085.1 Thermoflexaceae bacterium
GGGTTCGTTCCAGCACATCGGAATTCTGTTCACACATGGTATGAAAATGCAGCCCGTCAATTCCATCAAGAATCCCCGGATTATACCGGATATCCTTTTCAAATTCCGAAAGTGTTGTCCCAAGCCTTGAACCTGCAAAACAAGGATTATAAATCGGAGTTTCAATTTCTGAATATTCCGGATTAATCCGGATTCCGCACTGAATATTCTTTCCGTTTTCCCGTGCCGCCAGTATCTTATCCCGAAAACGCTTCCACTGCCTAAGATTATTAAATACAATATGGTCGCAAAGCTCTGTCAGTTCATCCATTTCAGAATCTGTATAAGCCGGTTTAAAGACATGCGTTTCCTTTCCATAGGGAATCCCCATCTCATACCGCCCAAGTTTCGCCTCATTGACACCACTTGCAGTTGTCCCGCTTAAGTATTTTGCAATCAGTTCATACGTTCCGTAACAGGAATATGCCTTCTGGGCCAGAAGAATCTTACAGCCTGTTTCATCCATGACGGACTTTAAAACCTTGCAGTTTGCTTCCAGCTTATCCTCATCAATAATATAACACGGTGTATTTACCCTGGAAAAATCCATTTTCATTCTCCTATTCTGCAATTACTCTACAAGGACCGGATTAAATTCTTCCGTCCAAGGAAGTCCCCACTTATTCAACGCCTCCATATACGGATCCGGGTCAAATTCTTCCACATTAAACACTCCCGGCTTATTCCATTGTTTTGTCAGAAGCATCATTCCTCCAATCATTGCCGGAACACCCGTGGTATAAGAAATTGCCTGGGAGCCCACTTCCTTATAACACTCTTCATGGTCGCATACATTGTATACATAATATTTCTTTTCCCTGCCATCTTTCTTACCCGTAAAGATACATCCGATGTTGGTCTTACCCTTGGTACGTGGTCCAAGCGTTGCCGGGTCCGGAAGCAGTGCCTTCAAAAACTGGATTGGTACGATTTCATGTCCCTCATACTGAATCGGTGTGGTAGAAAGCATTCCCACATCTTCAAGACACCTCATGTGATCCAGATAACTCTGCCCGAATGTCATGAAGAACCGAATTTTCTTTACCCCAGGAATATTCTTTGCCAAAGATTCAATTTCCTCATGATGAAGCAGGTACATATCCTTATGTCCCACCTTGTCAAAATCATACTCTCTCTTAATGCTCATTGCCGGAATTTCAATCCAGTGGCCGTTTTCCCAGTAGCTTCCCGGTGCCGATACCTCACGCAGATTGATTTCCGGATTAAAATTGGTTGCAAATGCATATCCATGATCGCCGCCGTTACAATCCAGAATATCAATGGTATCAATCTCATCAAAATGATGCTTTAATGCATATGCACAGTAAACCTGCGTCACTCCCGGATCAAATCCCGAGCCCAGAAGTGCCGTAATTCCTGCTTCTTCAAACTTCTTTTTATACGCCCACTGCCAGGAATTATCAAAATATGCCGAAAATCCTTCTTCCTTACATCTTTTCTCATAAATGGCACGCCACTCTGGCTCTTCAATATCCTCCGGCTCATAATTTGCCGTATCCATGTAATTCACCTTACATTCAAGGCAGGCATCCATGATTGTCAGATCCTGATACGGTAATGCAATATTCATGACAAGATCCGGCTGATACTCCTTAATTAAAGCCACTACTTCATCTTTATTATCCGCATTTACCTGTGCGGTTGTTATTTTCGTCTTTCCGCCGTCAAGCTTTGCCTTTAATGCATCACATTTTGACTTGGTTCTGCTGGCAATACAGATTTCCTCAAAAACCTCCGAATTCTGGCAGCATTTATGTACAACAACACTTGCCACGCCTCCGGCACCGATAATTAACGCTCTTCCCATTTCTTAATTCCTTTCTTTAAAATGTTATCCATTCATACTTCTGAATGATTTATTTTAATGCCACGCCCTTTTCTCCAGTATGATTCCTGCAGTCAGGGTAATTTTTATATGTCAATAATCCCATTCGTTTCTTTTCCTCAATTCTGATTCAGAAGCTCCTTCACGTAGGTTGGAAGGTAAAAACTTCCCTTATGTAAATCTGTATTATAGTATCTGGTCTTAATTCCCAGACCGTTCCATTTGTCTGCATCCATATCCTGAATCGGGTCATATTTCTTGGATGCAAAACCAAACAGCCAGTGTCCTGACGGATAAGACGGAATATGACACTGATATACCGTACTGTATGGGAACACCGTGGTAATATGCCGGTGCGCTTTCTGAACTGACCGGGAATGTTCACTGTAATATGGACTTTCATGCTGATTAATCAGGATTCCGTCCTCATGCAGTGCCTTAAAACAGGTGCCATAAAACTCCCTGGTAAAAAGTCCTTCTGCAGGTCCGTAAGGGTCTGCACAGTCCACGATAATCAAATCATATTCATCAAATTTTCCGCGGACATAGCGAAGTCCTTCCTCAAAATGCATATGCACTCTCGGATCCTTTAATTTGCATGCCGTTTCCTCAAAATACTTCATGCACATTTCCGTTACCTTCTGGTCGATTTCTACCATCTCAATATTCTCAATACAGTCATATTTGCATAGCTCGCGGATGGTTCCTCCGTCACCGGCTCCGATTACCAGCACGTTTTTCACATTGGGATGAACTGCCATTGGCACATGGGTAATCATTTCATGATATATAAATTCATCCTTCTGGGTAATCATCAGTTCCCCGTCCAGTACCAGAACCTTGCCAAATTCCGTGGTCTGTAAAATATCAATTCGCTGAAATTCACTTTCTGTTGTTCCCAGCTGTTCTTCCACCTTCATGGAAAAACGTACATTTTTCGTATGCTGGTCTGTATACCACAATTCCATTCCGTTATCCTCCACATTCTCTACTACCGGTATCCCGGAAAACTACATTACCACATTAATCTTCTCAATCTTCATATCCTCGGTACCGGTCATGAAACATCCCTTTTCCTTGGCATAGAAAATATAATTGATGATGTCATTGGTAATCAGCTCACCCGGCGCCAGAATCGGTATTCCGGGCGGATAACACATGACAAATTCCCCACAGACTTTCCCTGCACTATCTTCGATTCTAAGCGAATATTTGTCTCCGTAGAATGCCTCCTGCGGTCCCATCACGAGCTTTGGATTAATATATTCATGGTCAAAAAGTCCTGCGCTCTCCTTCTGATGAAGCCTCTTAATCTCTGACAAGGCAGAAATCAGACGTTCAATCTCAAGATTCCTGTCACCTGCTGAAATAATTGCAAGTATATTACCAATATCTCCGAACTCAATCTGAATTCCGTAATCATCCCGCAGCAAATCATAAACTTCAATTCCTGCAAGTCCCACATCCCTTGTATGAATGGAAAGCTTTGTCAAATCAAAATCAAAGATCTCATCTCCATCAATCAATTCCCTGCCAAAAGCATAATAGCCTCCCAGCTTATTAATTTCCTCTCTGGCATAATTGGCATAGTCCAAAGTCTTTTCTACCATTGCATGACCGTTAAGACTTAAGTTCTTGCGCGCAATATCCAGGGACGATAATAAAAGATACGAACCACTTGTGGTCTGGGTCAGATTGATAACCTGGCGCACATAATCTGCGTTGACCGTATTTCTTGTAAGCAGAATGGAACTTTGCGTAAGAGACCCTCCCGTCTTATGCATGCTGACTGCTGCCATGTCCGCACCGGCTTCCATTGCAGATACCGGAAGACTTTCATGAAAATACAGATGTGTCCCGTGAGCTTCATCCACCAGCACAAGCATTCCCCGCTGATGAGCCATTTTAACAATTTTCCGAAGATTAGAGCAAATCCCGTAATAGGTAGGATTATTGACAAGAATCGCCTTGGCATCCGGATTTTCATCCATTGCAGTCTTCACATCATCCATGGACATGCCCAGAGGAATTCCAAGTTCCTTATTCACCCCAGGATTTACATAAACCGGAAGTGCTCCACAGACAACCAATGCATTAATGGCACTCCTATGCACGTTCCGGGGCATGATAATCTTATCCCCTGCTTTACAGCAGGACATAATCATTGCCTGCACTGCCGCCGTTGTTCCATTTACAATAAAGAATGCCTCATCAGCTCCAAAAGCTTGTGCCGCAAGCTTCTGTGCATCCTTTATAACCGAAACCGGATGACAGAGATTATCCAATGGTTTCATGGAATTCATGTCCAGCTTAATGCAGTCTTCTCCAAGAAACTCTCTTAATTCCTTATTTCCTCTGCCGCCCTTATGTCCCGGCACATCAAAATGTGCCAGACGGTTCATCCGCTGTTCCTCCAGCGCCTTATGTATCGGAGTGTCATTTTGTGTCAGCAATTGTCGTATCCCGCCTTTCTTCTGTTTATATAACAATGTGATAACGATTATACGATATCTTACGATAAAGTGCAAGAACTAATATTGACTTTTTTGTTTAGTATTACTAAACATCATCATAATCCTTTTTCTCTTCTTTTATCCAAATAAAAAGGACTGATATATTTCAATCAGTCCTTCTGTCCTTTATCACAATTAATGTGACGGCATCTGTTCATACTTACGTGCCAGTATATCCGTCTCACTCTCATTTCTTAAAACTTCCTTATGACTTAAGTCATATTTCCTGCCGTTTGCCTCCAGAAAACGATAGGCAATCATAAATGAAATATCATCAAACCCGGTAAAGAATTTATCATTTATCTCACGGACTGCCTCTTCCTGTGAGTAAGCATGTGCCATATCCACACCGCCAAGTACCTGGTCATATTCCGAAAAACAAATCTGCTTCTGCTGTTCAAAATCCGATGATATGCTCTGCACCTTGAATGCTTTCAGATAAGCACGAAGCCACGCTGTATTTCCCTGAAACCATTCATACACGGATGCATATTCCTTGTCCATGTCTGCAATTTCCTTTTCCCACTCCGGAGAATAGTAGGAAGCATCCACCATCCTCTGAATCTGACTCTCAGTCAGATATAATTCATATTTTTTATTAAACTTCTCAATAATCTTTCTCCGCTTGGAAGCTGCCTTTGGAAGAATGGACTCTTTTATCGGTTTCTTTACAGAGTTGCCATAATACGTTCCGGTTGCATCATTTTTCTGATTATAACTTCTCTGATTATTCTCTTGTTCCTTCTTTTTCTTCTTACCGGAACTAACTATGTACCATAAGATTCCTGCCGGTAAAATAAATGGTAACGAAACCACGGTCAATCCAATGGTCATTGCCAGAAGCTGCGGAATAACACCGGAAAATATGCTCAATATGATTAACCACTTAATGACTTTCTTAATTGTATTAAACTGCTTACCTGAAAAAAAGTTCTGCCTGTCTCCTATAATCGCAATAATAATTAACAGAAATATTAATGATCCCATTTTTTCTCCCCTGAAAATACACCTGTCATCGTATGAAACATGTCTTATTCCATAAAACTATATATTCAGTATATCTTATTTTCCAAAAATGCACAATTACAAATTTTCAAGCCGCTTTCTTAATCGATTACGGCAGATAAAATAAGCAGGAATCAAAAATGCGTCCGCAAAAATCCATGCCAGTGCATTTCCAAAGCAGGCTGCCGTATATCCCCATACAGGAACCAGTAAGAATCCCGTAATGCTTCTTGCCACCATCTCAAAAATACCTGCAAGGATAGCAAACTGGCTGAATCCCATTCCCTGAATCAGGAAACGGATAATATTTACCAGCGCAAGCGGGAAATAAAATGTACAGTTTGCCATTATAAACATATAGGTCTGTTCAATAATTTCCACATCCGCATTGTCTACAAACAACAATGCCAGATCTTTTGCAAAGAAGAAAAGAACCACAAAAGCAATTACCGAATAGATTGCCCCTAACAGAACACAGGATTTCAACCCTTTCCCGATACGGTCAAGTTTTCCTGCTCCCACATTCTGCCCGCCGTATGTTGCCATTGTTGAACCCATTGCATCATACGGACAGCAAAAGAACATGGAGAGCTTGGAACCTGCCGTAACTGATGCCACATAGATTGTTCCCAATGTATTTACAGCCGTCTGGAGAATGACACTTCCGATTGCCGTGATGGAATACTGAAGTCCCATGGGAATTCCCATTCCGCATAAAATCTTTGCATAATGACTGTCAAAAAGCATTTCTTCCTTCGTCATTTTCAATATGCCGAATTTCTTTTTCATGACAAAGAAACATCCGATTCCCGATACAGCCTGTGAAATAACTGTTGCCAGTGCCGCACCGGCAACTCCCATCTTTACATTGTAAATCAGCACAACATCCAGCACAATGTTAATGATTGAGGACAATGCAAGAAAAATAACAGGAGTCTTGCTGTCTCCAAGTGACCTGATGATTCCCGAAAGAATATTATATAAAAACGTAGCCGGTATTCCACAGAAGATGATAAAAATATAAATATACGCATCTTGAAAAATATCCGACGGTGTCTTCATTATTGTCAGGATTTGACCTGTAAATATGGTGGTAAAAAGTGTCAGGACCACTGCAAAAGCAATACAAAGCCATGCACCGTTTGCCACATATTTCCTTAAATTTCTGTAATTCTTTGCCCCAAACTGCTGGGCAACCGGAATGACGAATCCATTGCAGACGCCCATGCAGAATCCGATGACCAAAAAGTTAATGGAACCCGTAGAACCGACTGCTGCCAACGCATCAGAGCCTAAAAACTTTCCCACAATCATGGTATCTACCAGATTATAAAACTGCTGGAAAAGGAATCCAAACAACATCGGAATGACAAATCCCAGAATCAGTTTCATGGGATTTCCTTCTGTCAGATCCCTCATTGAACTTTTCTTATTTTCTTCCATAAAAATACTCCCTTAAATCCATGGTAAAACAGTACATCCAAATGACCAGTAATCAATATAGAACGCCTTTTTCAAAAAGTCAATCAAATAATCAGCATTTTTTCATATTTTTACAGAATATTTTCCATCTTATCTTTCTACCGGATATATCTTAAATTCCAGTCTTACCGGTTCTTCTGCATTTAACATATACTGTGGTCTTACTGGCGCTCCCCACGAATCATCACCGCCTACGCCCATTTGTCCAAAAGCAATTCTGACCCATGTATAGCTGCTTTGTGGCAGTTCCTCCTGATGTAGTGCATTTTCCAGTTCATAGGCACTATATGGAAGCACACTCATTTCAAACGGCTTTCCCATCTGTTCAAAACACAGTCCTCTTCCCTGCAAATCCAATACCAGAAGTTTTCTTACGCCGGTTCGGTTACCGCATTCCTGTGGTCTTAGATTTCTGGTTACATTTTCCCGGGCAGTACTCTCATAGTTTCCTAAAAAAGCTCCTTCACTTCTGTCAATCTGACATTCATCGGGTCCATTTCCATAATACGAGAATTGTTCATATTCTCCCTTTAACATAAAATCAACGGCAAACACCGGCATTTCTTTCAATATTTTTGTTCCCGGAAAGAACGCCTGGACAAATAATGCTCCATCCTCTAATAATTCGTATCGTATGGATGCATTTCCATCCGGTATACCCGGAAGCACATAATGATAGTTCATGAAAGGATGCATTGGGTTCAAGTCCTTTTCAATCCGTTCTACTTTTGAAAAAAGCCCCGCAGTCATCCATCCAGCCCTGTCAAATCCACTTTTACCTCCCAAATCATTATCTGTCAGTGCTCTCCAGAAGGAAATTTTCGGCGGCCGTACCACATGTTCCCTTCCCTGATGATTCAAGGAAACCAATCCACCTTCACTAAGTGAAAAAAGATAGGTAGTCTTCGGCATAATCATTCCGATATTCACGTCTCCCTCAACAATATTTCTCTCTACCATCTTTTTCACCACAGGTACACGATAATTTTTATTCTTCCATACCGACTGACCGTGTGCAATCTCCTGACTATCTTTGAGCAGTCTGGCATTCATGGTATATTCCTCCACCATGTCCGAAATCAGGAAATCCGCGGCAAAGTATGCAGATTCCATGGGTTTTACACAGATATCTTCATACGATATGCTTTTTATGATACCGCCTTCCCATTCTGCCCAGATAACAAGCTGACAGCCATTTAGATGATCAAACAAAAAATGATTCGTTAAAAGTACTCCTGTCTCATCCGGGTCCAGATGAACGTCCTGGTAAAGGAAACGTACCTCCTGCATTTTAGGAGTAAGCGTACGGTCAGCAAATAGCAGACCATTTCCACAGAAATGATAGTCTGTGGCACGGTCATCAAAATCACCGCCATACCGTAATTGCCTCTTACCGCTTCCATCCTCAGTCAGAATTGCCTGATCCACAAAATCCCAGATAAAGCCACCCTGATATTTTTCATATTTATGTTCTAACTCCTGATACTGTAAGAGTCCGCCACAGGAGTTTCCCATGGCATGCATATATTCACAACTAATATATGGTTTTTGCGGATTGTCTTTCAAATATGCTTCAATTTCTTCCGGTTTGGCATACATACGGCTTTCCATGTCCGTGCAGTCCTCATACTCCCGATTGTGCACACAGCCCTCGTAATGCACCAGTCTTTCCTTGTCTGCATTCCTGAAAAATTCTGCCATCTTCCTGATATCTTCGCCCGCATAGGATTCATTTCCACAGGACCATATTAAAACAGAAGCATGATTTTTGTCTCTTTCATACATGGCTTTTGCACGATTAATCACATTTTCTTCCCATTCCTTCTTATTTCCCGGAACATTCCACGAAGGTTCCACTGCTCCCATCTTCTGCCATGAACCATGACTTTCCAGATTTGTCTCATCAATCAGATAAATTCCATATCTGTCACACAATCTGTACCATGCCGGTTGATTCGGATAATGTGAGGTTCTTACGGCATTAATATGATTTTCCTTCATGATACGGATATCCTGTACCATCTTATCATATGGCAATACTCTTCCGGTTTCACAGCAGAATTCATGACGGTTCACTCCATGAAATACGATTCTTTTACCATTAAGGCACATCAAACCGTTTTTCATTTCAAAACGACGAAATCCTATGGGCTGTTTTACTGCTTCAATCAGATGACTTTCAGAATCCTTAACCCGGATAACCAGTTGATACAGATTCGGGAATTCTGCACTCCATGGCTTAATTCCTTCCACAATTACTTCCTCATTGAGTCGTTCTCCTGCAGCAACACAATTCCCCTCATCATCCAGGAGTTCATAATGAATCTGATACTCCTCATCTTTTGATTCATCTGCTTCCCCTTGTGAAAGAATCTCTGCGCAAACCTTTAAAATCCCGTTCTTTAAAGTATCATCCAAGGATGCTGTTACCTTTAAATCCCTTACATGGACCTTAGGGATGGCATATAAAAACACCTCCCGGAAAATACCTGAGAAGCGAAAAAAGTCCTGATCTTCAATCCAGCTCGCACTGCTTCTTTTATACACCTCAACCGAAAGTTTATTGTTTTTCTCCCTGATATAGGGAGTCAGTTCAAATTCCGTAGGTGTAAATGCATCCTCTCCATATCCCAGAAAGTGTCCGTTAATCCATACATACATGGCTGTTTCCACACCTTGAAACGATAAAAAAATCCGTTTCCCACGAAGTGCTTCATTCACGTCAAAATACTTTACATAACTTCCCACCGGATTATATTTTTCACTTACCATGGGGGGTCTTAGGTATTCCAGCCCATCCCACGGATACATGGTATTGATGTATTGACATTTATCATATCCCTGAAGCTGGATATGACCGGGAACCTTGATATCATCAAAATTTTCACAGTCATAATCCAACTGAAAGAAATCTTTCTTACGTTCCGGCGGATTCTGTGCATAGGAAAATTTCCACGTTCCGTTTAATGACTGCCTCAGTGAAATACTGCTCTCCACTCCGGTATCTTTCCACTCTGCCATTTCCTCCTCCGATTCGAAGTAGAAATGATCCGAATGTGGAGGTAACGTCCCCACAGCAAAGACTTCCGGATTAGAAAGCCAGCCGATGTCCGCTTTCAATTTATTCTGCATCATAACCATATACCTCCATCTGTGTTAAGGCCGGAAATGGTGATTCTTCTTCCGATTTTATCAAATCACATAATGTAACACTGGTAACTCTTCTTGGCTCCATGGTAATCACATGCGGTTTCTGACTTTTCTTAAGGTCACAGGTCATACTGCTTTCATCTGAAAAAACAAACCGTACCTGCTTCCACCAGTTATCATGTGGAAAATCTGCTCTTGTATACAATACAATCTTGTCAATCAGAACCTCTCTTCCAAATTCTACTGTCATCTGTGCATCATCCTGCCGGTTAATTCCCCAGGATTCATATGGCCATTCCCCATGCGCCAGATTGGCAAGGACTCCGTCAATGGCATTTCTTGCTGCAAAAACAGATTCTCCCCGGGTTTCTACATTTGCATGTGCATGGGGATAACAGTTTGTCTCCCCGTGCTGGTCACATACATTTAATGCCAGATTCCGGTACGCACGGATTTCATCCTCCCTTGCCCTGCGTACAGAAAGATAATGTCTTCCACCCCAGAATGCTTTTGGAGAATAACTGACTTTCTTTTCTCCAAATGGAATATAAAATGAAACATTATCCGTTACATAGACTAAGGATGCCCCGAGAGCATCATCTACCTGAAGCCAGAGGTGAATATTTTTTTCACCGGTTTCCAGACATATCCTGTCACCTTCCTGGTATTCCGATGCATACACCATGATTACTTCCTCTTCACCGCTTGCCACACACTTAGTCTGATCCTGTTTATTAATAACTTTTAATGACAGCATGAAAGAATGCTCCTTTCTTTCTTAATATTTTTTAACATCAACGCGTGTGGTTATCCTGGTCGTTCCCTTTTTTATTGCATAACGGATGGAAGGAATTACTGCCTTTGCATAAAGGACATTCGTATTCGGACTGGTATTTAATACAACACCTTCACCCTCACCGCTTACAAAACAGGAGCAAAAAACATTCCACGCTCCGGCATTTCCTTCTTTTTCCTGTTTTTCCATCTTATCTGCATCCCGTGCCGCAACAGAAAAACCACAATCATATGCCATACACTCGATATCCGATGTAATAACATGATGACGCACATGCCCACCTTCATCCGGAATAATGGTTGTTTCCACCATAATTCCCGGATACGGACTCCATTTTGCCCATGTGTCTGTCTGACCAATTCTGCTGTCCAGACTGATTCTTCGAACATGACAGTCACCATTGATTTCAAATGCCAGCATGCTATCCGGAGCATTTTCAAAAATACTATATTCCGATTTTGCAACGTGGAAACCAAAACAGGTATCATATGCAAACTTACCGTATTTGGCAACAGACTGTCCATGTCCCGCCGGACTAAACACCCCAACCGGAAATGCTGCCGCATGATTTCCATAATGATACATCAGTTTATCTGAGTACGGCTGGGAACTTAGCGGCAAAATTTCCGGGAACTCTTCTGCCTTCGTACTCCAGAAAGGATGTTCATCCGGAAGCATCAGAATAGCAAATGTCTTAAACGCCCAGTATGGGGACCCCGGCGCATTATATGCTTCCGCCATAATCAGATTCGGATAACCATAACCTATGGTAAGAATGTGATCTCTGTCAAAAATATCTTTCTTCAGCCAGTTTTCCATATGCCGGACAATCAATCCCTTCATCTGTCCCATGGTAAATGGCATGACATCCGCAATAATGCACGCTGAAAAAAAAGCCACCTGTGCAAACCGATAAGTAAGAGAACGTCCAAAGGCAAGTGCTTCTCCCGAATCATCAAACCAGTATATAAACTGTCCTGCAAAAACATTTGCCCGTTCCTTGAATACTCTGCATCGTTCTGCATCTTCTTTTTCCATAACCTTTGCATAAATCAGACAGTAAAAATGAATGGCAAACGAAATATAGTAATCCTTCTGGTTCGAATCCCCATCCTGATACCATCCGTCTCCGTTATAGAAGCTTTCCGTCATCTTTATATATTCTTCCAGTTTTTCCTGACTATATCTTCTCCCTACGCTTTTTAAAGCAAGATTGACCAGTACTGCAAAAAGAACCCAGTTACATTCCGGAAGCATATATTCATTAATTTTATATAAATAGTTGGAAAGATTCTCTTTTGCTTCATCCGTCAAAGAATCCCATATATTTTCTCTTGCAAATAAGATACCATATGCTATGGCAGCCATTTCCACAAATTTCTGATCTTTATCCGAAAAATCTCCCCAGTATTCTTCCCCCTTAGGATTACATCCTTCCGTTAAAGCAGTCGTCAGAATACTTTGCCATGTTTCATTTTTCCCTCCTCCTGCAAAATAAGGAACAAATCCCCAGAACAATCTTGAGATTCCTTCCATTGAAATTGCCCTGTTATCATAATAAACTGCCGTTTTCCCAAGTTCCAGCCTGGCTTTCTTTTCACTAAAATATGGAATAAGAGGATTTGCCATGTCCAAAAGGCAGTTTCTAAAATCTTCTTTACTGTTTAGCATTCTGCTTCACCTGCTTTCATATCATATTTACGAAATATTTCTTTAAACACATACACATGGGATAATGCCACAATTCCCGGTGTCACCACAAGAAACGGTGCCGTTACAAATACTCCTACCGCAATCATGATAATGGTAATGAACATTAAGAATACCGTCCGGAATATCTCCTTGACAGACATCATAAACGCCATGAATACAATCTTTCTTACACTTCCATTACAATAAGATAATAATGGAAATAAATATGTCACAATTGCCATAAAGATAACTCCTGCCATTGTGAAGAAAGCCATCAGAAAACTTGCTGCCGGAATGTTCATTTTAATACAAATATACAGATCTCCTGCAAGCATTCCTCCGATTACAAGACAGATAAGCCAGACGAATGTGGCCGTTTTAAAATTTTCCCGGAATTTCTGAAAATATCCCCGTACAATATTTCCTTCCGTATTATCCGCAAGCCGGAACATATTATAATATAATGCTGTTAACGATGCCCCTGCCGTAACAATTGGAATACTTGTCACAATAAATAATAATGACAAAATAATAACATCCGTTATTTTATTTAATAACATCCATAAAGGACTATCGAGACTAAAAATCCGGCTCATGTTTTTCTTCCTTTCTACCAGTACTGGTTCCAGTCTTTTAATAATCTTGTCATCGCTTCCATATAGAAATAATCTCCCCAGATATTACATTCATCTACCCCGTAATGATTACAGGTATTATACGGAGAATGATTGGAATAGGTACTGTGAAGCACCAGTCCGTTAGACTCCTCTGAGGATTTTACCGCATAATTCTCATATACAGAATTCATGATTTTTTCTGCCAGTTCCCTATAATATGCTGCATCTTTTTCGTCCAGGTAGCGGCTCATTTCCAGCATTCCGCATGCAGCAATGGATGCACTTGAAGAATCTCTTGGCTGGTCATCCCCATCTGTAAATTCCAGATCCCAGTATGGAACCAGATCCTTCGGCAGGTGTAACAGGAAATACTCCGTGACCTTTTTAAATAATCGAATATATTCTTCTTCCTTCGTATATTTGTAAGCAGTTGCCAGTCCGTACACACCCCACGCCTGACCTCTTGCCCATGCAGAACCATCCCTGTATCCCTGGCATGTAGCACCATGATCCGGTTTCCCGGTCTTCATGTCAAAAAAGAACGTATGCCATGTGGAATAATCCTCCCGAATCAGATTACTTACTGCCGTATGAATATGTTTTTGTGCTATTTCACGGTACTTTTCATCACCGGTGACACTACTTGCCCAGTAAAGCAGTGGAAGATTATTCAGGCAGTCAATGATCAGACGATAATTTTCCGGTGCATCCATCGGTCCCCATGCCTGAAGGAATTCACCTACCGGATGATATCTGGTAAGCAGCTGGTCTGCTGCCTTAATAGCTGCTTCTTTTCCGATGACGGAACCCGTCAGCTTATAACCTGCCACGCAGGAAGGGGAGTACAGAAATCCCATGTCATGATGATCCACTTCGATTTTATGGTCAATCCGGTATAAAAAGGACTCTATCTGAATGTCGGCCGCATCTTTAAGCCGTTTTTCTGTACCCTCTTCAAATTCTTCCGGATGCTCTTTCACATACTCATATGCAAGCCATATTTCTCCGGTCCAGAATCCGGTAGTCCAGTCCACATTGTCCGTGGGTTTATAAAAATTGCCTTCGCTATATGCTTTGGGAAACTTCTTTGTGAAATCCGGCAGAATCTGAAGAATCTGATGGACTGCAAAAGCCATCGCACTATTTAGTTGTTTCTTTCCGATTGATTGATATTCTAAAAAATTTCTTTCCATACTGACCTCAATTTTCCAAAACAGGCGCACGATACTATACGTGCGCCTGTTTCATTATCCTTTTAATCCTGTGGATGCAACACCCTCAACAAAGTATTTTTGCAGACACATGAATACTATAATTACCGGTATGAGTGATAATACCGAACCTGCCATAATTAATCCATAATCGGAAGAATACTGGCTGATAAACATTTTAAGACCTAACTGAATGGTTTTCTTTTCCACGGATTTTAAATAAATCAGTGGTCCGAGATAATCATTCCATGTATTCACAAATGTAAAAATTGTTAATGTTGACAACGCCGGTTTTGAAAGCGGCAGCATAATGTGCGAATATATCTGATATTCATTCATGCCATCAATACGGGCCGCTTCCAGCAGTTCATTGGGAATTCCTTCATAGAACTGTTTCATCATGAATACTCCAAATGCCGAGAATGCCTGAAGGCAGATAATGGCAAGAAGCTTATCATTTAGTCCAAAACTCCGCATCATCAGAAACTGTGGAACCATGTATACCTGCCATGGCATTGCAATGGTGGCAATATATGCTAAGAACAGTCCGTTCCGGAATTTGAACTGCAGTTTTGCAAATGCATACGCTGCAAAGCTGCTTGTTAATAATTGTAAAATCGTTACAACAATCGTAAGAAATACAGTATTTTTTACGAATGTCATCATCGGAATTTTGGTCCATATTTCCGAATAATTACTCCATCGTGGATGTTCCGGAATCCATACAAACGGATTCATCTGGAATACTTCCCTGTCCGACTTAATGGATGCAGACAGCATCCAAAGGAATGGGATTGCCATGATAATGGCAATAATAATCAGAATAATGTATAGCACAGTCCTGCTGGCAATCTCATGTTTTCTTTTTGATCTTGGCATTTACTGTCCCTCCTTACTCTGCATGTTTCTTCTGTACACCAAACTGTATAATGGTTACAAAAAGAACAATTACGAAAAGTACCATGGATACTGCACTGGAATATCCCAAATCCCAGTCAATAAACGCTTTCTGGTAAATGTAATATACCAGCACTGTTGCCGAAGTTGTCAGTTCTCCTGAACCTCCTCCTGCCAGCATAACTGCAATATCATATACCTTAAAACAGTTAATGGTCAGCATGACAACAACGAAAAATGTTGTCGAACGAAGCTGCGGCCATGTGACATAACGAAACTTCTGCCATGTGTTTGCACCATCCAGCGATGCTGCTTCATATAATTCTCCGGATATTCCCTGCAATCCGGCAAGATAAATCACCATGTAATATCCCATGTATTTCCATACACTGAATAAAATCAGTGAAAGCAGTACCAGGCTTCCTGAAAACCATTGTGGTAAATCCGCCTGCGCCACTCCGAATACATGATACAGTATGGAATTAATCGGTCCCTTTGACGGATGAAACAGCATTTTCCATACTGCTGTTACTGCTACCAGGGAACCAACATATGGGAAAAAGGAAAGTGTTCTGAAAATTGCACGTCCTTTTACTTTCTGATTCAGAATAATTGCCAGTGCCAGCGATGCAATCATTGTCAGCGGAACCGTTCCGACACAATAAATAATTGTATTTTTTAATGCCGCCTGAAAGAAAATATCACTTCCAAGACGTTTGAAATTTCCAAGTCCGATAAACTGTATTTCATTACTTCCATCCCACTTAAGAAATGCGAGGGCAAATGCAAATACAATAGGTATTAACGTAAATACTGCAAATCCGATAAAATTAGGTGCAATAAAAGAATAAGAAACCATATCTCTTTTAAATTCACGGCTCAAAAGGCTTCCCGATCTTTTCTTTGAGAGTGTTCTCTGCAATTTATCAATACGGGATAAGCACTTTTTCTTTTCTTTTCTGTCATCAATTCCATCGCACACACGCTTTAATAATTCATCCAGCTTTGTCTGCAGTTTATCGATTTCTAATGCTTTTAACTCATCCATACCATCTCTCCTGTATTGAATCTTTATGAAAATGGGCTGTTAATCTCTAACAGCCCATCCAAATCCTATACTTAATTTCCTTTAATTGCCTTTACTGCCTCTTCCATTGCCGCAATTCCTTCATCTACCGTCATTTCACCACTCATGATGGAACCATGGTAAGAATCCAGTGCACTGTTAATTTCAGAAACATTTGGTGCATATGGAACTTCCAGATAGAGATTTGATACAGCTAAAGCTTCTTTAGACTGTTCATCCTGTGGGAAACCTTTAAGGCTTGTAATAATGTTCATTGCTTCATCTGTCATGATTGCCGGGAAGTTACCGGTTTCTGCCATAACCTTGGCTCCGTCTTCACCGCTTACCCACTTAACAAACTCCCATGATTCATCTGGAACATCGGCGGCTGTTGTTACTGCAAGACCTGTAATGGTACCAAGTGTTGAACCTGCTTCTACGCCCTCTGCATGAGGATACTTAACAATACCCCAGTTGCCACAAAGACTTGAATCATATTCTCCCTTTTCCAAGTTACTGATCAATGTTGCGATAAACCATGAACCCATGTTCATCATTGCCACATCCCCACTTGAAAATGCTGCTGAATAATGCAGTCCTTCTGTCTTTAAGTCGGAATACTTACGACATACGCCGTCTGCTTCCTGTTTCAATACCATATTGTAATAATCTGCAAAGAAATCATATTTGCCATCCAGAATCGTATGTTTACCATCTAATACACCGAAAAGCTGTACTGCAGATCTCCATGTATGATAATGTGTACCATATATCTGTGAACCGAATTCTGTATTAGTTACCTTTCTTGCCAGTTCATCATACTGTGCAAATGTCATGTCATTTGTCGGATATGGAACATTTGCTGCATCAAAAATATCCTTATTATAGAATACTACCCAGAAGTCATTTCTGAATGGCAGTTCATAGAGTGCTCCATCAACAGTAACCTGATCTGTAACCCCGGAATACTTTGTAAGGTCAATGCCATCTTTCTTAATGTAATCATCCAGGGATAAAATTGCTTTCTTCTGAACAAGAGTAGCATATCCCGGAACATCCTTAATGGTTACCACATCAAAGTCTGTACCGGAACCGGACAATTCTGTTGCAAGTACTGTCATGTAATCCGTTGAACCAAGGTCAACCATCTCAATTGTTACATTCGGATGAGTTGCTTCATATGCATCTGCAAGAGCCTGCCAGTATGAAGTAGATTCCTTATCCCAGATAGCCCACTTCAAAGTTACTGGTTCTGCACTGCTTTCTGCGGTTGTTGCTGATGCCGCATCCGTAGCGGCATTGGTTGGTGCTGCCGTATCCGGATTCTTAGAACTTCCACATCCTGTTGCCAATGTTGCTATCATTACGGCCGATAGCAAAACTGATAAAATTTTTCTCATAGATTTTCCCTCCTAAAAATGTTTATCATTTATTTTCTGATTTGATTATACAGAAGATTTTTTACTTTTCGAATGGATAAATTTATTCTTTCATTTCTTTTTTTAGGTTATTTCCCGATTCTTCCTAAAATAAAAATGTAAAATTCTATAAAAATATGCAAAAATCTATAACAGCATTTCTTTCTTTTTTGTCCTATGTTAAAATATCTTTATAAAATACTGAAATATATTTCATAAGGAGAAGGTTATGCTTTCCTTAATTAATAAAAATAAACGACACTATTCCTTACAACGTATCATCCTGCTTATTACTCTCGTGTTTACCATATTGATTGGCGGAATTCTTTCTTTTTTTTCCGCAATATTTTATAACGATTATATGCAGCGTGTCTTATTACAGAATACCGATGCCAATTTGTCCTTCATGGCAGATTCCATCAACCGGAATATTACGGAAGTATTCCGCCTGATTTCTTTCTGCCAGACACACAACTATATTGGTGAATTTATGAATTATGACGGTTCTTCCTCTTCTTCCGTTGCCATAAAGGCACATGAGCGTCTGAATGAGGAATATCTGGCAAGTTCTGTCAATCCTTACATTCATCGTATTATTATAGGAAATAATCATGACCGTTATCTTCAGATTGTGGATGCACCTTATTCCGTTTCTGATAATGTCTGCTCTATCACAAGAACATTAGACGTATACCAGCAAATTGAATCCTCCGGCTACGATTTTTCCTTTGGTTTCATTCCGGATCCTTATATGAGGAAGCCTTCTCTGGATGTTCTGTTACTGGTTCGTCCCATCAGTTATCAATATAGTTTTGTCCGTGGCGGTTTCGTATGTTTCTCCTTACGAAGTGGAATATTTACATCACCTATGCAATATTATTCCATGGCACAGGATAGTGCTTTGTTTCTTACCCTGGGAGAACATATTTATTTAATGGAAGAAAATTCTCTGATTGAACTGGACTCAAGTACCATAACTTATCATGAAATAACAAATACCATTCCTAACTCCGATTCTGTTTTCCTGTCCTTTCATGACAGTGCAGACGGCAGCAACGGCTTACTTGTCACAAAACCGCTGCAAATGGAGAACTGTTACATAACACAGCTTATTTCAGGCAGTGAATTAAAATCCCACCGCCCATTTTATCTGGTAATTATCATAGTTGTAACCTTTTTGATTGTGTGTATCGGATTTTTACTTTCCATAATTCTCTACCGGATTCTTTATGTACCGGTCATGAAAATCCAAAAAAGGATGCAGCTGATTTCCATGGGTGATTTCAGCCGTGACGCCTCTATTGAGTGGGATCATGAGCTTGGTGACATTGGCAGGGGAATTAATGATTTATCCCAGAATATTGTATCGTTAATGGATGCAAAAATACAGGATGAAAAAGCAAAAAAAGATTTAGAATACCAGATGCTGCAAAACCAGATTAATCCGCATTTTCTATATAATACACTAAATTCCATAAAATGGATGGCAGTTACGCAGGGAGCTGAAGGTATTGCTGAAATGACAACCGCTCTTTCCCGTCTGTTACGAAGCATTTCCAAGGGGACACAGCTTCTGATTCCCATCCGGGATGAATTATTACTTGTGGAAGATTACTTTACCATCCAGCAGTACCGTTATGGCGGAACCTTAAAATTAAACATTACCGTGGAGGACGATTCTCTGTATGACTGTTCCATTATCAAGTTCACTCTCCAGCCTCTGGTAGAGAATGCCATTTTTCATGGAATCGAACCAAAACAATCCGCAGGGACCATTTCCATCCATGTTGCTTTTGATAGCCCTGAAAGCATCTGCATTTCGGTGGAAGATAATGGAATCGGTATTTCACAGGACAAGATAGAACAGATTCTTAACGGTAATACAACAGAAAAGTCCCAATTTTTTAAGGAAATCGGCATCATGAATATTCAGAAACGAATTCAATATGAGTTTGGTTCCCAATATGGTATCTCCATAGAAAGTGAAGTAAATTCATTTACCAGAATGACAGTCCGTATTCCCAAAAAGAAGCTTCTGTCATGATTTGAAAGGAGTACAATAATGTACAAAGTCTTAATTGTTGATGATGAGCCTCTGGTTCAGGTTGGAATAAAATCCATGCTGGACTGTGAAAAATTAAATATTGAAATCTGTGGTATTGCCAGTAACGGAGAAAGTGCTCTGGAATTAATTGACTCCTCCCTACCCGATATTGTGATCTGTGACATTAAAATGCCTCGTATGACCGGTCTGGAACTGATAAAAATATGCTGTGAGCGCTATGGTTACGGACACCCTGTCTTTATCTTTCTTACAAGCTATGAAGAATTCCAAATGGTAAAAGAAGCCTTAACCTATCAGGCATCGGATTATCTGATAAAACTGGAACTGACTCCATCCGTTCTTGAAGAAGCGATTGAGAAAGCCAAGAAACGGGTGATTCGTCCAGAAGTGTCTTCTTCCGGGAAAGAAGATGATACTTCCTCCCATATGGATTATTATGACAAATTTTATATCCGTCTGCTTCAGAATATGTTTGATAACCAGGAGCAGTTCCATCTCCAATGTCGTCTGTTGAACCTGACTTTTGATGCAGACGCCTATCAGTGTGTATATCTGGAGTTTTTTGACAACACTGGTAATAATTTGTCCCCGAAAAAACAGTTTTCCCTTTATCTTAGTTCATATAACCTTCTAAAAGAATTAATTGTAAAATACATTCCTGCTACCGTTATCTCTCTCGATGTAAAGCATTGCACGCTAATCATTGAACTGCATGATGATAATGGAAGACTTATTCCGGATTCTTCCGGAATCATGGAAATTCTGAATACCATACAGGATGCCATGCACAAATACTATAATATAACATTTCATGCCGGTATCGGAACCATAGAGACAGATCCCTTGGAAATCTCAACTTCCTACCAGTATGCAAGGCAGGCATACTCCTATGCTGATGACACGAACCCCTTCCTATCCATTGAAGGCTGCTCTCAAATCGGCTCCAGTCACCAGATATTTAACCTTTCCATTTTCCGCAAGCAGCTCTTACGTGCCTTTGAAGAGTTTGATGAAAATGTGCTAAAAGAAACCATCGATGAGTTAACCGCAATTTTTTTACAATATCCAAACCGTAATTTTCAGGCAATGGACGCAGCCTGTAGTATTTTATACATGACCATTTCCTCCCTGCCCAACGGAGAACAGACGGTAACAGATTTATTTTCGGACTATCCTGATTATTACCGTTCCATTTACCGCCAGCACACCACATCACAAATCATTACCTGGCTGGATGTATATAAAGAAAAAGTCGCACAATATTTTGTAGAACGAAAAAACAGCCATACCAATTATACGGTCAATCAGGTAAAACGCTATATCAATGAGCATATTACTGAAAAGCTTACCCTGAATGAAACAGCATCAAGATTCGGAATTACTCCAAACTATTTAAGCCAGTTATTTAAAAAATATAATGATATAGGTTTTAACGAATATATTACAGTCAGCAAAATCAACGAAGCCAAAAAATTATTATCCGAAGGCTGCATGAAAATATATGAAATTTCAGAAGCTCTTGGATTTGAGAGTTCCTTTTATTTCAGTAAGGTATTTAAAAAATACGAAGGAATTTCTCCAAAAGATTATATTAATCAAAAGTTAAGTTAAGCAAAACGTTCACCGGAGGAATATCATGTTTTTAGAAGTATGGAAAAAATATAACCAAACTCCCCACAATCTGGAAAAATATCCAAAAGCGTCCTGCCGCATGGCATGGAAAGAAGCAGATGATGTAACACGCCATGCAATCATCCAAGCGGGAGAACAATTTCTGGGATTTGAATTTCCCTATTTAACCGCATCGGATTTTATGGAATTTTCCATGACCGGCAACCGTACCAACTATGAGAATAAGCTGTTCTCCAAAAGGAGAGCTCTTGATGCACTTGTTCTGGCTGAATGCATGGAACATAACGGACGTTTCATGAAAGATATTATTAACGGAATTTATGCCCTTTGTGACGAAACTGCCTGGCAGCTTCCTGCCCATAATTCATATATCCGTGATACACCACAGCTTCCTCTTCCAGACACCACCAATCCGGTTATTGAACTTTTCTCCTGTGAAACCGGCTCTATTCTTGCCACAGTACATTATCTTCTGGAAGATGAACTCAATGCCGTCAGTCCATTCATCTGCAAACGGATTCGTGCAGAAATAAAAACACGCATCCTCAACCCTTATTTAACAAAACATTTCTGGTGGATGGGAAAAGGTAAGGAGCCAATGTGTAACTGGACTATATGGTGTACCCAGAACATTCTTCTTACAGTATTCTTAATTTCATGGCCGGATTCCCTGCGTGAAAGAGTACTAAAAAAATCCTGCCGAAGTATTGACTATTTTCTGAAGGATTATGGTGATGACGGATGCTGCGATGAAGGAGCACAATATTACCGTCATGCCGGTCTGTGTCTTTTTCAGGCACTTGATATTCTCTGTTGTGTTACCAATCAGCATTTCTCCTCGTTATGGAACGAGAAAAAAATTAAAAACATTGCCTCTTACATTTTAAATGTTCATGTTGATGATAAATACTATATTAATTTTGCTGACTGTTCACCGGTTGCAGGACGTGCAGGAATCCGTGAATACTTATTTGGCAGGGCATGTAATCTGCCTTTCCTGATACAGTTTGCCGCATCGGACTATCAAAAAAATCCTGTGCCTTTCCAGCCGGATGAGAACAATCTGTACTATCGTCTTCAGGAAATTTTTACACGTAAAGAACTACTGAAAGAATCCGTTCCGGATAAAATTCCACATCCGTCTGTATTTTATCCAAGTGTGGGAATCTTTATTGCAAGAAATCAGTTCTATACCCTCGCCGTAAAATGTGGAGATAATAATGACAGCCATAATCACAATGATACCGGAAGTATTATCGTGTATAAAAACGGGAATCCATTCCTCATTGACGTTGGCGTGGAAAGTTATACCCAGAAAACCTTTTCCCCACAGCGTTATGAAATCTGGACCATGCAGTCCGATTATCATAATCTTCCTACCATAAACGGCTATATGCAAAAAGATGGGGCAGAATATAAAGCAGCCGTAATACACCATGAGTTAACCGGTGACGGTGGAAACATTACTACCGATATTGCCGGTGCCTATCCGAAAGAAGCAGGAATTAAAGAATATATCCGGAATGTGTTCTTAAATGCTGACGGAATTCAGCTGCATGATTATTTTCATGTCATTCCCAAAACAGATTCTCCTGTCATTCTGAACCTGATTACTTATGAAAAACCACACTGTGAAGGTACTCTGATTACCATCGGAAATGTTGGAAAGCTAACGCTTTCCGAAAACATGTCTGTTACAATTGAAGAGATTCCAATCAATGATGAACGATTGAAAATCTGTTGGAAACACAATATTTACCGTATTCGTCTGATTCCAGTTTCTTCTGATATCCAGATACATATATGCTAGTATAACAGTTCTTAATTTCTTTATCATTGCATTTATATAATATAACTCTTTAAAAACAGGGCAAAAACAGCTATAATATTAGCAACAGGAAAACCACTTCAAAATAATAAATCGAGAGGTATCCATACATATTATGAAAGAATTAGAAGAACGTATCCGACGTGATGGTGTCGTAAAACCTGAAAATGTACTTAAAGTAGACAGTTTCCTGAATCATCAGATGGATGTTGAACTGTTCCGTAAGATGGCTGAAGAATGGAAGCGTCTGTTTACGAATGAAAAAATCAACAAAATTCTTACCATTGAAGCTTCTGGTATCGGAATTGCCTGCATTGCCGCAGAATATTTCCACGTTCCGGTGGTATTTGCCAAAAAAGCCGTAAATGTCAATATTGATGGTGAAGTTTATTCATCCCAGATTGAATCCTTCACAAAGAAACGTATTTATAATGTTGTCGTATCCAAAAAATTTCTGAATCCGGAGGACAACATCCTTATCATTGATGATTTTCTTGCAAACGGCTGTGCTGTCATGGGACTGATTGAAATTATCCAGGAAGCCGGTGCAACACTTTCCGGTGTGGGAATTGCCATTGAAAAAGGCTTCCAGATTGGCGGAAAACTTCTTCGTGAAAGTGGAATTCATGTGGAGTCCCTTGCCATTGTAGACGGCATGAATCCGGAAAGCGGCGAGATTTATTTCCGCAGCCAGCCATAATATAAGGGGTACTAAAAATACCCCTTATACTCTATCCTGTATTTCCCTTTCGGAAACAGTTCCTTATATAAATCAATAAAATAATCATCTGTCATGCTCGCGATGAAATCCACAACCAGCTGATTCGGTTCTTCTTCCAGATATTCTTCCATGCTAAAATAAGGCAGGAACGCATTGATTCCTTCAATGTACCTTATGTGATGCCTGTAAAATATGGAATTCTTATCTCCTTCTTTTACCTGATGCAGCAGTTCTTCATAAACCTCCGTAAACATCGGCTTAACATTCTCCGTATATATTGCATCGATTTCCGGATTACCGTAAATTAATTTGTAATTCTCGGATTTTGCCTTGGAAAATGCTTCATAATACTCCCTGTCCATGCTAAGATACGGCTTTCCATAGCTATTCTCTATGATATTCACTATCATGTTATTGATAATTTCCGCATTACTGGTTCCAATCCTGCTTTCCGAAAAGCTCCGATCATCCGAAAGTATGCCAACCTTAACCGCATCCTGCCTGTCCTTACCAAGATATGCAATAATATCGCTGATACGCATGACACAACCCTCCAGTGTGGAAGGAATCTGTTTTTTATTGGCAGTCGCATCGGTATAGCATGCTTCCACCCTCTCATCCAGTTCTTCAAAACCAGAGAGCTTTACCGGACGGTATTCCTGCATTTCCATTTCCCCATTATGACATAACACTCCATCCAGTACCTGAAGGCTGATGTTGCGCTGCACCAGCTTATCCAGAACCCTCACGCTATGTACATTATGATTAAAAAACCTGCCAGTCCTTTCATGATATAATTCGTTCAGGAAACGTTCTCCCGCATGTCCAAACGGAGTATGTCCGATATCATGTCCCAGTGCTGCTGCTTCAATTAAATCCGTATTAAGGTTAAGAACCTGTCCAATATTCCTTGCTACCCTGGACACCAGCTGTACATGAAGTGCCCTCCGTGAAATATCATCATTCTTATATGCCGAAAACACCTGAGTCTTATCCGAATACCGATTATAAAACGGATTATGAAGTATTTTCTCCACATCACGTACAAATGCCGGACGCCATAACTTCGGCTTATCATGTTCCATATTTCTGCGAAGAATATCCTCATCCCGGAATGCATAGGGATTTCTTACCTGATTTCTTCTGTCTTCCTCAATCCGCTCCTGTAATTCTTTTGTAAGTGAATGATAATCTGCCATTATATCTTTCTCCTTGAAATGCTTCTACTCTGTAATAATCCAATCATACATAAATCTTCTTTAATGCAAAAACGGCAGGCAGTGAATAGAAATTCACTCCTGCCATTTTGCCTTCATCATGCCATGAAAATATTTTTTCCTTCTTTCTCCAACTGACTTACCACATTAGATACATCATTCAGAATACTTATCAGTTCTGTGGAAGAAGCCTTAATTTCCTCCATGTATTCCCTTGCTCTTTCCTGATTGCCATTCTGAATTGCAGAAATAACAAACTGGCCTTTTCCATGAAAATCCGCATGGAGTTTCTCAATCCTGCCCCACTCAGATGCTATTGCAGGATTTTTTACCGGAACTGCATAATAGTAATGTCCAAATGCACATTTATGAGAATTCAGCTGCAATGGTCTGACCTTCATGTCATTTACCATCTGTTCTGCCGTTTCTATCCACTTTACATGTGCTGTCTTTGCCTTTTCGATAACACCTTTAAACTCTTCATTGGAAATCATTACAATTCCGTCATCCAGTCCCTTATAAAGTTCTGTTGTCACGTCCGATATTCTGTCATCAATATCTGCGATTCCACTTGCATATGTAACACTGTCATCAGCAGACCGCTTGATGGTCTGCGTAAGACCTGTCAGGTGCTCTGCATCATTACTGCACTGTTCCATTGCCGCATTTACTTCTCCGGTTGCAGAACGGATTGCCTGCATGCTGCCATTGATTTCATTAACACTACTGATTACCTTGTCCAACATTCCGATATTGGCACCGACAGTTTTTCCAACCTGATCAATTTTACCGCTCATCTGGTCAACCGATTCCATGGCACGTTCCATGCTGTTTTTTCCATGTTCCGATGCCTCATATATCTTTCCCACAAATTCCTTCATGCTTGTAAGCTCGCTCTTCGTGCTGTCCGCCAGCTGGCGTACTTCCTCTGCCACAACGGCAAAGCCTTTTCCATGCTCTCCTGCCCTGGCGGCTTCAATGGATGCATTTAAGGCAAGCAGATTCGTTTGTCCGGCAATACCGCCCACACTTTCCACAATATCTTCAATACCCTTAACCAGTTCAACCAGCTGTGACATTTTTTCCTTCAGCTCATTGGTATCATGATACAGATTTTCCTTAAGAACACCGACTTCATTTAAAAGCTGGTTGCTCTCATTATTTTTATCTTCCAGATAATGAGATTCCTCTGCAAGCTGGCTTAAAGTCTGTGTTGTCTGCTCGATGTTTTCATTCACCTGATTCATAGTTGCATTGGTTTCTTCCACAACTGCCAGGTTGGATTCACTCAAATCTGCAAGTTCTGATGAAAAATCCTTTAATTCATTGGAAATATGAGCAAGTCCCACATCAAATGCGGATAATGCACTTGCAGTTTCCATAAGATTCATGGAAGACGAAGACATCCGTCCGTTATTTTCCAGCAGAATCTCTATTTCTGCTGCCAGATTTTTCGTTGCCGGATTTCCCATTACGGGCTGCTGCGTTTCCTTTCCAGCCATGTAATCCTGTAAATATGCAGTTAGATTCTGTATATCCTTTTTTATGCCTGTCATATAATTACCTCCCAATATATCAATTATAAAAACATTAAATCCTTATCTTTGATTATACAACATCTGTCTTAAAAAAGATATCTCCTATCCGTCACTTTTCTCAACAAATTACTGTCTGTAATAAGAAAGAAAATCCTTAAGGCTGTCTGCCGCTTTCTGAAGTACATTACACTCCGGCAGATACACAATTCTGAAGTGATCCGGCTGTTCCCAGTGGAAACCGCCTCCGTGAGTAAACAAAATATGCTTATCCTTAAGGAAATCCAGTACAAACCTTTCATCATTCTTTAAATTAAATTTTTTAATGTCCAGTTTCGGGAACATATAAAATGCAGCTTTTGGCTTAACAACCGTAATTCCGTCTATGTTTCTTACTGCCTCATAAATGCACTCTCTCTGCTCATAAATCCTTCCTCCCGGCACAAGCATATTCTTCGTTTCCTCCTGACATGCAAGCGCTGACGGAATCAATGACTGGGCCGGCACATTGGAACACAGACGCATGGAAGAAAGAAGCTTAATTCCCTCTATGTAACCCTTTGCCTTGGATTTATCACCGCAAAGACACATCCAGCCGACTCTGTATCCTGCAATAAGGTGCGACTTTGAAAGACCGTTAAAGCTTACCGTCATCAAATCAGGTGCAAGGGATGCCAGGGCAACATGTTCCAAATCATCCATAACAAGCCTGACATATATTTCATCTGCAAATAGTATCAGTTCATTTTCCCTTGCAAGCTG
>JAQXXN010000140.1 GCA_029226085.1 Thermoflexaceae bacterium
TAGGCTGAATAGATTGCCTTAAATGCATCCTTTCGTACCCTGCGGTCCTTATTTTCCATGAGAAGCGAATATTTTCCGTGGGTCACCTCAATTTCCTCTCCGTCACTGCCCTTGATGGTTCCAAAACGAATATCCGCATTATTAAAACTTGAGAAAATGTCTTTTGCGCCCTGTGCCATGTCACTGGCATTTGCCATGACATTTTCCAGTTCCTCCGATAAAATATGTTGCTTCTGGCGCAGAATGTTTTTAAGATACTGGGAAAACAGCTTGATTTCTCCCTGTGATTCGATACATGCCTTAAGCACTTCCTCAGACATGGCAAGAATCTCCGGTTCCTGATAGGAATATACCGCATAAAACTGCGTCATGAGTCCCTGTACCTGACCTGCATATCCCTGATATCTGGCATTTGCCGTATCTTCATAATATTTCTGGTTGGCATACACATATAATTTTTCAACAGCTGCCTCCAGCTCATCCGATTCCTGCAATGCCGCATAAAGAATCTCTTCCGACTCTGCCAGTCTCCCCTTATATGATGGTTCTTTCGAAACCTTACTGCTTACCGTTTCAAATTCCTTTTCCCATAATTCATCCGTGGCATAAAGGTCTTCTATTTTCCATTTATATCTGGAATCAATTTCACTGCGTAATGGTAATCCCATACAAACCCTCCTAACTCTTGCTGCAATTAATGTTATTATTATTTTCCCCTGATTTCAATAGAATTTTATATCCTTTTTCTATTTTTTCTGATAAGATTAGAGCAGAATAAATAAGGAGAACTTTTTCCATGGACTTTATTGCATGTAACACACTGGACCATTCCATGATCCGGCAACTGGAAACTCTTAATACATTGACAGGCTATGAGCCTTTTTATGCCGCATCCGTTACCGGAACCTTCCGGCACTTTTTTCTGTGTCTTTCCCATGGAAGAATCCTCTCCTTTTTAAGTCTTTTGCCTCTTAATGATACTTCCGTGGAAATCACCGGATATACCCATCCCAGTCACCGCCATAAAGGATACTTTAGCCAGTTACTGCAGAACGCCCTCTGGGAACTTTCCTTATCTCCGGTCAGGGATATCCTATCAGATCGTCCCTTAAATTTTCCGTTTGTTTTGTCCTCTCCTGCCTATTCGGAATACCTCATGTGCCTGTCCCCAGAAGACTATTTTTCTCTCGTTGACAGCTGTACGAAAGATTCTGCCAACACTGATTCTTCCTGTACTACCGAAATAACGGAATATTGCATTCCGGGTCAAGACTGCACCGAGTACGTTTATGTCCTCCATGTTTCTTCCATTCCGGCAGGACTTTTAAAAATCTCTCATGATGCCAATTCCTCTTCCGCCTGTCTGCATCACGTACAGATCCGGAAAAGCATGCGCAGTCACGGATATGGAAAAAGGCTCCTTAACGGAGCCCTGAAAATGTTTTTTGAAGAAAATATCTGCAATATCCTGCTTCATGTTACCAGCAATAATACATCTGCAGTAAAACTATATACGAATACCGGTTTTCAAATTATTCAGTCACTGGATTATTTCCATCTTCATCTGGCACAACAATCGCATCAATGACCTCCCACAATTCCTCCAGTCCCTGCTTGGTCTCGGAAGAAAATGGTATAAGACGATCTTCTTTTTGCATGCCGAGGCCTTCCCTTATCAGTTTAATCTGTTTCGGGACCTGGCTTCGTTTTAATTTATCCAACTTGGTTGCAATGATAATCGGATGATACCCGTTATAAATAATCCACTCATACATGTTCCTGTCATTGGCCGAAGGTTCATGCCGGATATCAATTAACAGAAACACCTGCCTTAACTGCCTGGAACGCCTAAGATACCGTTCAATCATTTTCCCCCATTTTTCCTTCGTTTCCTCGGATACTTTTGCGTATCCGTAGCCCGGAAGATCCACACAGTACATCATATCATTGATATTATAAAAATTTATGGTCTGGGTTTTACCCGGCTGTGAAGACGTTCTTGCCAGTGCTTTCCGATTCATTAAAGCATTAATCAATGAAGATTTTCCCACATTGGATTTCCCTGCAAATGCGATTTCCGGTTTGTCATTTTCCGGAAGCTTGCTGGTAATTCCGCACACCGTTTCCAGACTTACCTTTTTAATGACCATGTTATCTCCTTTCCGCAAAAGCATTCTTTATTACATCATTCATGCTGTCTACAAATATGATTTGCAGCCCATCCGTTATTTCCTTTTCCAGTTCTGCCACATCCGCCCGGTTCTCCCCCGGAACAAGCACCTGCTTTACTCCTGCCATTTTGGCAGCAAGAAGTTTCTCTTTCAGGCCGCCGATTGCAAGAACCCTTCCCCGGATTGTTACTTCCCCGGTCATCGCCACATCTGACCTTACTTTCTTTCCCGTAACTGCCGAAAGAATAGCCGTTGCCATGGTAATTCCGGCAGACGGGCCGTCCTTTGGAACCGCTCCTTCCGGAATATGTACATGAATATCATTCTTTTCAAAGAATTCCGGCATAACATCATATTTTTCTGCAACAGAACGTACATAACTATATGCTGCCCTTGCAGATTCCTGCATGACATCACCCAGCTGTCCCGTAAGATTCAGCTTTCCTTTTCCCGGCATGACATTTACCTCAATGGACAAGGTATCTCCGCCCACACTGGTCCATGCCAGTCCCCGTACCACACCTACTTGGTCATGGTTTTCAATTCTGTCTTTATGAAACTTTTCTTTGCCCAGATAATCCTTCAGGTTTCTTTCCGATATGGAAACCTTCTTTCCTTCACCCAAAACAATTTTCTTTGCCGTCTTTCTGCAAATTGTGCCAAATTGTCTTTCCAGATTTCTGACCCCGGCTTCTCTTGTATAATCTTCGATTATTTTTTCAATTGCTTTATCAGTTACACTCAGATTTCCCTTTTTCAACCCGTTTACGGCAATCTGTTTCGGAAGCAGATACTGTTTTGCAATATGAAATTTCTCATTGGCTGTATAGCTGCTTATCTCTATAATTTCCATACGGTCACGAAGCGGCTTTGAAATGTTACTCAAATCATTTGCTGTTGCTATAAAAAGTACTTCCGATAAATCCAGTGGCACTTCAATATAATGATCTCTAAACCTGCTATTCTGTGCACCATCAAGAACCTCCAGAAGAGCTGCTTCCGTATCTCCCTTATAGCGGTCCCCGCTTACCTTATCGATTTCATCTAAGAGCATCAACGGATTTTTAACACCTGCCTGCCGCAATCCTTCCGCAATTCTTCCCGGCATGGCTCCCACATAGGTTTTCCGGTGTCCGCGAATTTCAGCCTCATCACGTACACCGCCAAGACAGATTCTTACATACTCCCGATTCAATGCTCTTGCCACAGATTTTGCAATGGATGTCTTGCCCGTTCCCGGAGGGCCTACAAAACAGAGAATCGGTGCTTCTCCTTTTCCCGTCAGAACCCGCACGGAAAGAAATTCCAGAATTCTTTCCTTTACTTTCGTAAGACCATAGTGGTCTTCATCAAGCACCTTTTTTGCATTGGCGATATCCAGATTATCTTCCGACATCTTATTCCATGGCATTTCAAGCAGGGTTTCAATATATCCTCGTGAAACCGAAGCTTCCGCTGACCCGGACGATGTTGTTTTATATCGTGTAATTTCTTTTTTCAGTTTTTGCTTAATTTCGTCATCTGCATCTAATTCTTCTGTTTTTCTTAAGAATTCCTCAACTTCCGACTCGCTGTCACCTTCTCCCAGCTCATCCTTAATGATTTTAAGCTGTTCCCGCATGACAAATTCTTTTTGATTCTTCTCTACCTGCGCCTTAACCTTGCCTGCAAGTTCTGCCTTAATCTGTGCAATTTCAATGGCATCGGCAAGATATTTCACAAGAAGATTATATTTTTCCAGTATGCTGCCACACTCAAGATAAGACTGCAAAACCGTATATTCCATTGGGAAATTTCCTGCGAAGGTATCAAGCAGCTCCTTTATATCCGTAATGGTAAGAAGTCTTTTTAAAACTTCTCTTCCCGTTCTCAAATCCACGGAAGCATATATTTTAACCAGGTCATGAATATTTTCTGTCATTGCCTTTGCCATCAGTTCATCCGGCATTTCATCATTATCATATACATGAGTAATAAGACCTGATAAATATTTACTGTTTTCCGTAAATTCAAGAAGCTCTGCCTTATATTTTCCCTCTGCCATCACACGGATTATTTTATTGGGAAGTTTCACAATCTGCTTCACTTCTGCCACAGTTCCCACATGATAAACATCCTCAAATCCAGGTTCCGAAACTTCCGTATCCACCTGACTTACAAGCATAACCATGCCATTGGTTCCCATGGCACGCTCAATAGCGTGAATAGATTTATTTCTGCTAATATCAAAATGAATGGCCATACCGGGCAGTATGGTCATTCCTCTGAGTGCAACAACTGGTATTTCATATTCTAATGGTTTCATGCAATTTCACCGTTACGCTTTTTACTATTCAGAACAGCATTCACATCATCTGTCCTGTAAATTAATTCTGGTTCACTGGTTCCTTCCACTGCTTCCTTTGTAATAATGCATCTGGAAATGGAATCATCGGATGGAATAATGAACATGACATCCATCATGACTTCCTCCATGATGGCACGAAGTCCTCTGGCTCCCGTCTTACGTTCTGAACTTTTCTTTGCGACTGCCCTTAACGCATCCTCTGTAAATTCCAACGCAACCTCATCCAGCTCAAACAATTTCTGGTACTGCTTGGTAATGGCATTCTTTGGTTCTCTTAAAATCCGTACCAGTGCATCCTCATCCAGAGAATCCAGTGATACCGTTACCGGCACACGTCCGATAAATTCCGGAATCAGTCCAAACTTTATGAGGTCCTGCGGCATTACCTTATGGAAAAGTTCTCCGATATCCTTCTCTTCCCTGCTGGCTATATCCGCATTGAATCCCATGGATTTTGTTTCGATACGGCTTTCAATAATCTTTTCCAGACCGTCAAATGCGCCACCACA
>JAQXXN010000141.1 GCA_029226085.1 Thermoflexaceae bacterium
AGGGTTGTTTCACTGTTTGATTATCAAGGTTCTTTTCTTTACGGAAGCGCCTTTGGAGCTTTCCGTTCTGCCTCCCCTCAACGGGTCAGCTTGTTTATAATATCACTTTAAATTTATAAAGTCAACAACTTTTTACAAAAAATTTTTAAAAATTTATTTGAATTTTTCATATAACCAGATTTAGTAAAAAAAACACAAATTTTTTCTATATCTGGTATTCCTGTTTATATAAATACATTAATTTATCTGCTCTGGTTCCTCATAAGAAGATAACACATAGCCTGATGTTTCCATCCGATTTCCTGCAGTAAATACGGATAAATTGAAAGTTCTGATACCCATGCTTTTATACTTTTCTTTTATTTTGCGAAAATACCTGCTATCCTGGCTGCATTCCAACTCCTCCATATGTTCCATTATGACAGGAAGTGCATCCGAAGATAACTTCATCAGATAATACTGGTCTACTTCCATCTGATTGCCGTAATCCAGATTATACTTTGCCACTACATAATCAGGTCTTGCAAATGCTATTATAATATAGAAAGAAGCCACTACCACGGTTATCCATCTGAATAATGAAAAGTTATCCGTATATATGTATCGTATGACTGCTGCCATGATAATTGCCAGAACCACCAATGACCACAGTACCATTACCCTTAAAAAAGTCAGATTGTATACCCTGACATAAAGGATCATTTTCCAGCAGCTTGCAAAAATCATTATATAAGTACAGGCACATAATATGTACAATATACTGTTTAATATTTTACTGTATTCATATTTGGCTGCACAAACAAGCACAATTACCATATTAATAACTGCAAGAATAAATAACTGGAAAAATCCTTCTCTTGCATATTCTGCATAAGTATATCCCTCCGGAAGCTTTACATTGGAAAAGAAAATTCCCCGAAGCTGTACCATGGAAAAAATCACATAAATAAATCCAATTATCCCGGTTATGGTAATTCCCGTAATTTTATCACCATATTTTCTTAATTCCGGCTGTTCTTTCTCATTTCCATTCTCCATTACTCTTAGAAATCCATAATATAAAAGAAATGCCGCAAAAATAGTGACTGCTATACCAACTATATTTATTTTTTCAAATAGGACTTCAAAGATTTTATCCAGGTCGAATACAGCCTTTATCATATTCTGAAAGACTACATCCGCACTCATCATCAATGGAATAATCACCAGAAGCAATGGCACTGTAATAACAATTCCTTTCAGAACTTTCGCTATCTGCTTTCTTCTGACACTGTTTTCTAATCCTTCTGACTTTTTTTCTTCCTTATATTCTCCGTAATCCCCTAAAATGTTAAAAGCTTTTCCAATGCTACCCAGTACAATTTTTATTCCCTGATAAACATGCTGCATGTCATCCCATGTATTGTCATCAAAATATATATCCATTGCAAGACAAATATATAATGTCAATACAACCGTTTTACTCATAAAAATCAGTTTCCAGTCATCTGTCATAAAAACCGAAACTGCAATCAGCATGATTCCTACGGCATAAAACGTATCCATCTTACTGTCAAACAATTTTCTTTTGTCCTGCATGGCATATAAAAACCATATACCTGCTGCCATTAATATTGGAAATGTTATGGATGCTGTATTCTTATACATGCAAAATGTGTAGATAAGTGCAAAGATAGCTGCTGCACCTGCAGTTTTTCTAAAATCCTTCATATGTTTATCTCCCTTATTATTTTCTTCCCTGCCGAAACTGTTTCTTACGTTACTCCCGTAACAAATGACCGATTCCCCAATCAGTCATCTGCTTTGTTTTCTTCCTCATCGATATACTGTAAAATGTCTCCCGGCTGGCACGAAAGTGCCTTACATATGGAATCCAGTGTTGAAAACCGGATTGCTTTTGCTTTATTATTCTTTAGTATGGATAAATTCGCCATGGTGATGTCTACCTCATTTGCCAGCTCCGTGACACTCTTTTTCTTCTGTGCCATCACCACGTCCAGGTTAATCTGTATTGCCATGCACGCCTCCTTATATGGTTAAATCATTTTCTAATTTGTAAGTGACTGCCTGATAAAAAACTCCTGCCAGTACTTTACTGAAAAGTCCCGCAATTACAAATACGATGATAATTACAAATACTGCCGAATTCAGGTAACAAAATAATCTTGCCAGTGTCACCGCTGCTATGCAGAAACTATAATTTCCCATTTTCTTAAGACTGTCTACATTCTCCATTACAAAACAATCCTCATTAATTACAGTACGAAACATTTTCCTCAATTCATGAATAATCAATACGGCAAATACTCCGCATATCATTAAAATAATGGATAACGCAACATAATTTTCCTCGATTTTTTCATTGTAGGGAAAAGCCAGCCGGTAAAGTGCCGGTACACAAATCGTTACTATAATTCCTCCATAAAACATAAAGTCCAGAATGTACTTTGTAAAAACGGTTAATTGATTTTTCATTAATACCTCCAAAAAAGCAATGGTTTTCTGTTTGTTAATACAGATATTACCATTGCTGTTATTATTTGTCAATATATTTTTATTGTTTTTCAATAAATATTTATTGATTTTCAAAAATACTATAATCCCGTTCCATCAAAGCTTCACAGGTAAGCCGCTTTGCTTCTTCCTTTCCAAGCTTTTCCACAATGAGATCACGAAGTTGTTTTTTATTTCTTGTGGTTACTCCACCCAGCTTATGTTCTTTAACAATCTTAATTAATTCCATTCTCCACAAAAGATTCATCTGATTTTTTAATTTTGTGGTAGGACGCTCCTTGGGATTCTTTTCTGCCTCACGAAAGACTTCTATATGAAGATTTCCTTCTTCATCCCTCATGATATCATAGATTCCCCAGTGATCCGGTACTGCTTCTTCAATCCGGTCAATATAATGAATTCCTGTAACGATATAACATTTGTCACAAAAACGCTCATAGTTTTTTACCTGTGTTGTAAGACGGACAAGACTGTCTTTGTCACTCTTTATTTCAAATCCCAGAATTTCATTTTCCTTTACCAGAATGGCATCCGCCCTGCTTTTTCCAATTACCAGTTCTTCAAAAATTCTGAGATGTTCCCCTGTATTTTCATAGGTTTCAAAAAGGATTTCCCTCATGTCCGTATCATATAACATGTCTTGCTGGTTCATTTTTTCTTCCTCTGCTTTTTGTTTATCCATGTGGAAATTTCAACATCCATTATACATCACAATCACTACAAATACATTATAGCTTTTACACAAAAAAAGAAGCTTAAATTCTGATATTATCCTACCAAAATCCAAGCTTCTTTTAAACGGAGCAGGAGGGATTTGAACCCTCGCGCCGGTTTCCCGACCTATACCCTTAGCAGGGGCACCTCTTCGGCCACTTGAGTACTACTCCGAATTCATAAAACAATATGAAATTGCACCTTACTAAAATACCCGTATATACTATATTTTATTCAGACGCAAGTGTTATTATACTAGAGGATGAAATAATTGTCAACTCATATTTTCCTGTACTGACTGACAGCCGTCTCATACAAATCATTTCCTTCCGAGTCAATAACAACAATCACCGGAAAATCCTTCACTTCCAGTTCCCGGATTGCTTCGGTTCCCAGATCATCATAAGCTATGACCGTTGACTTTGTGATTCTCTGTGCAAGAAGGGCTCCTGCTCCGCCAACTGCCGCAAAATATACTGCTCCGTTACGGATAATTGCATCCTTTACCGCCTGGGAACGCTTTCCCTTTCCAATCATTCCCTTAAGTCCCAAATCCAACAGCGAAGGTGCGTATTTATCCATACGGCTTGCCGTTGTAGGTCCTGCAGAACCGATTGGTCTTCCTTCTCTTGCCGGGGACGGTCCCATATAGTAGATTATATTATTCTCCATGGATAAAGGAAGTTCTTTTCCTTCTCCCAGTGCTTCATACATTCTCTTATGTGCAGCATCTCTTGCTGTGTAAATTGTTCCTGTTATATATACATAATCTCCTGCTCTTAAAGAACGGGCATCTTCATCGCTGATTGGTGCATTAATATATCTATCCATGTTATTCTCCTTTTCAAGCTCCTTTTGTATTAAATAACCCTATGTGCATGTCTGTTTACATGACAGCAGATATTAACTGCCACCGGTAATCCTGCGATATGTGTCGGGTATGTTTCAATATTGACTGCAAGTGCAGTCTTTGTTCCGCCAAGACCACCCGGACCGATTCCAAGACAATTAATCTTTTCAAGCATTTCTTTTTCCAGATTTTTGACATATTCAATCGGAGAACCTTCCAGAACATTTCGTGTGAGAGCCTTTTTTGCCAGAAGGGCACATTTTTCAAATGTACCTCCAATTCCCACACCCACAACCATCGGAGGACAGGCATTTGGTCCTGCATCGCGGACTGCGGTAAGAATAGCTTCCTTTACACCTTCAATTCCGTCTGCCGGTTTTAACATAAACACACGGCTCATGTTCTCACTTCCAAATCCTTTCGGTGCCACCGTTATGTCAATGGTATCACCTTCTACAATATCATAATGAATTACCGCCGGTGTATTATCCTTGGTATTTTCACGGTAAATCGGATCTGCAACCACGGATTTTCTTAAAAATCCATCCACATAACCACGCCTTACTCCTTCATTAATTGCATCGGTAAGACTTCCGCCTTCGATATGAACCTCCTGTCCTATTTTCACGAAAATTACTGCCATTCCCGTATCCTGACAAATAGGTATCATGTCATTTCCTGCAATTTCAAGATTTTCCTGAAGCTGGTTTAATATCTGTTTTCCAAGAGGAGATTCTTCTGTCTGTACTGCCTCTTCAAATACCTGTTTCATGTCATCCGAAAGAAAATGCGTTGCTTCAATGCACATTTCCTTTATATTTTCAATGATTGTCTCTGTCTTTACTGTTCTCATGTTCTTCTCCATTTTTCTTAAATCTGTCGTTCATTTGTTTCATGAAAAACTTCATATGCAAAAGGGCACCCAAAAGATGCCCTTTATCTATTATTCTTCTGTGTTCAAATCTTCCGGATTCTCTGTTTCTTCAAAATCTTCGTTATCATTATCCTTGTCCGGATTATAACGAACTTTTGCCACAGTAGCAACTTTAATACCTTTATCCAGATTAATTAACTTCACACCGGAAGTAATTCTTCCAAGAATGGATATCTGCGTTACATCAATACGGATAATAATTCCCTCCGTGGTAATCAGCATAATTTCCCTGGTATCATCCACTGCCTTTACGCCTATGACATTACCGGTCTTTTCATTTATCTTATAGCATTTTACACCTTTACCGCCACGGTGCTGAACCGTGAATTCTTCCACAGGTGTTCTCTTTCCAAGACCGTTTTCCGATACGATGAGAAGATTCTCTCCCTGAGTATCCAGCTGCATACCTACAACTTCATCACCATCTTCAAGATTCATTCCGATTACACCCATGGCACTTCTTCCGGTAGGTCTTACATCGGTTTCCTTAAAGCGGATACACTGGCCATATTTGGTTACAAGAATGATATCCTTGCTGTTATCGGTAAGTTTTACTTCAATCAGTTCATCATCATCACGCAGTGTAATTGCCTGGATTCCTGTCTTACGGATATTTGCATATTCCGTAATGGATGTTTTCTTTACAATACCATTCTTTGTGGTCATGAAAAGATAGCTTTCTTCCTTATACTGCTCGATTGGAATAATGGCACTAATCTTTTCACCCGGCATCAACTGTAAAATATTGACAATTGCCGTACCTCTTGCCGTTCTTCCTGCCTCCGGAATCTCGTATGCCTTAATCCGGTATACACGTCCCGTGTTGGTAAAGAATAACATATAACTATGGGATGTTGTCATTAAAAGATCTTCGATATAATCATCCTCAATTGTCTGCATTCCTTTGATTCCCTTACCACCACGGTTCTGACTCTTGAAATTATCCGGAGTCATTCTCTTGATATAGCCAAGATTTGTCATGGCAATTACAGTATCTTCATTTGGAATCAGGTCTTCCATGGAAATATCAAATTCATCAAATCCAATGGATGTTCTCCTGTCATCACCATATTTATCCGATATAATCTGAAGTTCTTCTTTAATTACGCCAAGAAGCTTCTTTTCATCTGCAAGAATTGCTTTTAATTCAGAAATTCTCTGCATTAATTCAGCATATTCCTTTTCCAGCTTTTCTCTTTCCAGACCGGTGAGAGCACGAAGACGCATGTCCACGATTGCCTGTGCCTGAATATCGGTAAGTCCGAAACGTTCCATTAATTTTTCCTTGGCAACGGTTACATTTTCGGAACCACGGATAATATTAATTACTTCATCAATATTATCCAGGGCAATCATTAAGCCTTCTAATATATGAGCTCTTTCCTCTGCCTTATTGAGATCATATTTTGTTCTTCTTGTCACGACATCCTTCTGGTGTAACAGATAATAATTCAGCATGTCAAGAAGACTCAGAATCTTCGGTTCATTATTTACCAGTGCAAGCATGATTACACCAAATGTATCCTGCATCTGGGTATGCTTAAAAAGATTATTTAACACAACATTCGGATTAACATCTCTTCTAAGTTCAATGACTATACGCATACCTTCACGGTCAGATTCATCACGTAGGTCAGTAATTCCATCAATCTTCTTATCACGAACCAGTTCCGCAATTTTTTCAATTAATTTTGCCTTATTAACCATGTATGGAAGCTCTGTCACAACAATACGATTCTTGCCATTCTGCATCGGCTCAATATCCGTAACGGCACGGACACGGATTTTACCACGTCCTGTACGATAAGCTTCTTCAATACCCATTTTTCCAAGAATGGATGCTCCTGTCGGAAAATCAGGTCCTTTTACTATATCAAGGACTTCTTCAATGGTTGTCTGTCTGTCCTCTTCTACCTGGTTATCAATAATTTTGATGACTGCACCGATAACCTCTCTTAAATTATGAGGAGGAATATTGGTTGCCATACCTACGGCAATACCGGATGTACCATTTACTAAAAGGTTCGGATATCTAGATGGAAGAACCGTAGGTTCTTTCTCTGTTTCATCGAAATTCGGTACAAAATCCACGGTATCCTTGTTAATATCAGCAAGCATTTCCATGGAAATCTTACTAAGTCTTGCCTCCGTATATCGCATTGCAGCGGCACCGTCACCATCCACGGAACCAAAATTACCATGTCCATCCA
>JAQXXN010000142.1 GCA_029226085.1 Thermoflexaceae bacterium
TATTTATAAATTCTTTTACATTGTCCATAGGCTTAAATGCCAAAGATTTAGGTATAATATCAAAGAACTTATCTTCCAGATTACCAAGCCTTCTCTTAAATCTGTCTCTGGCTGCATTTTTCTGCTCAATATAACGAATGCGCTTGCCGTTTATACGAAATTCATCTGACAGAGCCGGACGATTATCTACGGTAAAAGATAAATCCTCCAATCTGCACTCCTCCGCATACCACTTCGTAATTACCGGACTTTCTTCATCCTGCGATGTCATATGAACACCTATTACAAAATATCGATTTTCCTTTTCTTCATAGAATTCTAATGCTACATTTGCCGGAACTACATTTTTACGCAGATAGGTTTCCCCTACATTTCCCATCTTACAACGCACATATCCTTTTAAGGTACGATTCCCTTTTTCATTAGCCGCAACATTAAAACGACGCGTATTTGTCGTAAGCACCAACTGTATTGCATCCAAAATTGTAGATTTTCCTGCTGTATTTTCGCCACTAATTAACGTGGAACCATTTACCGATATTCTTTCATTTTCAAAATAATGCCAGTTAACTAATTGTATTCTGGTTAATATCTTCTTCTGATTGTCCATCTTTATAACCGTCTCTTTCCGTATTCTATATCATATAGAACACTGATACCTTGTTACCCAAACTACTCTTCTTCGTTTTCTGTCACAACATCTTTATTAACTGCGTAATCCTTTAATTTCTGCTCTGTCATTTCATAATAATCATTTACATTTTCCACTGTCACAGCCATAATGATGGATGGATAAATTATGATTCTGGCATCTGCCTGATTTACATCTGAATCTAAGTTTTGTATCAAATTATACTTACGAAACAGTTTCACGAAATTACGTTCCATACCTTTGTCCAGATATGGTTTTGTCTTTATCTTTAACATGGCATATTTTTCTCGTACCTCTTCCATAATAACCGTTACTTCTTCAGAAAAAGTTGCAAGTTCTTTCCGTTTTTCAATATAAAGGAGTCGCAAAATCAGCAACAAGATACTTTCGTACTTGGTCAGTTCAAGCCTTCCCGTTCCAAATTGACTCACCAATCCGATTACTCCCTGGTCTTCATTTACCTTCACATCATAACCCAGTAAATCGAAATATGTAACGAACATCTCTAAATTTTGTCTTACAAACATATAATCTTTTTTCGTATCTTCCTTCTTCTTCAAAAGAAAACACTGATTTAAAAGTTTATTGGCTGCAATTCGAAACTTTTCTTTTTGTGCTACAGATTCATTTAGTATTTCAAACATAATTGCTCCTATCTTTTTATGATATCAAATAACGGAAATTCATAGCCTAATCGTTTTACTCTTTTATTGGTTCGTTTTATCTCATAGTTATTTGCTCGGTTTCCCGCATAAATACTGATATAAATAATTCGAATCAAATCTCGCTTAGATTCAATAGGAATTTCTTCTACAGACATTTTCTCTTTCCCTTCCAGCAGAGAAACCACATACTCATTTATATTTTTTCGAGAAAAACGAGTTCGGTTTTTCATTCTTAAAGCTTCTTTGTACAATAATCGCTCCTCTTTCGACATTGCAACATTTCCTGACATATCATCCACAATGCCATTCTTTTTGGTTACCGGAATTGATTGCAAAGATTCCGGTGAAATGTAACTTTGTAGATATACACTGCAAATTTCAGCTAATTCTGCTGAAACCTCTTCACTCATCACACTGTCTTCATTCATTTCCTCTGCCAATATATCTAAAATGCGCGAAAGCTTCCCCTCCATATTGTTCCCGGTTGCAAGCTTAAATCGTGCACGCATTACCGCATTCTTCATATATCTGGTATGTTTTAAATCAATTTCTTCAATAATGTCATCCAACCTGTAAAACATTGATTTTATATCCAGCAAATTCATTACAATAGTATCATATGCCTTATCTGAATCTAATTCTTGTTCCACTTCCATATATCCTGCCACAGCCCGTTCCATGATACTGGCATTCTCCAAAATTTCATCAATTTTCTCAATGATAGAACTTCGAAAATATGAAATGTTATCACTGGTTTTCATACGCAAATATGCCTTCGAACCAATATTTTTATGATACTCAAAAAAATGATCTATAATCTCGGATGCACTCATTTCATTCGTCTGCTTATCCATATGACGCTTAATACTTACATTGAGTTTCTTCAACTCTGAAATCAATCGTTCCGTATTTTCCTTTACACCCTTTATAATTAGTTCGTAAGGTTTTGTGTATAAGTCTTTATTCTGAAGACTTGCATGAATCTGCGAAATAATCCCCTGATACTCAGCCTCCTCATCCCGAATAATTCGATTCATACTCTCAATAATCGGAATTGCATATTCATACAACACCACATTCAACTGATGATTCTTTTCCTGTTCATATTCTATCCACCCACAAGTCTTTAAAGAAGCAATTATTGCATTAGCTTTTTCTCTGGCATCACGAATGTATATCTGTTCATCAAACGTCATTTCATTATCATCTGCTTCAAAATACTCTTCTAAAACCTTAACCACAATTTCTCGGTTTACGCCATACGAGATTTCCGGTTTGAACGAATTGAATATCAATAAGATACAATCTGCATATTCGGTTTTATATTTGCTTGTAAGCGGCTTAAAAAATTCTGTTGGCAAAACATGAAACAAATTCTTCATTATACTTTTATCTCCAAAGCTTGCAATTATAATACAAATTTTTATTCCTAACCACCATTTATTGAGGATATTCCTCATCACATTCTGTAATAACTCCTAATTCAAGCAATGCCATTCCCACAAGCGAAAGAAGTGAAAAAACATCTTCCCTATCATATTTTTGTTGTTGATAATCATAAACTCCCAATAATGTTGGTGCAAGATTATCCAAATCATAGGATTGAAGCCCCATTGTCTCCAATCCATTATCCATTTCCTTTATAGAATGAATAAGACGTTTTCCCGCTTCTGATATTTCGCTCGAAAAGACTAAATCGACTGTCTTCATATGTATATCTGTTTTATCTGCACAATCATCCGGGCATATTTCATTAGTAAGAAGCGTTTTTGCTTCTCGACCCAATTTGGATGAATGTGTAACAGTCTCATCTATAATACATGACAATAGGTAACTTTCTATTGCTGGATAACTTAATAACAGCTGTCCCTGATATCCATCATCAGTGCCATACGGATCTGTATACTTCATTACATATTTTTTTCTCAACTCATTTCGATGATAACTAAGCACATCTCTATCATACAAATAAAAAACAGGGCAATCCTCTGGCTTTAAGTGAAAATCTTCCTTTAAACGAGCAAATAATTTATCAATCGAATCCTGCGTTAATTGAGTTAATTGATTTTTAGGAAGATTCAGCGCAAATACATGAAACTGAGAGTGCTGTCCATGTGCAATAAATTCTTCGCTTCCACGTCTCAATTCCTGAACCTCATATTCTAAAATATCTGTAAATATTTTTTTCAATAATCTTAATTCCGTTCCGCCAGTATCCGGTCGTCCACCCTCAACAACAAAGATTACATTACCTATATTTTTTGTTTTATCAATTCTATATTTTTTCATATATTGGTAACCCCTCAAACATACCTCCAAGATACATTTTTTCCAAATTTTGTGCTTCTCTTGGTTTATATTTCGAAAGCCTTTCCACCTCACTTCCAGAGTTATCTTTGAACGAGACTAAATCAAGCTGATCTGGTCTAAATACAGAATTAGAAATCAAATTTGTATGATGTGATGTAATAAAAATTTGTGAGTTCTTAGCACTCTCCATAAAAAACCTGATTATGTTTTCTGACAGTCTATTATGAAGACTATTACCAAATTCATCAATAATCAGCATTCCTGGATTTTCAATAACACGAATCAAATTTGGTAACAAATCAGCAAAAACTTGATTTCCTTGTGATTCATTCATAATAACAATAGGAATAGGAAAACTCTTTCTTTTAAAGAAAACTGCTTTTTTATCTTCCCCTATAACAACTTTTAACCCTTCACCTTCACTTTCAGAGCCATACTCAATAACGAAATCATAACCAAATTCCTCAAGATATTTATTTATCTTTTCAACGCCAAATTCCTCTGCATACTTAATTATAGACTTTCCATATAAAGCCCCCCTATTGTATCCATCAACAATATACGAATTCTGTAAAAATTCCATAAGTTTTCTAAGAGTAGGTTCTTGTGGAAAACGACCAGTATTGAACGATGCCGTTCTCAAAAATAATGTTTCACCATCAACACGTTCATCTATTGTCACAGTTTGACCAATTCTTAATTCTCCAATATTTCCCTTCCTATTTAAAACGGTTATATCATCTATTTTCAAATTTTCAGAAATGCTATTCGTCTGAATATTATATTCAATCACATACGCAACTTTTTTTTCGTCAAACGCAAATTCATATTCCGCTGTAGTAATTGGATTGCCCGCAAAAAAACAACGATATCTTTGAAATTCAGTTCCTTCTCCCGTTATCATTTCAATAATAAAAGAAATACCTTTAAGTGCATTTGATTTTCCAGCTGCATTGGGTCCAAGAAATAATGCCCCCTTAAGGATTTCATTCTCATATACATTTGTTTTACTAAGAATAGAGTATTTTGATGCGGTAAAATCAAATTCTGTTCTTTCTTTAAATGAAAGAAAATTTGTAAGATACATTTTTGTCAGCATAATCACATCCTCCTTTATATACATTTTAATCCTTGTTTGTCTTTGCGTCAATAATGTGTGTATTGTTTTTACATCATAAAAGTAATTTTTTTACCCATGTTGATTAGTATATGGATTTGTTTCTTAAATTATTCTTACTTTTCCAAACATTCTACACTCGGAATCTAAAAATTTTAAATCATTTTAAAATGGTTTCTGAATAATATAAGCAAAAACCAATAACAAATATAAGTTACGAAGCTGAAATATCCAAAAAGACAGAGAATGAAAATTACATTACTTCACTCTCTGTCTTTTAAATTCATACTCTCTCACAATAATAAATTAATGATATTACGCTTTGGACTAATATTATTCATATCAATCTCATAAATATCGAGGCTCACAATATAACATCTAGTTTCATTTTTTTGTATATTTCATTTGCCTATTACGTACCAATTACGTACCAATTTTTAGAATAAATACATAAAGATATATAAACTTATATCGGATTCAAAAGACTCGCAAGCCTTTGAATTATAAGGCTTTATCGGGTTATAGTAAGATATAGAAACTTACATGGAAATCATCGATTAATAACAATTCCTAGTTTCATTTTCTATATTTCCTCCTAAACAACTCTTTTTCATCCAATCCACTGACATCATGTCAGCACATACAAAATATTTTATCATATAATTTTCTAAAATAAAAGCCTTAGAAACTTAAAAAATGCATGAGCAGTTCTACTCATGCATCCTTCTTATAATCTTATAAATTACTGCATTTTCCATAACCATAGGCGCCGTATGTGCAAAGAAGATAATACCATCCGTAGGTGAAACAATAGTATCCAGCACATTCCCCTCATACGGGTCCGTAATCTCTCCAATTACATCCCCATGAAAAACCGGATCACCCGGTTCCTTAAATCTGCGGTAAATGCCGGCTGACTTCGTATGTACGGATAACAAGTCCTCATCATTAATCACGCTGGCTATGTATCCGCTATGGTTATTATATTTTAAAATTCCCATTCTTGTCAAAAATCTAAGCACAGAAGAAACTGCCTGTCTTGCCGATTTTTCGTCAATCTGCTCCGTACTGTTGGTATACATGGAAAAAGCATTGGTTCCGTTCATCTGCCAGTTATAGTTAAGGGTTGCAGTATCAAAAGGCTTCGGTTTGCGAATCAGAACATACTGCGTACCAAAAAGATTGGCAAGACTTGGACTCTGATACCCTGTTTCCATCATACGCACATGAGGGATAAAATCCCCCGGCATGTAAAAACTTGTAAACTGAATCCCGTAATTATATCCCTTTACCCGTTCAAAAACCGCACTGGCAATCCGTTTTGCCGTATCACCATCCGGAGAGCCCGGAAACATCCTGTTGATGTCATTATTATCAATGGCCCAGAAACGTTTTCCCACATTAATGGAATAATTATTAATGGAAGGAATTACAAGAATCTCATTATTACTTATAATAGAACCATGTTCTTCTAATGTCTTCAATGTCTTTATCAACTGGGAACAAATATACATCTGCTGGATTTCGTTTCCCCGGCTGGCACCCACAATACATGCTGCCTTATTTCCATGTCCGAAACGAAAGCCTTCTATTTTAAATTCTTCCCTGTATAAGCCATCCAGCTCAAATATAATCTCTTTATTCATGTAAGCCTCCATGTACTCTGGCAATAATGTCTCCCTTGTATACCACCGGATGTTCTCTTAAAGTAAACACAAATCCGTCGCAAGGTGATTCAAAGTGTTGCAGAACCGTTCCGGAAATCGGTTCAATGACTTCACCAATACACATTCCCTGTTGAATATTGCCAAGCCCCTTGATTCCGGAAACAAAAATACCGGTCACATCACTTCTTAACACACTCACATCTCCCTCAACAGAAATCAGTGGTTCCCTCACATTCTTTGTCGGGCCGCACCAGATTCCCAGTTCCTTCATCAGATTAAAAATGCCGTCTATTACCTGATGGCACAAATCATTATCAATCCTAAGTCCCACGCCCATTTCTGCCACCAATGTGGGAACTCCAAGCTTATTCAGGCTATACGCCAGGGTTGCATCCAGTACGGTAATGGAAGAATAAATCCATACCAGATCCGCATTCAGCATCTTCGCATAGGAAAGAAGCTTATCCGCATTCTCCTCATTTACACGCACCTGTGGTATTTCCTTAATGAAAATGTTACTGGAATGCAAATCCAGACACAAATCACTTCCGATAATATCACTTACGATTTTTGCCGCAACATACTCTGCCATTGCCCCACTATCCGAACCCGGGAACACACGGTTCATGTCCAGATCAAACATTGGGATTCCACGAATTCCCGTATCAATTCCCAATGGATTAACTGCCGGATACACATCCACAATTCCCGTAAGATATTCCGGATGTTCATTGATTCTGCGAACCACTTCATAACAAATATATTGTCCATCCAGCTCATCCCCATGTATACCCGTGACGAGGGAAAATCGTTTTCCCTTACCGGTAAGTTCTTTCGGCATGAGTCTGTTCTTTCTAATCGTCATTTTTTCATGTACCGACATTTCAATACATGCTATTTCTTCTATCATGTTTCCTCCTCGCTATCCGCTCTTTTTTTTACTCCATCAGTCAAGCGGAAGAATATTAATACTTCCATCCATCACCTTAAAAATGGAATTGACATATTTGGTATGAATTTTCTTCCTCAGTGAATCAAACACAATCTCAACTCCCGGAAACACATCACCATGAGCGCCAAAATAAGAATACCCTGCCTGGTTAATTACCTGAAACAGTTCCTTTCTCTTCTCCAGATTCTTTTTCTTCTCTGCATTCTTAATAATTTTTGCCTGAAGCATTTTGGTATAAACTGCTTCATGCTCCGGAGCATTTCCTGAATTTTTCAGCACCATGATGCTGGCAATTCCGTTTTCCAGGACAGCCAGTTCGTCATCAATTTTCTTAATATTTTCCGCTGCTACAGCATATTGTTCCATGATTTCATCACTGATTCCCACCTGTATCATTGTCGGAAGCTCCGTTATGTTTCCTGCATCCTGTGCCTCAACTCCAAGCACGCCATGAGTACGTCCTCCAAGAATAATTCCGTTTTTGCCACGAACATTAACTTTTCCACGGGCATATGTATAACAGTTTAAAAGATAATTTGCCTCAAGATTCTCTCCCGAAACGATATGTGCATCCTCAAAAAAACTGCCGTATATGCTTCCCTTTGCTTCGATATAAGCACTTCCTGCTCCCTGAACGCCTTTTTTCAGAATGATATTCTTCCCTGCCTTTATGGTTGCACCTGCCACATGTCCGTCAATTTCCACATTTCCCAGTGCATCAATCAGCATGCCGCCTGCCACATCCCCATAAATTTTAACATCACCCGAAAATCGGATATGCCCCTGTGTCATATCCAGATCCCCATGAAAATCATATACCTCAGATATATTAATTTCACCGTACCGGTACTCTATCTTTCCTGTCATGTTGGCATAATAGGTTTTTCCGTCTTCTGCCACATCAAACCCACGTCCTTTTAAGGGAGATAATTCCTTTCCCTTTTTGGGGGTCAGAAACTTTCCGGATATGGTAAATCCAAACTCGCCGTTGGTTGCCGGTATGTATCTTGCAATTTCATCCCCTACACTGATTTCTTCAAACAGCTTGGTATTTAAATAATCCACGGAACCATCTTCTCTGACATTTGGTTTTATTTCCGAAGACGTATCAAATTTCATTTCATATCGTCCGTTTTCACCATCAATCTGCGTTTTTCCTACTGCCACCACAAAGCCTTCATAATATCTTTTTTCCTCAATGAACCGGCTGATTTTTTCTTTGTCCACGCCCATCTTAATTCCGCTTTGCAGAAGAAAATCCAGAACATCCTCCAAATCATACGCCACATCATCGCCGGACGGAGTAAGCATCAGTACGGCATGCATGTCATCATCATCCACAGATAACTTATATCTGTCATTTTCATATATTCCGCCCAAACACACCCCTCCTAACCGATTACGCCCGCAGAGGACATAATCTGTTCAATCTGTTCGCGTATGCTGCGCATTTCTTCAGCTGTAAGAGAACTGTCTTCATACAGGCTGATGTCCACGCCATGCTCCCTGCCTAACCGCAGCTGTTCCTGCTGTTCTTCACTAAATCCTTTATCATTCAGAATACGGTTACGAATGGCACGCATTTCAAAGGAATCCATGAACGGATTGGCAATTCCGGTAACATCCATTCCATTTTCCAGTCCGAGACGAATTTCACACATCTGTGCTGCCGAAAAATCCACCATGGCATACCAGGATACTGCCACATCATGTTCCAGTCCCAGACGAATTTCCCTCATCTGTGAGCCGGAATAGCTTTGCTTGGCATACCAGCTGATATCTACACAGCTTTGAATTCCCTTCCGCAATTCCCTAAGCTGATACGGATCATATCCCTCTTCCAGAAAAACATCAAGACTGATGCCTTCTTCCAGTCCTTTTCGAATTTCCCGTAAGAAAAGACCTCCCTTGGCAACGTCAATATACGGTTCAATATCCAGTCCTTTCTCCAGAGCCAGACGAATTTCCCGCATTTCAATATAATCAAATTTTCGATATCCATATATGTCCGTATCCACTCCGCTAAGCAGACCATTCCTGATTTCGTCCATCTGACACCAGTCCAATTCCGGATTGGCATATTTTTCCACAGAAAGACCCATTTCCAGTCCCAGACGGATTTCTTTCATCTGTGGCGCTTTATATTTTACATCCGCATATATGGATACATCCACACCGGACTCCAGACCAAAGCTTATTTCCATCAGTTCGAAAATACCGATACCTTTTTTTCTGTAAACTTCCAGCTTGTCTTCCATAACCGACACTCCTTTGCATGTTCAGAAATATTATACCATTTCTGCATATAACTTTGCACTATAATTCTTTCCAGAAATGAAAAAGCTGTTCTTCCACTGTATTAATATTCACGATTTCCATATTTGTCCATTCTGCCGGCATGAGTCCGTCATACCCTCCGTCAAGGAAACGGCTGTCCAGAAGAAGAATAATCCCCCTGTCTTTCTCCGTACGTATTACACGGCCCGCAGACTGTAATACCTTATTCAGTCCCGGATAGACATATGCATATTCAAATCCTTTTCCTTCTCTTGAAAACCAGTCGATCAGTATTTTTCTCTCAACGCCTGTCTGTGGCAGCCCTGTTCCCACAACAATGGCTCCTATGAGGCTTTCTTCCTTAAGGTCAATTCCTTCCGAAAAAATTCCTCCCATGACACAAAATCCCACAAATGATTCTTCCTGATGGATTGTTTCAAAGGCAGACAAAAAATCTTCCTTCTCTTCCTCACTCATGTCCGCAGTCTGAGGAAACATTAAAAAATCGCCCTCTTCATAAAACTTTCGTACCTCTTCCATGTAACCATAGGACGGAAAAAACACCATGTAATTTCCATGACGCACATTCACTGTTTTCTTAATATATTCATAAACCCTGCCATACTGCCGTGCACTCCTCTTTGAATATTGAGTTGTAACGTCGCTTCCAATGAGTACCTTACGATATTCCGGAAGGAAGGGTGAGTGGGCATAGATGGCATAATCGTCTTCCGTTCCCCGCAAAAGATTTTTATAGTAGGTTATTGGAAGAAGCGTTGCCGAAAAAAACACCGCCGCATTCCCCTTACTCAGACACAGATTCAGATTTCCGGACGGATTGACACAGAACTGTTTTACAATTAAATCACCATCCCATGTAATCTGTGCATATATGACATAATTTTCATCTGCCAGCTCGCTGATGTTCACAAAGTCTCGTACTTTAAAGAAGAATTCCTGCACCTTATCCCGAAATTCAAATTCATGATATTCTTCATTAAATCGCAGGATTTCATCATAAACGGTCATAAGCCCAAGTGTCAGTGTACCGGCAGTATCCAGCACCAGGAATTCATCCACTGCCTGCCGTTTAATTTCAAGCAATGCCTTATTAACCCGTTCTGCCGCCAGATAAAGCTTTCTATCATAAGGCTTTATAATTCTCTTAAACTCCATGACATCTTCTTTGCTGATGGCGGCACTGTACATTTCCCTTCCACGTTCCACAAGGTTGTGTGCCTCATCAATAAGAAAAATGTATTCTCCCTTATTGCCTTCACCAAAGAAACGCCTTAAATATGCATTGGGATCAAACACATAATTGTAATCGCAGATGATACCGTCACACCAATAGGAAATATCCAGTGAAAATTCAAAAGGACAGACCTGATGCTTTGCGGCATATTGTAAAACGACATCCCGTGTAATCCGGTATTCATTACAGATAATATCATAAACCGCATCATTAATCCGGTCAAAATGCCCCTTTGCAAACGGACAGTCCACCGGATTGCATTTCACACCATATCCGCATATCTTTTCCTTTGCCGTAATGGTAATGGTACGAAACTTAAGGTCCTGTTTTCTTAATTCATCGAATGTATTCTCAGCCACTGTTCTTGTGATAGTCTTTGCCGTCAGGTAAAATATCTTATCGCCAAGTCCCTCTCCCACTGCCTTTACTGCCGGAAATACCGTTGAAACCGTCTTTCCCACACCGGTTGGTGCCTGAATGAACAACACTTTCTTCCGGTTAATGGTCTTATAAACGGAAACTGCCAGTTCCTTCTGACCCTTGCGATATTCAAAAGGGAATTCCACCTGTTTAATGGAACGGTTTCTTTCCTGTCCTGCCTCATACAGAAAATCAGACCATTTCTTAAACTCTGTCATAGTTTTATCAAACCATTCTTCCAGTTCTTTTTTTGTATATTTCTCCCAAAACCGCTTGATTTCTTCCGTGTCAAGATTCACATAGGTAAATTGTAACACCATCTCATCAAGCTGATTCTGTGTTGCATAAAAGCAGGCATAGCACATTGCCTGTGCCCGGTGCACCAGGAGAGGCTCCTTGAATTTTGAGACATCGGCATACATGCCCTTGATTTCATCCACTGCCATGCCGTCTTCCTGTTCAAAAATTCCGTCTGCCCTGCCTTCCACAATCACACGATAGTTTATATAATCCAGTTCTGCTTTAAGAGGCACTTCTGCCCGATAGCCGGATCCCATCTTTTTCTGGATTTTTTTATGAATCCTGCTTCCGGCCTGCATGGCATCCGCATCTGCCGCACCGGCATTACGGTTATCAATATCGCCGCTTTGATATATAAATTCCACAAGATTTCTCACGGAAATCTTAATAACGCCGTCTTTTATGCTAAACATGTTTTCTCCGATTATAATTCTTCTGATATAAAGTTTAATTCTTAAGAACCATTATATCTTTCCTGCATGGAATCGTCAATAAATGCCCGTCCGGAAGGCATATCAAAATTCCTTCCGGCGGGCATTTTTTCTTTCATGAATCCTTATTCATTACTCTTTAAAATTCATTATGATGTCACTGTTGCTGGTATCAAGTTTTAAGCTTACCGCACCTTCCCGGGTCGCATAATCATTCTTTTCCAGTTTCTGGTTATTAAGGTAAATATCCGCATTGCTGGTATCGGCATTGATTTTAAATTCCTTTTCCTTATTCTCCGAAAAATCTACCCGAATCTCTCCGTTGCTTGTTATAAGACTTATTTCTCCCCTTTCGGAAGAAAGCCTGCTTTCCTTCATTGTAATGGAAGCATTGGATGTGTCCGCCACCAGCTTTTGTACATCCGAATCCAGAATTTCTATGCTTCCGTTAGAAGTGTCAATCTCTATTGCCGGCGCCGTTACCTTTTTAAGTGTTACGGCTGCATTACTGGTATCAACGGTAATCTCCTTATATTCTTTTTCCGGAAGATATACGATAATATATTCCTTATTTTCATTCTCCGCCATAAAAGAAAAGTCCCATGACATCCAGAACATTTTCTCCTTTGCCTCTACAATCAGCTTCTGTTTGTCCACCTCTACCCGGATATCATTCTCATTTACAATCCGGTAACTGACCTCTACTCCGTATCCGCCGTCTTCTGACGGCAGAAATGTTACAGGTGTATTGCTGACATCAATATCTACTGCCTCAAATTCATCCAGTTTCATGTTCGTATAAGTAAAATATATGTAATCGTTGGAGTCAATCACCTTAAAGTTCTGGTTTATGCTGATTCCCTTTCCTCCAAGCATGCTGCCTGCCACAAATAATATAGCACCTGCCAAAAGAAGTATCAGTGCTGTTTTCATCCATTTTGTCATTCCTGTTCCTCCTACATTCTGCTTGTTTTTCTTCTTCCCAGCATGACAATCAGTGATGCCAGTGCCTTAACAAGACATTTCCCGGCAATAAAGAGCAGAATTCCTGCTCCCAGTACGAATAATCCTGCTCCCATGACGGTTATGCCATGAACCAGATGTCCAAACAGTCCTGCCACGCCGGCCAATATACCGGCAATTCCTGCTACGATTCCGATACCTCCTGTAAGTGCAACCACAAATACAAATATTCCTGCAACCAGAATCAGTACAAATGCCAGCACTACTGCCACGATGGAAAGCGGAAGCCATACAGGAAAAGAACAGAGTAATAAAAGAATCACAAACAAATTTTTCCATATCCCGTCATGTCCTCTTTTCTCTATTTCTCCAGAAGTCTCTGTTATAACTTCGGATGATTTCGTGCTTACACGTTCCTGCCGCACCTCATCAATCTCCTTAATGGCTGATTCTGCTGCAATTTTTCTTGCAAGAATTACCGGATTACCCAGTTCCTTAATTACCGCCTCTTCATTTTCGGTGCCTGCATCTTCAAAGTACTCCGTATAATATTGTATTGCATCTTCTTTTTCTGCATCACTGACATGAATCAGATTCTTTTTTAACAGTTGTATATATTCTTCTTTATTCATACTAAAAATCTCCCGTCATGATTTTATCAATATTGTCCTTATATTCCTTCCAGTCATAGCGATACTCTAAAAGCTTTATCCTTCCCTTTTCCGTAATCGAATAATATCTGCGGTTCCTTCCGTTATAGGGCTCGTCATAAGTCACGAGATATTCTTCCTTCTGCAGCCGCCTAAGAACCGGATATAGGGTTGATTCTGAAATTTCAATTACACTCTTTATATTAACCGTCAGCTCATATCCATAAACATCCCTCTTATCCAGGACTGCCAGCACACACGCATCCAGCAGGGCTGCTCCAATTTGAAATGCCATTGTCTTCCTCCATATTATTTTTATAACAATACTATATGTCATATAATATTATTTGTCAACATATTTAAGTAAAATAGAGAAATTGCAACGTAATTTCCTATTATATAAAAAAACAAGTGAGTACTTTTCCATATACCCACTTGTTAGCTATTCCATATTATTTAATTTTACTTTACTGCTCCTCTTTCTTCTTACCGATTACAAAGAAGATTCCTGCCTTCTTAAGTGCCGGTCTTAAAGCATTATACACAACCACTACCACAATTGTTCCAACAACCGCATTGACTGCTGTTGCACCGGCTGCCCATGTTGCCATGATTTTTGCTGCCGGGGACGGAACACCCAGGATAAAGTTCTTATAGAAATATCCCACAATCGGATCTGCAATGACGTTAAAACCAAGTCCTGCAATGCTGGCGATAAGGGACCACTTAATCACGTATTTTGTATCGTGGTTTTCTGTAATATGAGCAATATTGTGTGCCACAAATCCGGCAATGAGACCGATGCAAAGCTTTAATATGAAAGTTTTTGGTGCGCTGGTAATGTATGCCGGATCCAGAATGTCGGCAATGGTCATTCCAAGAGAACCTGCCACGCCTCCGTAAACACCGCCAAGAATTAATGCTGCAAGTACGCAGAATGCATTGCCTATATGTAATGCTGTCGTATCTCCGCCCGGTACCGGAATCGGTATCTTAAGAAATGTAAATGCAACATAACACAACGCTGCCATAAGACCTGTAATAACAATTTTTAATGTTTTCTCGTTTTTCATAACGTTTCCTCCAAGTGTCACAAGTTTTTTTCTTATGCCATAATATCTTTCTTCTGGTTTGTTGTAAAATGCCAGTTTAAACATTTTTATCCAGTCCAGCCATTATTCTTGAAACTAAAAAGAACAAATAAAAAAGAAGATGAAGTATTTAGGGGTACTTCATCTTCATGCGAGGGGGAACAATGTATAGTCTAGAGTCGCCATTTGGCGCTCTTTTTATCAATTAATATCAATTTCGTATGTATGATAAAACTTTCATACTTCATTGTCAACATAATAATTATCGAATTTTCTTTAAAATACTTATTTTTTAATGTTTTTATGTTTTTTACTTATTCACTGTCTGTAATATGCTGCATTTCCATTTCAAGCTGCATCAACCAAAAGAACTGTTCCATAATATCCATACACATCACCTCTTTTCCTTTTCTATGACTCTATTCTATAATAGAAATTTGTACAAATTGTGTCTTATTTCTATATATTTCCCAAAAAATATTAAGAAATCATAAAAAGCTGCCAGAGATTCCTCTCTGACAGCCCTTTATGATTCTATGCCATTTGCTATTCTATTTTAGTTATCAATAAGCTTTCCTTCATCATTCCAGCTGTATAACTTACGGATTTCCTTACCAACAATCTCTGAAGGATGCTCTGCCGCAAGCTTTCTCATTGCCTTAAAATGAACCTGACGTCCTGCCGGAGACATGTCAAGCAGGAATTCCTTTGCAAAGGTACCATCCTGAATATCAGAAAGAATCTTCTTCATGGTCTTCTTTGTTTCTTCTGTGATAATCTTTGGTCCTGTTATGTAATCACCATACTCAGCCGTGTTGGAGATAGAATATCTCATTCCCTCAAAACCAGACTGATAAATAAGGTCTACAATCAGCTTCATTTCATGGATACACTCAAAATATGCATTTCTTGGATCATAACCTGCTTCGACAAGTGTTTCAAAACCAGCCTGCATCAGTGCACATACACCACCGCAAAGCACTGCCTGTTCACCAAAAAGGTCTGTTTCCGTCTCGGTACGGAATGTTGTCTCAAGAACACCTACTCTTGCACCACCGATTGCAAGTGCATATGCCAATGCCAAATCAAGCGCTTTTCCCGTTGCATCCTGATGAACAGCAACAAGACAAGGAACACCCTTACCTGCCTGATATTCACTTCTTACTGTATGTCCAGGTCCTTTTGGAGCAATCATTGTAACATCAACATCCTTTGGTGGATTAATTGCACCAAAATGAATATTGAAACCATGTGCAAACATTAACATATTGCCTGCTTCAAGGTTTGGCTCAATATCCTTCTTATACATATCAGCCTGTAATTCATCATTAATCAGAATCATGATGATATCAGCTCTCTTGGCAGCTTCTGCTGCAGTATATACTTCAAAGCCCTGTTCTTCTGCCTTCTTCCATGACTTGCTGCCTTCGTAGAGACCGATGATAACCTTACATCCTGACTCCTTGGCATTCAGTGCATGTGCATGTCCCTGGCTGCCATAACCAATTACTGCGATTGTTTTACCGTCCAGTAAGGAAAGGTTACAATCTTCCTGGTAATAAATCTTTGCCATTATAAATTCCTCCTAAAAATAAATAAAGTAAATATATTATTTTAAATTTGCAGTACCACGGGCAAGTCCTGTAACACCGGTTCTTGCCAGCTCTGTAATTTTAAAACCTTCCATAAGTTCAAGAAAAGCTCTAAGCTTATCCTGATTACCCGTAAGTTCAAGCATGATGGAATGATCCGATACATCCACAATCTTAGCTCTGTAAATATCCGCAATCGCAATCACTGCCTGCCTCTGTTCCACGGTTGCCTCTACCTGCACCAGAACCAGTTCTCTTAAAACAGATGCCCCGGAAGGAAGCTCAACAATTTCCTTCACATCCACTAATTTTGCCAGCTGTTTCTTAATCTGGTCAAGCACATCCTCACTTCCGGATGCAACCACAGTCATCCTTGAAAACTTCGGATCATTTGTTACACCAACGGTAAGACTATCAATATTATAACCTCTTCTGCTGAATAATCCTGCAACACGACTTAACACACCTGCTGAATTTTCAACCAGAATTGACAAAACCATCTGTCTCATAAAAACCCACCTTTCAGATGCAAGAAATGCCCCTTACATCAAAACTTAAAAACTCCTAATATTTTATCAACTCACATCCGCTTTGTCAATGACTGCATCCGGTTTGTTTCGAAATATTACTTAAAATATTTATCATATGTATCCTGAAACCCTGCCGTAGTAACAATTCTGTCTTCAACAGAAAGCTTTTCCCACAATTCATCATTATATTCTGCATAAAGTTCTGCTTCATACGGTTCAAAAATTTCGTTAAACTTTTCCAGCTTGCTTTCACTAATCATCTTTTCTTTATTGACTGCCGTCTTCACCTTATCATATTCATTGACGCACATGATAATGTAATACCCTTTAGAAGTTTCCACAACATTACTGATTTCACCGGTAACAAGATTAAATGCAGCTTCTTCAAAAGCCTCTTCCATCTCGCCCCGACGCAATTCATACTCGTATTCATAAGGATTATTTTCCTTCATCAGCGAAGAAAAACTTTCTCCCCCATCCAGCCGCGATTTTATGGAGGCTGCTGCCTCAGGCGTATCTGCCTTAATATACTGGATTGTTATGACACGTGCCTCATCTTCACTGATTTCCGTATCCACCTCGTAGGTAAGATCATCGAATAATTTATCCGCCATGAGCATGGAACGATACATATCCTTGACAGCCTCTTCCGTTATGTCGTATTTCTTAACGGATGCCTTATCAATTCCTGCCACATATTCAGCTGCTGCCTTACCGATGTTCTGTTCTTCCTGGTTGCTTAATACGATTCCCCGGCTTAAAGCTACCTGATTCATGCATTTAATACGTGTCAGCTTGCTTTTTACCTGTCGGATTACATACTCATCAAACGGAACGCCGTCCATGGTCTCCGTCCAGATATCCTCACCGAATAATTCCTCATATTCATCAATCATGTCCGACAGATGGGCCATGACCTCCAGACGACTGGTCTGTGTCTGGTCGACCTTAATCATGACATCCTTTTCAAAACCTGTGGAAATATATATGCTTTTTCCACCCACCACGGTCTTTAAGAAAATAATAACACCAATCAGTGCAATCACAAGAACCGCACCGATAATCCTCATTGCCCTTTTCATGAATTCTCCTTATGCTTCCACAACAAAATAAGTACCATCCGGAAGCTTAAATACCTCCAGTTCCTCTTCCAGTTCTGCATCCGTTACTCCGGAAGTATCCATGCCTTCCTCTTCCAGATATTCCCGTACCTGCTTTATATTATCAAATTCCTGTGCAAAACAGTCCTCCAGGAATTCGACTGCTTCCGTTATATTGGAAGCTACCGGCTCATCAAAAAGCTTTCCCTGCTCTTTTAAGAATACCTGTGCACAAAGATTCGGTCTTTTCATCACATTTTCCTCCTGTTTAATTTCCTTAATTCCCTGCAGATTCTCCCCACCGGAAGTCCTACCACATTATTATAATCTCCTTCGATTCCATTTACAAATGCAGCAAACTTACCCTGAATTCCATAGGCACCTGCCTTATCCATGCTCTCTCCCGTGGCAATATAATGTTCAATATCTTCCTGTGTCATTTCATCCACAAATACTTTTGTTTCCTCAGAAAAAGTGATTTTTTCTTCCTGACCGTCCTTCCGGATGCAGAGCGTAACACCTGTAAATACACTGTGGCATCTGCCCGAAAGACTCTGTATCATGCAAAATGCCTCTTTTTCATCCGCCGGTTTTCCAAGAATTTTTCCATCCACGGAAACAACCGTATCTGCCCCAATAACGATTACATCACCCGGAATTTTGCCAAAGACATCCTCCGCCTTCTGCCTGGAAAGTTCCTCCACGACATCCTCTGGAATGCTGCTTGTAACCTTTTCTTCAATATTGCTTATTATGATTTCATATTCCATCCCGACCTGCGAAAGTAGTTCCTTTCTTCTTGGTGAAGCAGATGCCAGAATAATTCTTTCCATGATAGATAACTTCCCTTCTCATTCAAAAAGGATGCCCCGGTAAAGACATCCTTTTAAATTTCATACTGCCAACAGTACACTCTGTATTAATAATAAATCCTGTTCTGTAATCCGTCAAGAAAAAACTATTCTTCTTCCGGCATTTCCACTGTAACACCACGGGTCTTAACCGGTGTTGAGAAGACAATCTGCGTATAGGTTCTTCCAAATTTCTGAAGTTTCCCGATAAAGTTGTCCAAATCATCCGTACTTGGAAATACCACCTTTAAAAGCATGGAGTAATTTCCCGTAATACAGTTGCATTCAATCACATTCGGACAGCCTTCCACGAAAGCATAAAATTCTGGCTTCTGTACCGGTGCCAGTTCCAGATTGATAAAGGCTGTAATATGATATCCAAGTTTGATTTCATTTACCTTTGCCTCATAACCAATAATAATTTCTTCTTTTTCCAGTCTCTCAATTCTTGCCGAAACGGCCGGTGATGAAAGGTAAACCTGCTCTGCCAGCGCTTTTAACGGCATCCTTGCGTTCTTTTGTAATAATGTAATAATCTTCTTATCAATGCTATCCATATCCTTAGCTCCTTCACAAAAATAAAAAAAGACAATCCCGAAACTCCTTTCCGAAACTGTCCTCATCGACTTAACTTTCTTAACTTTAAGTGTATTGTACATTATCCTGCCAAAAAATTCAACTGTTTTTTTAATTTTTTTAACCCTATTGCAAATCCTCCCGAATTCTGTTAGAGTGGACTTATCAATTTAAATAAGGAGAGCATTATGGGAAAGAACTCTGAAAATGAACCGTTAATTCCGGATGATTTTGATACCACGGTTACCCTGACCCTGGATAACGATGAAGAACTGGAATGTGCCGTTATTTCCATCTTTGATGCGAATGGCAGACGCTATATCGCCCTTCTTCCGTTAGAGGGAAAAGCTGCTGATGACGGTGAAGTTTATCTTTACCGCTACAATGAAACCGAGGACGGCCAGCCGGATCTTGCCAATATCGAAAGTGATGAAGAATTTGAAATTGTGTCCGATGCATTTGACGAAATGCTGGATGAAGCAGAATATCAGGAATTACTTGGGGATGACGAGGAATAATCGTCATCCTTTTTCTTTTCGTCCCTCTGCAATCTCATTTACAAAACGCGACACTTCCAGATTCTTGTTAAAGCGTGACTTTACATGACAGATATGAAGGTGTTCCTTTGCCCGGGTCATTGCCACGTAAAACATCCGGCGTTCCTCTTCGATTTCATTATCCAGTACCGCCTTTTTATACGGCACAATACTTTCATTTACATCAATCAGAAAAACTGCCTCATATTCCAGCCCCTTTGCTGAATGCATCGTAACGATATTTACTGCATCCATGGAATTTTCCCTCATGTTCCTGCTTTTTGATTTCAATTCCTCTTCATACCGTTCAATATGTTTAAACCACTCTGAATATGTATCAAATTCCCGTGCCGATTCCTGCAGTTCATTTAATACGTCAAATAATTCATCCGAATTGATTTCCATTTCCTGTGCATATTCATCGAGATACTCATCATATCCGATTCCACGTCGGATATAATTTATGGCACCAAAAGGATTCAGGTTCGCCAGCACATGCAGGTCTTCCTCCAGCCGGTCAATTCGTTCAAGCATCCAGGAACGGCTGTTTTGATACTCTGCACGAATGTCATCAAAATTAATAACCGGACTGGTAAGTGCATCCCGGCTGATATAACGTCTCGGCTTATTCATGATTTGCATGAACAGGCTCCTGTCACGATTTCCCAGTGCCAGTTGAATATATGCAAATATATTTTGAGCAATCCAGTGCCCGTAAAGGCTTGGAATATTGTCCTTTGCCCGAAAGGGAATGTTATGTTCCATCAGTCTCTCAATGATATAACGGGCGCCTTCGTTGGTTCTTGTAAGGATGGCCATTTTCCCATAATCCATCCCCTCTTCCTGATAATTCCGGATGAATGAAATAATATCTACCGCCTCGTCTGCTGCATCCGGATACTCTTTAATATGTACCGGCTCGTCTGACTTACGAAATGCCTTAATGTCTTTCTGATATCTTTTTTCATTATGGCAGATAACCCTTAAGGAATCCTGTACAATATTTTCCTGACAGCGGTAATTAACATTCAGGACAATGACCTTGGCATTCGGAAAATCCTTTGGGAAATTCAGCATAATTTCCGGTCTGGCACCCCGGAAGCCATAAATACTCTGGTCATCATCCCCAACGATAAAAAGATTATTCCGTGGCGCTGCCAGCATCTTAATCACATCATACTGTAACTTATTAATGTCCTGAAACTCATCAATCAGAATATAACGGTACTTATTGCGCCATGCCTCAAGAATATCCGGACGCTCCCGAAACAGTTCATAACAATAAAGAATCATGTCATCAAAGTCAATCTTACGGCATCCTCGAAGTGCTCTGTCATATTCTGCATAAATGCTTTGAAATACTTCCTTGGCACAATTTACGGGAAAATAATGAGTAAGATCCAGCATATCCCCTTTGACCCGGCTGATTTCCGAAAGAATATTTGCCAGAAATTCTTTTTCATTTTCATACTCCAGATTCATCTTTGTAGAAATTCTTCGCAGAATCGCAAGCTGTTCTTCTTCGGTTATAATATTTTCCGCCCGGTAATTGTATGCATGCTTAAGAATGGTAAAATACACTCCGTGAAACGTTCCAAAGCTTACCGGAATTCCACCTCTGTTCATAAGCTTCATAAAACGTTCTTTCATTTCATTGGCAGCTGCCTTGGTAAATGTAATAACCAGAATGTTTGCGGGATTAACATGATATTCTTCGATAAGCGTTCTGACACGCATTGTGACAACCGCGGTCTTTCCACTTCCCGGACCGGCAAGAACAAGTGCCGGTCCTTCGTGAAAATGAATCGCAGTCCTTTGAGATTCATTAAAATTCATTAAAAACTAAACTTCCTTTTCCAGTAATTCAATGCCCTTTTTGATTCGGGCAATGGATTCTTCCTTACCAAGGATTTCCATGATTTCAAATGCACCACCAGGTGTCATCTGCTTACCGGAAACTGCCGTACGAAGCGGCCAGAGTGCCGTACCGTTTTTCATTCCCTTTTCGGCAACAAATGCCATCACGGTGTCGTGAATGGAATCTAAGGAATAATCCTCTAACTTTTCCAGTATCGGAAGCATGTCCTTTAATACCGCAAGGGAAATTGCAGAATCCGTCTTCATCTTCTTATGGGTATACATTGCCGTATCATATTCCGGAAGTTCTTCAAAGAAATCAATATGCTCCTTAATATCCGGGAAAATCTCAATTCTTGTCTTTACAAGATCAGCAATTTTCTTTAAATCCAGATCTTTCTTAATAACTTCCTTAATGTATGGCAGTGCAAGCTCATAATACCGCTCGTTATCCATTGCCTTAATATATTCACCATTCATCCACTTTAACTTATTAATGTCAAAGACTGCCGGTGACTTTCCGATTCTCTTATAATCAAATTCCTTTACCAGTTCTTCCAGTGAAAAAATTTCCTGATTAGAATCCGGACTCCATCCGCAGAGTGCCACGTAGTTTACAATTGCCTCCGATACAAAGCCCTGCTCAATCAGATCCTCATAGGAAGAATGTCCGCTTCTCTTACTTAACTTCTTATGCTCCTCGTTGGTAATTAACGGACAATGCACATATATCGGGACTTCCCATCCAAACGCCTCATAAAGACGGTTATACTTCGGTGAAGAAGACAGATATTCATTTCCACGAACCACATGGGTAATTCCCATCAGATGATCATCCACAACATTGGCAAAGTTGTATGTAGGATATCCGTCCGACTTAATCAGAATCATGTCATCCAGCTCAGAATTATCGACTGTAATATCCCCATAAATGTCATCATGAAATGTGGTTGTTCCTTCGGTCGGGTTATTCTGACGGATTACAAACGGCTTACCTGCTGCCAGATTCGCTTCCACCTCTTCCTTGGAAAGAGACAGGCAATGCTTGTCATATACGGTAATTTCCTTTCCCTCATCTTCCCCTGTTCCAATGGCTGTCTTAAGGGAAGCCAGACGCTCCTTGTCACAGAAACAGTAATATGCCTCACCTTTTTCTACTAATTTCTTTGCATATTCCATATAAATACCGGCTGCCTGACGCTCACTCTGAACATACGGTCCCACGCCGCCATCCTTATCCGGTCCTTCATCATGCTTAAGTCCGGTCTTTTCAAGGGTTCTGTAGATAATGTCGACAGCACCTTCCACATATCTTTCCTGGTCCGTATCTTCTATTCTGAGAAGGAAATCTCCTCCTTCGTGCTTTGCAATAAGGTATGCATACAAAGCCGTTCTTAAATTACCAACATGCATTCTTCCTGTTGGACTTGGTGCAAATCTGGTTCTTACTTTACTCATTTCTCTTCCTCACTATGTTTGTTTAAAATTCAATACTTTATTTATTACAAGCCAAGCATGGCCGTTGCAATCTGAAAATAAATCATTAATGATAATGCATCCACAATGGTTGTGATAAACGGACTTGCCATGACTGCCGGATCAAATCCGATTCTTTTTGCAAGCATCGGAAGGCTGGCGCCTACAATCTTTGCCGCAAACACCGTAATGACAAGTGTCAGGCAGACCACCCCCGCCACGCTTAATGTTACCCGGTCAATCAATAAAAGCTTTACAAAATTGGCCGCCGCAAGGGTAATTCCACAAAGAAGTGCCACCCGCATTTCCTTAAAGGAAACCCGGAACAAATCCCTAAATTCCACTTCATCCAAGGAAAGGCTTCGGATGATGGATACCGATGCCTGGCTTCCACAGTTTCCCCCGGTATCCATGAGCATCGGTATGAATGATGTCAATACCAGATATCCTGCTGTTGCGATTGCCTGTTCATAATGCTGTATGATTTTTCCCGTAAAAGTGGCCGAAATCATCAATAATAAAAGCCACGGTATTCTCTTTTTATAAGTCTCCCAGATGCCCGTCTTCATATAGGACTTATCCGTAGGAGTAATGGCCGCCATCATTTCGATATCTTCCGTTGCTTCCTGCTCCATGATATCCACAACATCATCAACCGTAATAATGCCCACCAGTCTTCCTTCACTGTCTACTACCGGCATGGCGGTAAAATCGTACTTCTGAAAAGTACGCGCTACCTCCTCCTGATCATCCAGTGTCTGTATGGTAACCACATTTTCATGCATGATATTTCCGATAACTTCATCCGGATTACTAAGAAGCAGATATCTTAATGCCACCGTTCCCAATAATTTCCGGTTATTATCCAGCACATAACATACATTAATTGTTTCCTTATCAATTCCTACCCGGCGGATTCTTTCTATGGCCTGTGCCACGGTAAGGGATTCCTTTAAATCCACAAACTCCACGGTCATGATACTGCCTGCGGAGTCCTCCGGATACTTAAGCAGATGATTAATATTCCTTCTTGTCTCCGGGCTGGCAGAAGCCAGAAGTTTTTTTACCACATTGGCAGGCATTTCCTCCATAAGATCCGCAGCATCATCCGCATAGAGATTATCAATGAGGTCTGCCGCCTCCATGTCTGACATGGAGGTAATCATATCCTGCTGAAGCTCAATATCCAGATAAGAAAATACATCTGCTGCAATGGACTTTGGCAGGATACGGAAAATCCTGTTTCTTTCCGTCTTAGGAATTTCCTCCAGATATTCTGCAATATCCTGCACGTTATAATCCTCAATCTCCTGACGAAACTGGGCATACTGCCTGCTTTCAATAAGCTCTTTCAGTCTTTCCATAATTATAATTCTCCTTATGTGATTTTAAATGTATTCGGGGGCTTGCCTCATCAATATTACTAACCAGACTATGACTATTACTCATTTAAAACCACCTGCCTTTCGAATTATAATTTTTAACCGCTTTTTATCATATAACATAAAAAAAGGGTTGTCAATTCGCACAACCCTTTTTCATCATAAAAACTTATCTGCACTTAAATGTTGCACATTCCGTCTGTTCCCTTGTATCTGCCGTATGTCCGACTACACCTACCACGGTTGCCTTACAGATTTCATTGTCATTATATACACAGTTCACAGCCTTACACTCAATGTCCACTTTCTTATCCGGACATTTACATTCATTGGTACAGCCACAGCCTCTCTTGTCAAAGCTGTCACAGCAGGTCGAAGCACTTCTTTTTGCATCAAAACCATCCACCAGAATTGTTCCCTTACAGCATTTATCGTCTTCATTATGCACGCATGTTACTACATTACACTCTAATACTGCCATACAGATACCTCCTTTTATTCTCAAGGGATAGTATCTTCTGTTTTTTTATTTTTATACAATGCTTTTCTCATTTATAAAATCAAAATTTCTGTCACATAATTTTTTAGAAAAAACGGAAAACAATGGTCAGAACCGCATAAAGTACCGGCTGGTGAAGCATGTATATCCACAAAGTATTCCTTCCAATCCATGTGATTACCGGACAAAAATTTCTGTAAAAAAGTTCCGGAAGTTTTCTTTCCTTTATTCCTCTTCCTGCAAAGACTCCTGTAAAAAACATAAAAATCCATGGCATTAACGGATAATAATCTGCGGAATAACACCGCGTGTTAAAACCCAGAATGAACAGGACATATTTATCCATTCCTTCATATATTCCCGTTCCAAGAACCGATGACAGATTGACATCATAAATTCCGTATGTAAGTAAAAAAAGCAAAATCATGGCAATGCACCCTGCTGTCGGAGGTACTTTCTTAATTTCCCGCCAGGTTAGTCCACATAAAATCATTGCCGTTCCAAAGAAATGCAGGATTCCGAAAAAAACAAACTCTTCGGGAATGATAATTCCTGTCACCAGTGAAATAATCAATGCACACCCCAGTGTCTTTATTCCCCGTTTTATATTACTCCTGCTGAGATTACAGCAGATTCCGGACAAAAGTATCAAAAGACTCACAAAGCAGTCCCGGAACACATAAATTCCCCTGCCGTTCATGATTTTGATTTCTGCGCCAAACATAAAATGTAAATCATATAAAAGATGAAACAGGATAACCGGTATGAGAAGCAGTCCTCTTAAGGTATCCAGCAATACAATCCGTTTCCGGTTCTGTATGGAGGCGGTACTTTTTATTTCTTCTGCTTTTTCCGTATTTTCCGTTCTATTTTTATCTTCCATTGTTCTACCGTCTTTTCGTTTATTTTTCTTATTACTATACAATATTTTTATCATTTTATCTACCGATATTCTATTGATAATCTGCACAAATTAAAGTAAAATATACTTAATATTCTGATTTGTTTATCATACAGTGGAGGTATTGTTAAAATGAGCAACGATAAGTATGTGGCATATGTAAGCAGTTATACCAAAAACGCCAAGAGTAAAGGACAGGGTATCCATATCTATGACATGAATGTTGAGGAAGGACGGGTAATAGAACGTGACTCCGTAAGCATTAACAATTCATCCTACGTTATTCTATCCACAGATGAAAAACACTTATATTCCATCTGTGACGAAGGTGTTACCTCTTTTACCATTCTTGAAGACGGCAGCCTTTCTTTATTAAACACTGCCGGAATTAACGGAATGCGCGGATGCCATCTTTCCACCACCAGGGACAACTCTTATCTTTTTGTTTCCGGCTATCATGACGGCAAGGTAACCGTTCTTAAAATCAACGAAGACGGAAGCATTGGTGCCATTACCGATGAAGTCTTCCACAGTGGTCTTGGAAGTATCGCCGAGAGAAATTTCCGTCCGCATGTGAGCTGCTGCGTTCTTACTCCTGACGAGGAAATTCTTTGTGTATGTGACCCAGGAATCGACCAGATTAAACTATATGAGTTTAATAATAGCACCGGTTTATTAAGTCTGAATTATATTTTAAGATTTCATCTGGAATCTGCCCCAAGACAGATCATGTTCTCGGCAGACGGCAAATTTGCTTATGTTTTATGTGAATTAAAGAATTGTATTGATGTATACTCTTACAACAAGGATGCAAAGGAACGATTTGATTTCATACAGAATATCTTTACCGTACGGAAAAATCACCAGCAGAATACCGCTGCTGCCTCCATGCGTTTTTCCATCAATGGCAATCATGTATTCTGTACCAATGCAGGCGATGATACTTTAACCATCTATAATGTGGACAAGAAGACCGGTCTTCTGACCATGAATTCTTCTCTTCCAATCAGTGGTGATTATCCAAAGGATGTCTGTATTTTCCCTGACTGCAACCATGTAATCAGTGTAAATCAGGACAGTAACTCGCTTACAACTTTTACCATTAATTATCAAAAAGGTCTGATTGTCATGAATGGTAAAGAACAGAAAATTATCCAGCCGAATAACATGATAATAAAGAAACTTTAATGGATATTTCTAAATTGTTTTATATGACAGAATGAAAAAAACCGGACTCAGTGAGTTCGGTTTTTTTCATTCTTAGTGGACCTGACGGGAATCGAACCCGTGTCCAAAGCACTTTCCATCGTACTTCTACAAGTTTAGTCCGTCCTTTGACATTCCCTCCGGCATCCGGGGACTGACACCCTGATGCTTTCAGTAGCTTCATGATACGCCCGCGGGTTCAAAGCTTTGCCCGTGTCGTTTCCTGCATGGTCGATGCCTGGGTCTTAAGGTGCAGGTGCCCTAAGTCAGACAGCTGCCATTAGGCAGCGATTGCTAAATTGTCTTCAGCGTTTATATTTAATTTGGAATTTAACGCATTACCTTGCGACTTGCTTCTCCAACTTCCAATACCCTGTCGAAACCTTTACAAGCCCTTATATCCAGTAAAGAGATTATACCGAATAAGTTTTCTACTGTCAAGAACACTTTAGTACATTTTACTGATTTTAAACTGTTTCTCTACTTCTCTCCTCTGGTCCTGTTTGGCAATATCTTCTCTCTTGTCATAGAGTTTTTTACCCCTGCCAAGACCAATTTCCATTTTTACCAGATTTCCCTTAATATATACCTGAAGCGGCACGATTGTATAGCCTTTCTGTGACACCTGTCCTGCCAGTTTATTAATCTCATGCTTATGCAAAAGCAGTTTCTTGATTCTCAAAGGATCTCTGTTAAAGATATTCCCCTTCTCATAGGGCGTTATATGCATGTTATATACATAGACCTCCCCGTTTTCAATCCGGATAAATGCCTCCTTGACACTGCATTTCCCCATGCGGATTGCCTTAACCTCCGTACCACATAATTCTATTCCTGCCTCATAAGTATCTTCGATAAAATAATCAAATCTTGCCTTTTTATTATTGGCAATTAGTTTAAAATTATCCTTCCCCACTATTCTCACCTGCTCTCAAACTATTCTCTACTCTGCAAATACAAAATCTATAGTACGCATTAATTTATCGGTATGAACCACTTCCACCTTAACCTTTTCACCAAGCTTATAGGTCTTTTTAGTTCTCTCTCCATACATTTCATAATGCTCTTCATCATAGACATAATAATCACCGGGCATTTCCGTTACTTTTACCATGCCCTCCACGGTATTTAAAAGTTCCACATAGATGCCAAACTGATTCATTCCTGAAATCACACCTTCATAGATTTCCCCAATCCGGTCTTCCATGTATTCTACCTTTTTCATCTTTTCAACATCACGCTCTGCCTCATCTGCCCTGCGTTCCGTGGTGCTGGAATGCTTTGCCACATCCGGAAGAATGAAATCATAATG
>JAQXXN010000143.1 GCA_029226085.1 Thermoflexaceae bacterium
CTGTATATCCTGGACATCTGTTCTAACTCATGGAGCCCCTCAATTTCATTTTCAACAATAGCGATTTGATTTTCAACAAGAGAGCGTTCCTTAAAGGCCTCGATTCTCTGATTCTGCTCATTTCTCAGCACGATTATAAAGATTATATATGCAAAGCAAATTACAAACGGCATAAACTGGGTCACATGATAATTTCCTGTATAAAGAAGGTCGGTCCAGACAGTTGTGATATAATCAAAGCAATAATATGTAATAGGAATAATGCCAAATGCCATATCAGAAGCCATGGACTCTCCAAGCATTTTCTTTACCGAATCTCCAATATACTTATATATATTGTAGAAAGTCAATACAACAACAATAAGATAAAGAATACATTCTGCAAGAACATTGCCTGGCAATACGTATATTATCAGTTTTGATATCCATGCCGGAATCTGACAACACATGTATGCTAATAAGACATATATAACTGCGTCATAAGGCCTTATGTTAAAGAGCAATATTAAGGATAGTATCAGTAATAAATGAGTATGCACCGGATATAGCTTTAGAGTAAAGTCTAATCCGGTCATGCAGGTCATCACAGTTTGTATGGCTAATAAAATGAGGAAAACTCCAAAAAGCTTTTTGGAATAATGGCATTGTTTTGCGTATGATGATATGCTAAATTATTTCATTTTCCTGTTTATCTTTTCCTTTATTTATATTAAAATATATACATCAAGGAGAAAATGCATGAACACACAGGTTAAAAGATATAAAGTACAATACATAATAAAATTTTTAATTGCAGCACTGGTAATTCTGACATGCTTATTTTACCCGGTGACAGCCATGGCGCAATCTGCCCCGATTATAGATATACAGCCGGAAGACCTTATGGATACGCCGAAAGACTACGTCATTGTTCTTGACCCGGGGCACGATCTGGAACATACGGGCGCATGGAAGAATGGTCTCAGGGAAGAAGAACTTAACATGAAGATAGCACAATACTGTAAAGAAGCATTGGAGCAGTATTCTCATGTAACAGTATATCTTACACATGAAAGCCTTGATTGTCCGTATCCTGAGGGGAATAGTTCTGAATGCAATAAAGCCAGATGTTATTATGCATATTCGGTTCATACAGACCTTTTTGTCAGCCTGCATGTGAATAACTGCGACAGCAGCCGTATCAGAGGTTACGAGCTCTATTATCCGACACGGAATTATGTTCCGGAATTAAACGGGCAGGGATATGAATTAGTAAAATGTATTGCATCGGAATTATCAGCTCTTGGAATGCGAAGTAATGGTATTTATACAAAAAACTCCACGGAAAATAAGAAAAATGATGAAAATTTTTATCCGGATGGAACCAGAGCGGATTATTATAATGTCATACGCAATTCCAAGTATCACAATATACTGGGAATTATTGTGGAACACGGATATCTTTCAAACAAATCGGATATTAATCAATTCTTAAGCAGCGATGAAAAGCTGGAAGCACTGGGACAGGCTGATGCAAGGGGAATAGCAGCATATTTAGGACTGGAATTGAAGACGGAAGAAGAGAAAAGACACGAAGTGGAAGAAGAAAATCAACAGATAATGCTGTTGGATGATTCTTTGAAAGAAAAAAAAGATAACGATATAATCGAATTATCACCTTTGCAGAAAAACGTATTGAGTAATTTTCCTTTCATGATAATTGATACAAAAGAAGATATTGCGGATGCATTACATATAGAAGTTTTTCGATTGGAACCTCTTATAAACGGAGAAGTTGGGAAATTCGATAATCTGTTATTAAGTCAGTAAGTGTGTTAAATCAGAACAAAAAAGGATGATATGAAAAGGAAGGAGTGACTCTTATTTGAGCCATTCCTTCCTTTTGATTTGTGTAAACGAAAAATACAGCGTTACACTAATGACAGATATTCCAGGGTCCCAACCGGTATGCCGGTGCCCTTTTCCAACAGTGAAATCAGTCCTTTTAAAGTATCCTCGATTTCTGCCGGAGTGGATGGAACAAGGGAATTATCCAGTTTGACAGCCAGAACGATGAGTACGATTTCGGCAAGTGCACCGGGACGGTCAAAATGAATTTCGCCGCAGGCAATTCCCTGGGAGATGATTTCTGTTAAGGATGGCTTCAGTTCGGATATCAGGTAATTTAAGTACTTCTGGTGCCAGAAAGCAAGATCCTGCGCATTGGTGGAAGAGTCCGGATTTTGCTTTAAAAAAGCCGCAGAAGAATTTCTGCATGCCTGAAAAAGCATTGCCATCCGTGTAAAGGAAGAGACCCTTGTCTGCGTGGACAGAGCTTTGGCTGTCTGTAGAGGCTGTTCATAGCTTCGTTTGATTAATGCGTCAACAATAGCGTCCTTTGAAGGAAAGTAATAGTAAATGCTTCCTTTTCCTATGCCGGCTTTGCTGGCAATTTCACTTATAGAAATGTGCTGTATTTTTTTTTCTTCCAGCAATTGCTGTAAAGCATCAAGTATTTTCTCAGATTTCTTTATGTCTGGCATGGAAACTGCCGCCTTTCTTATTATTGATTGTAGGAAATTATGTTAAATTATTGTACCATATCCGTAAATTGCGAACAATAGAGAAATTCATTCTAAAAGAGGAGATTTTTTAGAAGTTTTTTTAGATTGAGCACGGTTGACCGATATTCGAAATATATGATATAATCAAACAAAAACGAGTCGACCGGCGGTCGAACAAATTAGCTTATGCTTTTAAGCAGGGGCAGGGAGGACAAAATGACATACGCAGATTTTTTTTATGAGATTAAAAACAAATTTATGGGAACGGATGTAAGCGATATTAAAGAACATCTTGCTTATCAGTTTAATATTGAAGATGAAGAGGCTGGCGGCATTTTTTATGTGGAAGTAAAAGAGGGACAGCTTTTTGTGGAACCATATGAATATTATGACAGGGATGCCATGTTTATTTCTGACCCGGATACACTCATGAAAATGGCAGAAGGCAAATTAGATCCGGTATTGGCATTTACAACAGGAAAACTGAAGGTTGAGGGAAACATTGATAAAGCGCTTTGCTTTAAGAATATTGTTGAGCAAAAGCAAAAAGAAGCAAAACAAAAAGAAACAAAGAAACAACGATAGCAAATATGTAAGATGTGCTGACATGGAGGAAAGATGGGAATTTTAAAAATTGGAATTGCATGTGCCGGTGCGCTTTTGGCAGGCGGTGCTGCAGAAACAGTTTATTTTTACCAAAGAACCATGATAAGACAAAATGCGAACATGGAACGAACCATTAAGATGGCAGGCACGGACTGGTCACAGTATTCTGAAATTCTGGCTGAGAGAAAAGCATTTATGCTGGAACAGCCTCATGAGGATGTGTATCAGACGTCCTTTGACGGATTAAAGCTCCATGCTACATATTTTCCGCCAATCAAAGAGTGGAATGGAAAGAAAAGGGTGGTAATTTGTTTCCATGGTTATACCAGCCAGGGACTGGCGGATTTTACGGGACTTACAGATTATTATTTCCGAAATGGATTTGCCATGCTGCATCCGGATGCGAGAGCACATGGACAGAGTGAAGGTAAGTACATAGGATTTGGATGTCTCGATAAACATGATGCCCTAAAGTGGATTGACTGGATAATCGAAAAATGCGGAGAGGATGTTGAGATTATCCTACATGGAATCTCCATGGGGGCTTCGACTGCACTGATGGCAGGCGGGATGGAGCTTGCACCGCAGGTTAAAGGAATCATATCGGATTGCGGATTTACTTCACCGAAGGAAGTTTTTACCCATGTTTTACATACCATGTATCATCTTCCGTCCTTTCCTGTCATGCAGGGAGCGGAAATCATGAACAGAAAACTTGCAGGGTATGGAATGGATGAATGTAATGCCAAAAGGGAAGTGACAAAGGCTAAAGTGCCGATTTTATTTATTCACGGTTCCAAAGACACTTTTGTTCCAACCAGAATGTGCCAGGAGATTTATGACTGCTGTGCATCACCGAAGAAAATGTTAATTGTGGAAGGGGCAGCACACGGCGAGAGCTATTTTAAAGACATGAAAGCATATGAAAATGCTTTGGATGAATTTATTGGGAATTTATAGAATGTAAGGAGGGAACAGTGTGAAAACGAGAAAGGGTTATAAGACATATCCTTTGACGGCGGCACAGAAATTTCATTTTTATTACATGGAATACTGCCCGAAAAAAGAAGTTGTGAATGTAGGAACAAGTCTTACCATTGAGTACGAACTGAATCTGGATGAATTAAGAAAGGCAATTTATAAGGCATATGAGCGATGCGAGTCCATGCGTCTTAGGTTTGCCTTTGATAAGAAAGAAAACCAGTGGTATCAGTATGTAGCGGATAAAGAAGAACGGGAAATTGAATATGTTGATTTTTCCGGGAAGACCATGGAAGAAGCGGAAAGCATCATGAAGGAATGGACTGCGGTTCCTTTTAAAAGAGAGGATTCTCCGATGAACCGGATTGTGATTATTAAAACACCGGATGGCAATCAGGGAATTTATCTTCTGGCGGATCATTTTACACTGGATGCCCAGTCATTAATCTGTTTCATGAAGGATGTAATTGAGATATACTGTAATGCCATGTATGAGGGCGTTGAATATCCGAAAGAGATGCGTTCTTATATTGAACAGGTGGAAAAGGATCTGGAATATGAGGCAGGAAGCAAGGCCCAGCAGAGAGACCGGGAATATTTTTATAAGCTGATTGAACAATCGGAGCCTATCTATAACGGAATTGACGGTCCGGGAGCACTTCTGGAAGAAAGAAAGAAGAATCCAAATGCAAGAGCGGCATTGTTTATTTCAAAAAATGTGAATTCGGCATTGGATATTTTTCATCTGGAAGAGGAACCGACTACCCGGCTGATGACTTTTTGTGAGCAGCAGCATATTTCCCTGCAGTGTCTTTTAATCATGGGAATTCGTACATATCTGCAGAAGATGAACGGGAATGATGACGTTTCCATTAACGTGGCTTATGCAAGACGTGCAACCTTGTTAGAGAAAAAATCGGGAGGTACAAGAATTCATTCCTTCCCATTTAGGACAATTATTTCAGAGGACATGACTTTTCTTGAGGGCATTCATGTCATTCGCGATGCACAGAATGAAACCTTCAGACATACGAACTTTGATCCGGTAGAATATTTTGCTTATAGAAGCAAGGTCTATCCGGTAGAACCGGGAAGAACTTACGAACCGATGTCGCTGACTTATCAGCCGATGACCTTAAAGGAAAAAGGCTTAAGCAAGCTTGGAGACATTAAGTATAAGACCAAATGGTATCCGAACGGAGCAACCACGCAGGCAATGTATCTGACGGTTATGCACAGACCGGATGACAACGGACTTGATTTTAATTTTGAGCATCAGACAGAAGCAATTACAAAAGAAAAATTAGAGTATTTCTATTATTACATGTGCAAGATCATGTTTAAGGGAATTGAAAGGCCGAATCTGACAATCGGTGAGATTATTAAGCTTGTATAGAAAAGGGGAAAAATCATGTTTGAAAAATTAGTGGATATCATTGTGAATTATGTTGAGGTCAATAAGGAGGATATTAAGCCGGAATCCCGTTTCATGGAGGATCTTGGTTTTACTTCCTTTGACTTTATGAGCATGCTTGGTGAGATTGAGGATGAACTTGATTTAGAAATCGTTCAGGAAGAAGCTGCGGATATTCGTACCGTACAGGAAGCAGTTGACTATCTGGAAAAACTTTCAGAGTAAGAAAGGAGAACGCAATGGATGTTTTAAGCAGTACCATTCGTGAACTGCTGGTAAAGTCAGAAAAAGCTTATGGTTCATGGGATGCATTTCGGTATAAGGTAAAGAAAAGCGCTGCGGAAGGGAAAAAGGAGGTATCTGTTGAAAGTAAAACATATACCGAATTAAAGAACGATTCGGAGTGTTTTTCTGCGGTGCTGGAATCACTTGGCGAAGTTAAAAGTCATGTTGCCATTTTGGGTGCTACCTCTTATGAATGGGTGGTATCCTATCTTGGAATCGTAAACAGTGGAAGTGTGGCGGTTCCCCTTGATGCAAATCTCCCCGCGGAGGATTTATGTGATCTTTTGAATCGTGCCGAGGTTACCGCACTTGTTTTTGATGAAAGCAAGGAGCAGGTGGCAAAAGAGGCACAGGAAAAGTGCCCGGGATTAAAGCATGTGATTTCCATGAGCAGTGAAAACAGTGTGGAAGGCGCACTTCCTTTCTGGAAAACTTTAAGTGAACAGAAACCGGGATATGATTATGAACCGCTTCCGGAAGAACTGGCAACAATCATGTTTACCTCAGGTACAACGGGAAAGAGCAAGGGCGTAATGCTCACGCACCGCAATCTGGCGGAAAATGCAACCTGCCTTGACATGAGAATTGAACCGGGAACAGTAATTTTGTCCGTATTACCGATTCATCATGCATATTGTCTCAGTATGGACATTTTAAAAGCACTTTCCTTAGGAAGCGTTATCTGCATTAACGATTCCCTGCTGCGTGTTGCAAAGAACATTAAGCTTTTTGAGCCGAACATGATTTTAATGGTTCCGCTTATGATTGAAACATTTGCCAAGAAGCTTGAGGAAGTGGCGTGGATGCCGGCACCGCTCATTAGGGCGAAAGTTTTTGGAAAACAGTTCCATACCGTCTGCAGTGGCGGCGCATATCTGAATCCGGCATACATACAAACCTTTAAGAAATATGGAATTACAATCCTTCAGGGATATGGAATGACAGAATGTTCTCCGGTTATTAGTACAAATTTAAGCTGGAATAATAAAGAAGGTTCCGTGGGTAAGCTTATGCCGAACTGTGAGGCAAAAACCGTAGACGAGGAACTGTGGGTAAAGGGATCCAGTGTCATGCAGGGTTATTATCATATGCCAAAGGAGACTGAAGAAACTTTAGAAGACGGCTGGTTAAAGACCGGAGACTTAGGATATGTGGATGAGGACGGATTCGTGTTCCTTACTGGAAGAAAGAAGAATCTCATTATCACACCGAACGGTGAAAATATTTCTCCGGAAGAAATCGAGAATAAGCTTGGCGAAAACCGACTGGTGCAGGAGGTTTTAGTTCGTGACAGCGAGGGTGTCATCGAGGCGGAGATCTTCCCGGATTATGAATATGCGGCAAAGAAGAAGATTAAGGATATGCAGGGTACTCTTCAGGGAATTATTGATGAGTATAATAAGAATGCTCCTTTATATAAGAGAGTATTTAAACTGAAAATCCGCGAGACAGAGTTTGAGAAGAATACAACGAAGAAAATCAAGCGGTTCTGATTATGGTTAAAAATATCTCTTTTTTTAATGGCAGTGCCGGCTCAGGTATTTGTTGGAAAAATGTGCACAAAGTCCGGTAAATATACCGGTAATAATCCCGCTTATCATCAGTATGGGAAGATACGCAATAATATATGGGGTTGAGGTCAGAAGAATTGCAGCAATAATCTGACCGGTATTATGGAACATGGCTCCGAAAATACTTGTGATGAAAATGTATTTTTTACCAAGAAGCCGGTTTGATGCAATCATGGCACCAAGACTTAAGATTGTTCCGAAAAGACTGTATAAAAAGCTTATAAAGGTTCCGGCAAAGAAAGATGCCAGAAGAATCCGGGCAACGGAAACAAGAAAAGCGTCTTTTGGGGAGTAGTTTAACAGAACAATCAGGGTGATAATATTTGCAAGTCCTAATTTAATTCCGGGCACCGGAACAAGCGGGGGGAGCATGGACTCCAGCAGAAATATAGCCAGAGACAGTGTAGTAAATAGAGCTAAAATAGTTAGTTTTTGAGTCGATAAATTTCTTGATGACATAGTAATCGGTTCCTTATATTGTGATATGGCGGCGTAAATTGTACGGCACAGTTCGGTTCCGGAAAAATCAGGCTAATAGGCAATGGAGTCCAAAGAATCCGGACTGTTGCCCCAAATGCTTATCACGACCTTGTTGGGAAGACAGGTGATGGGAAGGACTGCCGTACTGATTTTCCCCATGTGGACGCATAAATGGTCAGGACAGGAGGCTTCTTTCATGGAGATATAGCCCGGTTCCACAAGAATCACGTTGTATGCACCGTTTTCTCCATGGATTGTAAGCTCCTGGCTTTCTGTGACGGCATCCAGATCGATGGTGTATAAAAGCGTTCCGTCCTGATAAATTCTGGCAATCTTAGCCTCGTTTTTCGTATAATAATTCATGGAAAAAAGAGAAGCGGCAGATAAAAGCAGAACAATCAGAATAAAGATGACTGCAATTATGGCAGCTTTTTTTTCTTTTAACATTCTTCCTAATCCCTTCCGAAGGTATGGTCATATTCATGGTTTAATGGCAGGGAACCGTTAAGGTTGTTTTCCAGTTCGTTAATTAATTTTACGGCAACAGGAATGGCATCATCATATAGTTTCCTTAAGGTAAGATTACTTTCTGCCAGTTTAGGATTCGGTGTCAGCCCAATCATCATTTTGCTTAAATAAGTGTAATGTCCGGAGAACCGAAGGACAAACAGGACAAACTTACGCTTGAAATCATCCGGTGCGGAAAGCATGTTATTATAAAATACGAATGATTTCAGGGCGTGCAGCACGATTTTAGAATCGGTTGCGGAATAGAATTTTGTAATAATGCGTGCGGCAAAAGCAGACGGAATGACATGGCTGGTAAGAATTTTTCCAACCGGTTCAAATCCATCCTCTGTAAGAAGTGACCGGTCAAATTCCGATTCGATTTCCGAGTGGAGAAAACGCTTACTGTCAGTTAGCTCATAGACATAGGGATGGCAGCTTTTATCCAGGGCATAATGGCAGATTACACCACAGGTGTAAGCAATGGCGGCTTCACGTTCTGCCGGATTCTCAAAGGAATTAACTGCACTAAGAGCTCTTGCAAAGAAAGAAGAAGCCACTCTGTTGTGTAGGTCTGTTCCCTGTGTGCTGACGGGATTGTTGTGAAAAGGATGATAATAAAATAATATATCAGGACCATGCAGTCCAATCATGAACAGCTGGTTGTTTCTTTTGTTGGATAAATGCAACTGCTCTGGAAGGTTTTTTAATACATCACGTCCAAAACGGTAATGTGCATAAGTAGATGGCATGTTAAACACTCCTTTTATTTGGGTAATAAGATTAATGTAATTATAATATATTTTAAAACTGTATACAAGGACTGATAAAACTGTAATAAAAATGTAAAAAAATAGTCACAGGATGGGATTGAGAGTATGATATGATAAGAATATGATAAGGATATTATAAGTATGGGTAAAAAGGGGAACGGAATGAAAAAAATTATCATAAGGAGTCTTATCCTAATCGGAATAACATTGTGCATGATAATTACCGGATTATACTGTATTATGTGGATTTGTGTCAACGGACCGTCGGAGAGGGCACGGGAGTTATTTGTATTATCAGTAAGAGAAACCAGTGCGGTTGGGTTTCTGGCGGATATTTTCTGTACGGATGAAGAAATTGCGATGATTGAAGCAAAACAAACGGATGAAGAAAATACGATTACGGATACTTCGCTGATAACGGTTGAGACAGATAAGAAAACAGTAGTACAACAGGAAAGCAGCGTGGAAAATACTGTGGGCAGCGAAGAACAAAATTCTGCGAAAACAATGGAAGAAAATGATACAGGAGACGTAGCAGAGGAGCCAATCGAATTTCATGAGGTGTCAGGATCTACCTATAAAGGAATCATGATGATTGTGAAAGATCCTTCCAAAGTGATTGTGGGAACTTCTGCACCGGTTTATGCTGAAGGAACGCCGGGAAAGAAGGTTGCTGACATGATAGCATCTTATGGTGGTATAGGAGGCGTAAACGCAGGAGGATTTGAGGACCCCCAGGGAGCAGGAGACGGTGGAATACCCAAAGGCGTGGTTATTTCGGAAGGTACACTTCGTTTTGGTAATCCGGAGAGCACCTATGAGATTATCGGAATCAATCAGGAGAATGTGCTGGTAGTAGGTTCTATGACAACGTCACAGGCAATGGAAATGGGAATCCGGGATGCAGTCTCCTTTGGACCGGTACTGGTGGTAAACGGAGAGGCGACGAGGGCATCACAGGGTGGCGGGCTGAATCCGAGGACGGCAATCGGACAGAGGAAGGACGGCGCAATCCTGCTTTTGGTAATTGATGGAAGACAGAGTTCAAGCCTTGGTGCATCCTATTCAGACATTACAGAAATCATGCTGGATTTTGGAGCGGTCAATGCCGCCAATCTGGACGGGGGAAGCTCTTCGGTCATGTATTATGAAGGAGAACTGTTAAATTCCTGTTCTTCGTTGTATGGACCAAGAGAAATGCCAACATGCATTGTGGTACGGTAAGGGAGGAAGGAAAATGCGTTTTCGATATATGATAGTGGTATACCTTGCAGTATGGATATTTTTAATTGCAGGGGTATGTATATATGAATGGAATGTATTGGAGCAGTTCCAGTTTTCCTATGAAGATGAAGAGATAAGAAAGGCAATCCGGCAGGAAATGAAAGCGGGTGAATACAATTCAAAACAGGAGCAAATCGTGGAAACGGCGGATAAAGATGTAGAAAGTAAGGTGTGTGACTTTGCAATCATTGCAGACAGTACCATGACAATCTATGTGAATCAAGTCCGTCAAAAACCGCAGATTCAGGAAGAAACAGAGGATAAGATATATGAGGATATATCGGAACTTCTGGGAAAAGAAATAAAGAAATGTATCTATCTTGTAGCAGCAGATTCCGTTGAAGACATTACGGTAACCGATGCGAAGGGAAATATCATTGCACCGCAGGAAAATGATTTTGTGAAAGGCTCTTATTTTTATGATTTTGAACTGGCAGACATTGCAATTCATAAATTCGAGTATTATCTGAAGCACATAAGCGGGCTGGTAACTTTTGATGAGCTGACAGCGGTAATGAGAACGGACAGCAAGGCATATAAGGCAGTGCGTGCATCCCAGCAGTCATTGGAATGGATGATTAAAGCAAAATCCATGGAATTTACAAAAGAAGAAGTGACGGACATGCAGATTTTTGATGAGAATCATTTCGCATGTGATGTTACTATTGAATTAAAGAAGATTACGGATACCGAACGGGAAAGAACGGTAGAGGAAACCGTGAAATACAGGGTGCTTTATGAAAAAATGAATGGTGAATGGTTTATTTATTCTTTTGTGACAAAATAAAAGCCTGGAAACAATTAAGCTTCCAGGCTTTTTAATCGGGGTGACGCGATTCGAACGCGCGACCTCTTAGTCCCGAACCAAGCGCTCTACCAAGCTGAGCCACACCCCGGCATGAAAATCTTTTGTTGAAAAAGTATCACAACATCTTGTAGTATAATAAATAAATGAAAGAAATGCAAGGTTTTTTTAAAATTTTTGTAATTAAATAATATCACATGGTCTGGACAATATACAAAAATGATACAAACTTATTATAAGATGGCATAGGAGGACTTTTCGCATGGTGAATATATTAGTTGTGGATGATGAATTTCCGATTGCAAATCTGATAAAGGAAACACTGGAAAATGCAGGATATTCCTGCAGATGTGCGCATGATGGGGAAAGTGCGGCAACGGAAATCGAAAACGGAATATATGATCTGGTGCTTCTGGATGTCATGCTGCCAAAGATTGACGGATTTGAATTAATTGATTATATCAGGCAGTATCAGATACCGGTTATTTTTCTGACGGCAAAGACAGACGTGAAGGACAGGGTAAAAGGACTCCGGCTTGGGGCGGAGGATTATATTATAAAACCATTCGATGTCGCAGAACTTGTGGCACGGGTGGAAGTGGTCTTGAGAAGATTCAATAAGTATTCCGAAATCATCAACATACTGGATCTGACCATAGACACGGTTTCCAGAAGCGTGGTAAAAGCAGGGATTCCTGTGGAACTTACTTATAAGGAATTTGAGCTTTTACTGCTTCTGGTAAAAAACAAAAATGTTGCATTGTACCGGGAAATCATTTATGAGAAGGTGTGGAAGGATCCTTTCTGTGAGGATACCAGAACGGTGGATTTGCATATACAGCGGCTGCGTAAGAAGCTTGGAATGGAAAAAAATATTCAGACAGTATTTAAAGTAGGATACCGTTTTGTCGAAGAAGTAGATTCTTAATGGGGGACGGCATGAAAATATCGCTAAAGATTTTTGTATTTACATACTGCATCATGATGCTGGTAACGGTGGCCGGTGGATTTATTCTCATAGATTCAGCATATCAGAGTGACATAAAACAGGCAATGGATTCTGCAACGGAAAATAATGAAATTCTATATACTTATGTTGCCACATTGGAAGAACTGCCGGACAGTAATTATGCCGAGTATTCCCTTGCCGGGCTGATGCAGAGAATGTCAGGAAACGGTCAGGATAAAGTAATTCTTGGAGATTATGGAGAATGGAAAGAACAGATTGTTCTTAATGGTTATGAGGATATAGCAGAGGGACAGATTATTTCCAGCATCATAGACGTGAATCGGCAAAAGGTGATTCAGGTAACCAGCAGATGTAAGGACCGGTATATTATCAATTATTATGATATCACGGATATCTTAAAACGCCGCGATTCCAATTACGGGCTGTACCGGCAGGTGATTATTCTGGCATCGGTTGTAATTGCCATTATTTTATATTTATTTTCCTTCTATATCACAAGACCGCTGGTAAAGGTAACTGCAATGGCAGAGCAAATTGCAAAAGGAGATTATTCCGTGCGGGTGGACGATGGGTACCGGAAAATGAAGTCCTATGAAGCGCAAAAACTTGCCGGGACACTGAATCTGCTTGGTGGGAATACAGAGAAATATATTCAGGAACTAAAGGATTCGGCACAGAGAAAAGAGGATTTCTTAGGTAATTTTACCCATGAAATTAAAACGCCTCTTACATCCATTATCGGGTATGCGGATCTGCTTCGAACCTATGACCTGGCTCCTGATAAACGCAGGGAATACGGAAATTTTATCTATAATGAAGGAAAAAGGCTGGAACAGCTGGCACTGAATCTGTTGCAGATTATTGTATTGGGAAAAACAGAATTTGTAATGGCTGACATGAGTACACAGGAGCTTGGCAGACGATTAAGGGAATCAGTCAGGTTTCTGGAAGAAAAATACTCTGTTACCGTGTGTGTGGACTTGGAGCCCGCCGGACTTAAGATGGAACCATCTTTAATGATAACGGCAGTCATGAATCTGGTGGATAATGCCTGCAAGGCATCCAAGAGCAGGCAGGAGATTAAGGTTACAGGAGAAAAAGGAGAAAAGGAATATGTTATCACGGTAACGGATACGGGATGTGGAATTCCAGCAGAGGAAATCCACAAAATCATGGAACCTTTTTACATGGTAGATAAGTCCAGGGCAAGAAAGCAGGGCGGTGCTGGACTGGGGCTTGCATTGGTACAAAAGATTGTTTTCATTCATAAGGGAGAGATAGAGGTTACCAGCAAAGCCGGTAAAGGAACATCCGTAATGCTTAAGCTTTCCATGGAGAATGAAAATAAGATAGACGGAGGTGCAGAAGATGGACAATCTGAAGAATAATGTCCGGGAATTATTAAAAAATGCAGTTGTTCTGATTACACTTCTGGCAGTGACCTTAATTCTTCTGGAAATACCGGGAAGATATTATCAAAAGGAAGATGAGAGTCTGTTTAATCAAATCAGGATAATGGATTATTCTATCACTTCAGTGGATGAAAAGATGAGTTTGTTACAGGAAATCGAGTCAATGAGTTCGGATGACTGTATAGTGATGGTTGAAAATGAGCCATATTTTACAGAGGAACAATTGTGGGAAATCAGCGCAAATTTAGTAAAGGAAATGCGGGAATTTCTTCTTTATCCATGGTCAGAAACCGGACCGGAGATATTATTGTCTGAATTTACGAAGCGTATGGGAATGAAAGTACAGATTATTCGGGTAATTAATAATAAAATCTATTCCTGTGAAATAGGAATGGTGCAACTTTATGCTGCGGAAGATGCGGATGAATGGATAGGAAGCGGAATAATATTATTTGACATGGAGAGTTATAAAATTCTTTATTTGTTATTAGGATGTAAATATGGATATCATTCGGAAAATTTTTATGATTTTGGACCGGATTATGATTTACTGTATGCAGTAAATCTAAAGAATTATTATGAAGAGGCAGGAATCTTACCGGAGAATATAAAACGGGACTTGGGACCGGATTATATTAGTATTGCTTCGTGTGACGTCGATGTTTCGGAAAACAGTACATTAGAGGAGTTGGAAAGTATATTTTTACAATATATCGATGAAAAGCTACAGGAAAGAAGCGAAGGAATTGGAATTGAAGAATAATACGGATACAAAAATGATACCAAAATTGTGCAAATAAGATACATTTTCGTGCGAGGAATGATACAGCCTCCCTGTAAGATGATTTTAGAATCTTGCAGGGAGTGTTGATTATATGCAGAAACGGAGAGGAAAAAGAAGGCATAAGAGGAGAAGGCAAAGAGCATTTCGTAATAAAATGCTCGTGGTTGTCATTCTGATGGCTGTCATTTGTTCCTGGAAGGATATTAAGACAGTGGGAAGATTCCTGGCAGGAATAACGGGGGAGGATACAACACAGATAAAAAATGCCGTGAATAATACGGCCTATTCCGGCCCGAGTGAAGAAGAAGAACGAAAGGGTGGAGCATTTATTACAATGAAAGGTCTGTCACAGGATGAAATCCCGACAGGCTGTGAATCCGTCAGCACGGTGATGGGACTGCAATACATGGGAATTGATATTTCTCCTGAGGAATTTATCAATGAATATCTGCCCTGTGAAAATTTCTGGAAAGAAAATGGTAAGATATACGGACCGGATCCTGATGAATATTTTGCAGGAAATCCTTTTGAAGCAGGAAGCCTTGGATGTTTTCCAAGGGTTATCATGAAAGCACTGGAAGCCATGAAGGATGAGAATTATCCGGGAATGTCAGAAATCCGTTATAAAAATGTATCGGGAGAACCGCTATACACATTGGCAAAGGAGTATATCGCAAGAAAGATTCCTGTTATTGTGTGGGTAACAATTGACATGGAACCGTCTTATGAGGGAATGGAATATTATCTTAAGGATGGAAGCAGATATGTGTGGACTGCAAGAGAGCACTGTATGGTGCTGTGCGGGTATGATGAGGAGAACTATTATCTGATGGACCCGCTTGCGGATGGAAGGATGGTCATATATGACATGGGAACCGTTGAAGCAAGGTATGAGGAACTTGGGAGGAATGCAGTTGTACTGTACCGGTGATTGTTAAAATTCGTTGGTTAAAATTCGGTAGATGGTCAAATGAAAAAGTAAATTCCAGTTGTGATTGATTTGACCTCGTATTTTCGATTTTGAGCAACTTTTTTGACGATACCCTATACAAAAGTACCCTGAAAAGTGCTATAATCCATGTTATGAAGTCTGTTTGTTTGCATGGTAAACAGACGACTGGAGCAGTTTGAGAAAAAATAAATTCCACCCGTCTATAATGGCTTTTGATGTTTTTTTGATGTAGAGTGGTTATCTGCCTGCTCTCAAAATTTAGTGACTATTGCTTGTTGTATCTTAATTCCATGTACAGTTCACGATACATGGTTGATGCCCTGAAGAGCTCATCAATCTGTAGTTCCTGTTCATGTATGACAGCTTCAAGTTCATTGCAGTGTTCTCCAAGCTGTGAATTAATGATAAGCAGTTCTTCATAGGAAGGCATGTGATTATTCATGTGCAGCCTCCTTTGAATGGTCACGGTGTTCAATTAATTCCGGTTTTAGCATGACTTCGTCTGGGGAGACTTTAAACTGTCCTGCTAGTGCCGGGATTTTTTTATCCAAAAGTAATGCTGCCAAATCAAATGGAGTAGCACCGTTTAAGCTGTCCCTTGCTGTGGAGTTTATATGGCTGGTCATCAGGTTGATATCTTCCTGAGTGTATCTATACATGCTGCGCCCTTTAGGAATAACGTATCGAATGTATTCGTGATTCTTTTCCAGACGCCCTTTCTGATTCGAAACGTAAGGATCACAGTAGAATACATAAGTTCTATGTGTTCCGGATTCGGTCTTTTCTATATCCCAGGGATTCTTGAATTCGGAACCATTGTCAGTCAAAATTACGGGAAAGTACTTCTTGAATGTTCTGATACCAAGTACTTCAGTAAGGTCGTTAATAGCTTTAATCACGCTTCTTTGGGTACAGTCCGACATAAGAATTACAATCATAAAACTACAGCTTCTAAATAGAAGAGTAAGGAGACATTTTCCTTTATCTCGTCCACCTTTAACCGTATCCATTTCTACAACATCAAGGTCTGGATGAGCATCCATAAAACGTTCGAAATCCACATAAGTACGTTTGTTGCGATATACCTGTTGAAGGTTTTTGTTCTTTCTTGGTTCGGATGTCTTCTTGCGCTTTTTATAGCGAACGCGACGTGGTAAATCAATATTTCGTGCTTGGAACACACGCTGGTCTAAATAGTTGTAAAGAGTTCTTCTGCAGACCGGTATTTCATCAGCGTGCACTGCAAAGATATGACTTAATGGCTGTCCTTTAAGAATAAGAGGAGATATCAAATCATTCAGTTCCTGTAACTCTTCCGGAGTCATATTGATTCCTTCACGGGACTTTGAAAGAGTCTGCTCATATAAACGCTGCGCCTTTTTGGCATCGTAAATGTAGTGCTCTAAAAAACAAGTGCGATGCTTTGGACAGGAGTTACATACATAAGGTGCTTTGGTACATTTATGGCAAGTGAATTCAAGAAAGTTTGGACATTCATCCTGAGGATTCCACCTATAGCACTTCTTGCAAAGAGGTCCGCAAGTGTTAAAAATTGGATGTTCCTTAATTTTACGGCATAAATTTCTATCTGAGCACGAATCATAGAAATAACATAGCCTGCATTTACGTGCAAATCTATCACGAGAGATTAGAATCCGAGCACGCTTAACTTCTTTTGAAATGGTAGTGGGATCCTTATGAAGTACCTTTGCAATTGCTTTAAAGGATGTTTTTTGAAGTAATTCTTGTTCAATATATAGTCTGTCGGAAATAGTTAAATGTTTTTGGTTATGTTTATTCATATGGTAATCCTTTCTGACAGACAGATAACCATATGAGATTGTATCAAAAACTATGTGCAAGAGTAAATTCCACTTTTGGTATAAAATGATGGAATTTAAAAATTCACTTTACGAT